>ASZI01000127.1 GCA_000416315.1 Osedax symbiont Rs2 | reverse complement strand
CCAATTATTCTCGATCGTGGTAAAGAAGTGCGTGAGCGCACCAAAGATACCTTTAGCTTTTGGCGTAAGAGAACCCTTAATACCGAATCTAATGTTCAATTTGGAGAAGGTGGGGCCGGTACGTTTTCAGACGGCAAGCTCTATAGTCAAGTTAAAGACAAAAAACATTATGGTCGTAAAGTGCTTAACGAATTTGTTAAGGCGGGAGCACCAGAAGAAATACTCTATGTCTCAAAGCCTCACATTGGTACGTTCAAGTTAGTGACCATGGTAGAGAAGATGCGCGCTATGATCATTGAATTAGGCGGCGAAATCCGCTTTAGTGCACGGGTCGACGACTTTGATATTGTCGATGGGAAAATTATAGGACTAACGTTATCCAACGGCGATAAAATCATCTCAGATCATATCGCGTTAGCTATTGGACATAGTGCTCGTGATACTTTTCAAATGGTGCATGATAAAGGCGTTTACATCGAAGCCAAACCCTTTTCTGTTGGTTTTAGGATCGAGCATCCACAGTCATTAATAGATGAAGCCTTATATGGTCAGAGTGCTGGGAATCCAATCTTGGGGGCCGCCGATTATAAGTTAGTGCATCACTGTAACAATGGTCGCTCGGTCTACAGTTTTTGTATGTGCCCAGGTGGTACTGTAGTTGCGGCAACCTCTGAAGAAAACCACGTGGTGACCAATGGCATGAGTCAATATTCGCGAAATGAGCGCAACGCCAATAGCGCAATTGTCGTAGGGATTGACCCATCTGACTATCCCGGTGGTCCGTTAGCCGGAGTTGATTTTCAAAGAAAGCTTGAACGCGCGGCCTTTAAGTTGGGGGGCGAAAACTATGATGCACCAATGCAGCGCGTTGGTGATTTCTTAAAGAGCAATGCGACTACCGACATTGGTATTGTTCAGCCATCGTATAAACCGGGAGTGAAGCTAACTGACCTGACTGGTTTGCTACCTGAATATTGTAATGTGGCTTTACGTGAAGCTATACCGGCGTTCAACAAGAAGATAGATGGCTTCGCAGACGAAGATGCTACATTAACAGCCGTTGAAACCCGAACCTCATCACCAATCTGTATCAAGCGCGATAGGGATAATTACCAAAGTATTAATACCCAGGGACTGTTCCCAGCGGGTGAAGGTGCCGGTTATGCTGGTGGCATATTATCAGCGGCAATTGATGGCATTAAAGTGGCGGAGGCGATGGCGCTTTCTATGACTGAAGAGCAAACCGTGACTAATGATCAGCAAACGATGTAAGGAGCATATGATCAAGTCCGGTACGCCTCTGGCGTTCAGAGCATTCCGAGATCTAGGCATCGACTACAGACTTGATCATATGCTCTCTAACAAACTTTTAACCCCCGCGGGTAAAGACTTGTCCTTTGCCTCTAAGCTAGGTTGAGTTTTTTTAATAGTATTTGAAAGTTCAGGCACACTTAAATCCTAGCTACTGAGCACCAAGCCCCTTGGATTGCAGACGGTTGAATGATTTAACTGTGCTAATGTCATAGGTCTATCTAAGCAGGATATTTACACTGCAAATTTGATTTTTGAGCATTTTGCACTATATTGGTGCAATAAATTGCTGTTTGCGTTTATTTGGTGCTTATTTATTTGGAGGCCTAAGGCAAAGCCTTGAATAGCTCGCTTTAAGTTTTTGGCACGGCATTTGCTTTACAAGCGATAAGTTAATTTTATATTTTTGTTACCTGCGGAATATCCCGCCTTAGTAACTAAGCCTTTGGAGACTACGAATGTCTAAAACGATGAGTTTGATTGAAGAGCATGACGTAAAGTGGGTTGATTTGCGTTTTACCGATTTTCACGGCAAAGAGCATCACATTACTGTTCCTGTTAAAGACATGGGTGATGAGTTCTTTGAAGAGGGAAAAATGTTTGACGGTTCTTCAATCAGTGGTTGGAAAAGCATCGATGATTCCGACATGATTTTGAAGCCGGATGACAGTGCATCAGTAATCGATCCATTCACAGAAGAATCCACGGTAATTGTACGCTGTGATATCGTTGAACCTGCCACAGGTCAAGGTTACGACCGCGATCCTCGTTCAGTAGGGCGTCGTGCTGAAGAGTATTTGAAGTCTACCGGCATTGCCGATTCTGCCCTGTTTGGTCCAGAGCCTGAATTCTTTGTTTTTGATGAAGTGCATTTCAAAGCAGACATGAGCGGCTGCAGCTACTCTATCACCTCTGAAGAAGCTGCCTGGTCATCTGATCGTAAATTAGAAAACGGTAACACAGGTCATCGCCCAAGAGTTAAAGGTGGTTATTTTCCGGTACCACCAGTAGATTCACTGCATGATATTCGTGGTCAGATGTGTAATGCCATGGAAGCTATGGGGCTGTACATCGAAGTTCACCATCACGAAGTTTCAACTGCAGGTCAGTGTGAAATCGGTGTTGGCGCAAATACCTTAGTGGCTAAAGCCGATGAAGTTCAAGTACTTAAGTACTGTGTTCACAATGTTGCTCATGCTTTTGGCAAGACTTCTACTTTCATGCCTAAGCCAGTTGTTGGTGATAATGGATCAGGCATGCACGTGCATCAGTCTCTGTCTAAAGACGGTGTTAACATCTTCGCCGGTGATGCCTATGCGGGTATGAGTGAAACAGCGCTGTATTACATCGGTGGTATCATCAAGCACGCTAAAGCACTTAATGCCATTTGTAACCCGTCTACTAACTCTTACAAGCGTTTAGTACCTGGTTTTGAAGCACCTGTTATGCTGGCGTACTCTGCGCGCAACCGCTCTGCATCCATTCGTATTCCCTATGTGACTAGCCCTAAAGCGCGTCGTATCGAAACACGTTTCCCGGATCCAGCGGCTAACCCGTACTTGTGTTTTGCAGCATTGATGATGGCGGGCTTGGACGGAATCCAGAACAAGATTCACCCGGGTGAGTCTGCAGATAAAGATTTATATGACCTTCCCCCTGAGGAAGCGGCTGAAATCCCTGTAGTAGCCGGATCTTTGCAAGAAGCGCTTGACGAACTTAAGTCAGACCGTGCTTTCTTGACCAAAGGCGGCGTATTCTCTGACGAGATGTTAGATGCTTACATTGAGCTAAAACAGGCAGAGGTAGATCGTATCAACATGACTACTCACCCGCTTGAGTTTGATATGTACTACTCAGTTTAATCGGTTCATTGTGAGGTTGTTACCGGCATCGTCTGGTAACAACGTCAGCAGCTTAAGCCTCCTTTACCGGGGGCTTTTTTTTGTCTGTGCAATAGTGTCACACAGAGTATTTTTTGCTTTGCCCTGAATAGGGCAGAGAAATACAGCTTGCACTAAAATGGTGCGTTGATCGATAATGACGGTTAATGAAGTCCCAGCAGCGTGCTTTTCTCTGTTTTAAAAGTTGGTATATTTATTGCTTTGTCATTATTGAACTGATTCAGCCCAATGACTGCAAGCGATAGTTTAGCGAGCTTCAGCAACAGCATAACAAATACTGAGGTAGTGCTATAACGCACAGATATGATTATTTCAAAGCTTGCCGATTTTAATCAGGTTATCAGTAATTTGACGACCAGCGTGATTGTCTTAGACAGTTCTTTGTGTGCTGTGTATATGAATAGCTCTGCCGAGGTATTGATAGGTGTTAGCGCGAGCAGGTTAGCGCCAACACCTATATATAAGTGGCTGTTTTTCAATAGCAAAGAGCAACAAATGCTGCACCGTGCGCTGCTTGACCAGCATCCATATACCATACGAGAAGCCGCCATAGCCACTGTGAAAGGTCTTGAGCTAGTCATTGACTACAGTGTTTCTCCCATAGAATTATCGGCCGGGCCGGGGTTGTTAATTGAAATTCAGGGCAGAGACAGGCTGTTAAGGATTGAAAAAGAGGAAGAGTTGATTGAACGTCATGCAACTACCCGCAGTTTGGTGCGCAACATGGCCCATGAAATCAAGAACCCACTGGGGGGAATAAGAGGAGCTGCACAATTGCTGGAGAGGCAATTAGCAGATGCTAGCCTTGGGGAATATACCCAGGTAATAATTGATGAGGCGGATAGGTTGCGCGACCTTGTGGATAAATTGCTAGGTCCAAGGGCGCTGCCTGAATTTTCTTTGATAAATGTGCACTCTGTACTTGAAAGAGTCTATACCTTGGCAGTGGCGGAGGTGGCCAATCAGATCGATATAATACGCGATTATGATCCCAGCATTCCAGATATTAGCGGTGATCGTGGTCAGTTGATTCAGGCAGTGCTGAATTTATTGCGCAATGCAGTGCAGTCACTGATGGAGAATCCGGTGCCTAGGCCGCAAATAATTATCCGCACCCGCACTAAACGTCAGGTAACTTTAGGTTCTACCAAGCATCGCCTGGTCTGTCTGATCGAGATTATAGATAACGGTCAGGGAATAGCGGGTGAGCTTTTGAGTAGTATGTTTTTTCCTATGATCAGCGGCAGAGCCGATGGCAGTGGTTTAGGGTTGTCGATCTCCCAGTCGATTGTCTCTGCCCACGGCGGCTTAATCGAGTGTGATAGCGAAATCGGCTCTACAGTATTTTCACTGTGGCTGCCATTGCCTTGAGACCAAAGTGCAATTTTGTATTGTGAGTTGTTGTTTTAAAGACTAATTTTAAGAAAAATGACGTTATCTGGGTTGTTGTCTAATTCGATATGAGGAGAGTTGAGTGAGTAATGTAGCAACGGTATGGATTGTCGATGATGATACTTCAATACGTTGGGTGTTAGAGAAATCCCTGACCACAGCGTTGGTTAATACACGCACTTTTGATAGCGCCGACAAATTAATTGAACAGTTAAAAAAACAGCAGCCAGATGTGATCGTTAGCGATATTCGCATGCCCGGAACAGACGGTCTGCAGCTACTTGAATATTTAAAGCAGCGTTTTCCAAAGATACCGACTGTGATAATGACTGCCCATTCAGATTTGGACAGTGCTGTAGCTTCTTATCAGGGGGGGGCATTTGAGTACTTGCCAAAACCTTTTGATATTGATGATGCAATAGCTATCGTCGATCGTGCGATTGCATTTTCATCTGAGCTCAGTGGTGAAAAATCGACTGAACTGGTATTGCAAAGCACTGAAATTATAGGTGAGTCTCCTGCTATGCAGGAAGTTTTTCGGGCAATAGGCAGGCTCGCTAAATCCAATATCACGGTGCTCATCAATGGTGAGTCCGGCACCGGCAAAGAGCTGGTCGCCCATGCTCTGCATCATCATAGTCCAAGAAATACACGTGAATTTATTGCTTTGAATATGGCTGCCATCCCCAAAGATTTAATTGAATCTGAGCTTTTTGGTCATGAGAAGGGAGCTTTCACTGGTGCTAATAGTGCCCGGCGCGGTCGGTTTGAGCAGGCCGATGGCGGCACTTTGTTTCTGGATGAAATAGGTGACATGCCCGCTCAGGCGCAAACGCGTCTACTGAGAGTACTGGCAGATGGTGAGTTCTATAGGGTGGGTGGGCACACCTCGGTGAAAGTGGATGTGCGTATCATTACTGCCACCCATCAAAACCTGGAGCTACTGGTAGAACAGGGAAAATTCCGCGAAGATCTATTTCACCGTCTGAATGTTATTAGAATCCACTTGCCGCCGCTGTCGGCGAGGCGAGGCGATATCATTAAATTGGCTGTGCATTTTTTGCACAGCGCTGCAAAAGAGCTAGAAGTGGAAGCCAAAACTTTGTCCGCTGAAGCGGAGCTGTTTTTTCAATCGCTACCTTGGCCGGGTAACGTCCGGCAACTGGAGAATACATGTCGCTGGCTGACGGTTATGTGTGCTGGGCGGGAAATTTTGCAGATAGACATGCCGCCTGAATTAAAGTTGGAACAGCAGCAAGTGGCGGCAGAGAAGACAGAGGGGGGCGGTGATTGGCAGCAACTGCTAAGTACATGGATGCAAGAGCAATTAAATGCAGGCCAGAGCAATTTGCTGGATATCGCATTACCCTGTTTTGAAACAGTGGCGATTAAAGCGGCGCTAAATCACAGTGGCGGAAAAAAACAGCAGGCGGCTAAATTATTGGGCTGGGGGCGCAATACATTAACCCGTAAATTGAAAGAGTTAGAACTTAACGACTAAGTTCTAAGGATCGGACGCTGGTAATAAGATGGTTGCTGCCGTGCTCTTTTAGGCTAAGGCGGCTATTGCTGTTCTATTAAAGCGACTATCTCTTTTGACTTGGTTTTAATTTTGATCCAGCGTACTAAATCCATCCACATCGCAGAAATTTGTGCCGGTTTAGGCATGATACCAGCGTGTTCTAGCTCAATGGTCATGACCGGGATATCTTTAATATTATAGCCATAGTTACCCAGTGATCCCGGGTAAGTGCCCAGTTGGCGCAAGCGCAGTGGTCCGAGACGGCTAGGGGGCTGTACTTGGCCGTCAAAATCAAGAATTCCATGGGGTGCGTGCACTGACACTATCACTGTAGGCTTGATTTGTGCAATCAATTGCTGGATTGCCTGCGACTCGGGTTCGCTCAAGGGGTTTAAACCTGGGTAGTAACGAGGTCGTTGTTTGGTTTTGTGTTGCCAGTGATCGATAGCTGTTAGCAGCTGGCTGCCGGTTTGAAAATTGCGGTTTAAATCAATATCACGGGCATTCACCCGGGTCGATTTTTTCTTTAACAAGCCATCTGGATTCGCCAGCGGCAAGAAGTGCCAGTCGTAAGAGCCGCTGTGGTAGCGATCCAGAGTCTTCAGCCATTTAAAGGTAACACTGACACTGGAGTACTCGTCGCCGTGAATGCCCCCGATAAACAGAATCTTTGGCGCGTAAACTTTACTGCTGTTGGCAAAATAATGCTTTTCTAACAGTGGCAGACCATTAACCGAATAGAAGCGGGGCTTGTTAAAGTTGAGTTTCAGGCACTCTGAGACAGAGACACTAGATAGCTTCTTGCCAATCTTTTTACATAGCTCATCGACACTGTCGCTATCCGCAGCTACAGAGTTGGCAGACAGGCACAAGATGATAAAAGTAATGGCGCTCAGCCTGGAGCGAAACATTGTTGCTGTGGGGAAAAGTTTCATCAGATATTCAAACTATGATATTAGATCTTTCACATGAAATATCTGCCAGATTGCATCTGCGACAGATGGCGAAAATACACTATTGCTAGTGATTAGCGATGCAGCAAAGTACACAGCTAAAAATACCGAGACACTCTAGCACAATAGCTCTGGCTGCGCAGTAGCCGGCAAAGTCAGTTATTCTTTTGTGGCGTAGCCTAACTGTCGCCAGGCTTCATACACTGTGACAGCACAGGCATTGGATAAATTTAAACTGCGACTATTTTCCACCATAGGCAATTTGAGCCACTGTTGCGCCGCGATACTTTCGCGTACTTCTACCGGCAAGCCTCTTGTTTCGGGCCCAAAAAGTAATACGTCACCGGCACTGAACTGTGCATCGCTGTGTAAAACAGTGGCTTTAGTGGTCATGGCCCATACCTTGGCATCTGGCAGGGATTTCAGGCAAGCAGCTAAATTGGGGTGGACTTGCATCTGCGCAAACTCGGCATAATCTAATCCGGCACGGCGCATACGTTTGTCTTCTAATTCAAATCCCAGCGGCTCAATCAGGTGCAATTGGAAGCCAGTATTGGCGCAAAGTCTGATGATATTGCCAGTGTTTGGCGGAATCTCAGGTTCGAAAAGTACTACATTTAGCATATGAAACTCCTAAAAATGGCTTTGCAGTATACCCGCGATGATCGAGCTGAGAAAGATCTAGTTGTGCGTCTGTGTTGGTTCATAAAGTGACTAATCAGGCGAAAAAAAACAGAGCCGTTGCTCTGTTTTAATTGAGATCGGCAGCTGTTTAGTGCGCAGTGCTCTCAGGTGCATCTTCAGCGCCAGCTTCTTGCTGTAGCTTTTCAAGTTGCTGTGCAAACAGAGCGTCAAAGTTTACCGGTGCTAACATCAGCGCCGGGAAGCTCGCTTTTACAACTAAGCTGTCAATGGTTTCTCTGGCGTATGGGAATAAGATGTTAGGGCAAAAAGCGCCCAGTGCATGATGAGTTTCACTTTCTTCCATTCCTGAAACAACAAAAATACCCGCTTGTTGCGCTTCAATTAAAAATGCAGTTTCACCGTCATTTTTAGCTGTTACAGTCAATGTTAAAACAACTTCGTAAACATCTTCGCCCAGTTCCTGGGACTGAGTGTTCATTTCTAAGTTGATTTCTGGCTGCCACTCTTGAGTGAAAGATTGTGGGCTGTTAGGCGCTTCTAAAGACAGATCTTTGAGGTAAATGCGCTGGATGCTAAATTGTGGTGATTGTTCTTCAGCCATGGGTAATTCCTTAAAATTCTATAGTGAAAGTAATTTGTCTAACTGGCCCTTGCGCTCTAATGCATAGAGTTCATCGCAGCCGCCGACATGTTTATCGCCAATAAAGATTTGCGGAACGGTGTGGCCACCGCTGCGGGTCATCATTTGTTTACGCAAGTTTGCCGTCTTATCGATGGCAAACTCTGTGTATGGCGTATTTTTTTGCTCTAGTAACATCTTTGCCCTGACACAATAAGGGCAGAATCTAGTCGTGTATATCTCTACTTTGTGCATGTTATTTGACAATGGGCAAGTTTTGAGCTTTCCACTCGGCAATACCGCCTTTTAAACGCACCACTTTTTCAAAGCCAGCAGCCATGAGTTTCTTGCAGGCAGTACCAGAAGACTGACCCATATTGCAAACCACAATAACGTTGCGGCTCTTGTATTTTTCTAACTCAGAGATACGCTTGTCAAAATCGACTAGAGGGATATGTGTGGAGTTGGTGATTGAACCTGTTTCCCACTCTTTTTTACTGCGAATGTCTATGAGAATCGCATCTTCTTTGTTCATGAGTTGCACAGCTTCAGTGGTGCTGACAGAGGCGCCCGCTTTTTTGCTTTCACTCCACAGCAGCATCCCTAGAGCTAACAAGAAGGCGATTACTAATAGATAGTTATTAGTAATAAATTCGATGATTTGTTCCATTTTTACCTTAATCCGAAAAAAATAACAGCGGCCAAGTATACATGGGGATATCCATACTGGTAAGGCTTTTTAGTGACAATATCGGTAAAAAATACAGTGACAGAGGCACAGATTTTATCTATAGCTGCAGGGGATCATTGTGTGACACCCTGACAAGATTGGATCTTGACACTGGCAAAGCACAGCTGAAAGGCCATAGAGGTCTGAGTTATAGTTTGGCAATTAAAAAGCTCTGTCTATTATAGTCAGCAGATAAAGCGCAATAAGTGCTTTGTTTACTTTTAGCGCTGCGCTTTTTTCGGTAGGATAAGTCCTTAGATTTAGGCGACATGGCAACTAAGTCGACAAAAAATAATGTCGGGTATCAATGATGTTGCCTGATTAGAGTTTGCGCTAAATCGGCAGATATCTGTAAGTTGAGCCACTGGAAATCCTCGAGGGAAAAGTTACACATGACAGGCACAAGTTCTACGACCGCATTAATTATACTCGACGGCTTTGGCATCGAGCTAACAGATTCATCTGCTATAGCAGCCGCTAATACCCCGATCTGGGATGCGTTAATGGCACGCAATCCAAATAGTTTGATTGAAACTTCAGGTGCCGCGGTTGGATTACCCGAGGGGCAAATGGGTAATTCGGAAGTAGGGCATATGAACATTGGTGCCGGACGTGTTGTCTATCAAAATCTAACCCGTATTACTAAAGCCATTAGCGAGGGGACTTTTCAGCAAAATAGCGTATTAATTGACGCTATTGATAAGGCGGTTGCCAAAGGTGGGGCGATTCATTTTAGCGGCTTGTTGTCACCAGGGGGGGGACATTCCCACGAGCAACATTGTTTTGCCGCCATTCGCATGGCCGCTGATCGAGGTGCAAAAAGAATTTACCTGCACGCTATTCTCGATGGTCGTGATATGCCTCCCAGATCAGCCGAGAGCTCCCTACAACAAGCACAGCAGTTGTTTTGTGAACTTTCGGGAAAGCTCGAACAGGGCGCAGTTGCGACTGTGGTAGGGCGATATTTTGCCATGGACAGGGATAATCGTTGGGACAGGGTGGAGCAAGCGTATAACGCTATGGCAAATGCCAGGGCAGAGTATCACTCAGACAGTGCAGTACAAGCGTTGCAAGATGCCTATCAGCGCGGTGAAAATGATGAGTTTGTTACTGCTACTTGTATTAATGGCTTGGATGCTCGGGGGGCTGACGGCGATAGCTTGATTTGTTTTTACTTTCGCCCGGATCGATCTCGTGAAATTACCCGCGCTTTTGTCGAGCCCGACTTCAACAGTTTCTCACGTCCTGTGCAAATTGCCTTATCGGATTATGTCATGCTGACGCAGTACGCAGCAGATATCCCCGCTAGCTGTGCCTATCCTCCCTCCCCGATCAGCAACGATATTGGCGAGTATGTTTCAAACTTAGGTAAAACGCAGCTGCGCATCGCTGAAACTGAAAAATATGCCCATGTAACTTTTTTCTTTAATGGCGGGCAGGAGAGCGAGTACCCGGGAGAAAAGCGAATATTAATTCCCTCACCAGATGTTGCGACTTATGATTTGCAGCCGCAAATGAGCGCTCCAGAGGTAACCGAAAAGCTCTGCGCGGCGATTCGTTCCAAAGAGTTCGATTTGATTATCTGTAACTTTGCCAACCCTGATATGGTCGGCCATACCGGGATTTTCTCCGCCGCGGTAGAAGCGGTAGAAGCGGTTGACCTGGCACTAGGTAAAGTATTGACGGCGATGCGAGAAGTGCAAGGTGAGACCTTGGTAACAGCCGATCATGGCAATGTCGAAATGATGTTAAATCCCGAGACAGGTCAGGCACATACCTCCCACACTATCTTCCCGGTGGGGCTGGTTTATGACGGACCTAAAAACTCTAGCTTAACACTCAATGGCGGTGCACTTTGCGATTTGGCACCCACCATACTGGAGTTGATGAACTTGCCGCAGCCGACTGAAATGACAGGGGTCTCCCTAGTTGCAAAAGGCTAAATACGCCAAATATCGCTCTGTAGTACTAAGCTTATTGTTGACCTTATTCTTTGTTATGTCAGCGACAACTGTCAGCGCCGCTGGGTCAGTGGCGGGGGAGAAAGCTGAAGTTAAGCAATTACAGGCGATGCTCAAGAAGCTGCAATCGAACCTTAAAAAGGAGCGGGCCAAGCGCTCCAAAGAAGAGAGGGCACTGCAGCTTAGCGAACAAAGTATCGCCACCACGGCGGCGCAGATATTAAAGCTGAATAAAAAGTTGTTAAGTATTAATGCAAATTTGGACGGTTTCCTGAGCCGCCAGACGCAGCTGCAACAGCAATTGGATCAGCAGCGAAAAAATTTACACAGTTTGATAAAACAGCGCTACCAAATGGGTGAAGAGGCGCCATTAAAACTACTGCTTCGACAGCAAAATCCTGAATATGTCTCTAGAATGCTGATTTATTTTGAAAGGATACGTGAGCAGCAAAACGCTGAAGTTCTTGCGTATCGTCAACTGTTGGACGAACACGACTCTAATAGCAGTAAAATAGATCAGTCTCAGGCGCAGCTGTTGGCACAAAAGCACAAATTACAGCAACAGCAACAGCAGTTGCAAAGCAGCAGAGCAAAACGCAGTCAGGCACTGGCTAAAATTGATCAGCAAATTTTGAGAAACCGTACTAAAATAAAAAAGTTAGCTGCGGATAAAAAAAGATTACAGAAGGTCATAAGTCGTATAGAGAAAGTTTTACCTAAAACTGTTGTTAAAGTTAAGGCCAAAGTTAAAGATAATCGGCCCTTTAAAATATTAAAAGGGAAGTTACCTTGGCCTGTCAAAGGTAAAGTGATTCGCAGCTTTGCTTCAGTTGAAAATAATCTGGCTTACGATGGGGTATTGATTAGTTCGGCACAAGGTCGGTCAGTGCAAGCCGTGCATAGCGGTATGGTGGTATTTGCAGATTGGCTGCGCAGTTACGGAATGCTGATGATCATAGATCACGGCGACGGCTATATGACGTTGTATGGGCACAACCAACAACTGCTTAAAAAAGTGGGGGACTCAGTGTCGGCTCTGGAGCCCATTGCTATGACAGGAAATAGCGGAGGCAATCAACACGCAGCGTTATATTTTGCAATTCGCCACAGAGGCCAAACCACTAATCCGCGTACTTGGTTTGCAAGGCGTTGATGATAAAAGACCAGCCTATCAATGGCTGCGATCTAATAAGGATTTAGATGATGTATAGAGCGATTGTTTCAGTAGTAGTTAGCGCAGTGTTATCACTGTCGATTTCCACGGCTTACGCAGCCGATGAGGAGAGTTCAGAGGGCGGGAAATTTGACCCGGAAAAAAGTTTGCCACTGGCGGAGTTACGTCGATTCAGTGAAGTTTTTGACCGGATAAAGCAGGCTTATGTTGAACCTGTATCAGATGCAAAACTGCTCGAAGATGCTGTGCGTGGCATGTTGATAGGCCTTGATCCCCACTCTTCGTATCTATCTGCAGAAGACTACTCCGAATTGCAAATTCAGACCTCTGGGCAGTTTGGTGGTGTCGGTATAGAAATCAGTCAAGAGGACGGCATGATTCGGGTCATTACCCCTATTGATGATACTCCGGCGATGCATGCGGGAATAAAACCCGGTGATTTGATTATAAAAATTGACGGAAAAATCATTCAGAGCATAGGCTTGGACCAGGCAATCGCCATGATGCGTGGTAAGCCGGGCACCGAGATAGTATTGAGCATTATTCGCGATGGCAGCGACAAACCATTAGAGATAAGTTTGAAGCGCGATATTATCAGGGTAACCAGTGTACGCTCGCGCTATGTTGACGAAGGTATAGGTTACTTGCGTATCAGTCAGTTCCAGCATCACACCGCCAGGGATTTAGATAAAGCTCTTGAGAAGATGCAACAAAAAGGAGTTCTGACAGGACTAGTGTTGGATTTGCGTAATAACCCCGGGGGTGTTTTACGTGGAGCTGTGGATGTTTCTGATGCTTTTATCAGCGAGGGGATCATTGTCTCTACTAAAGGACGCCTGGCTAGTTCGCAGATGTCATTTGCCGCAACAGCGGAGATGTCCATTGCCGATATACCTATGGTCGTATTGATTAATGGTGGTTCAGCTTCGGCTTCAGAAATTGTCGCTGGAGCACTACAAGATAAAAGTCGCGCTATTATTATGGGAACGACCAGCTTTGGTAAAGGTTCAGTGCAAACTGTTTTGCAGCTCGGTGAAAAGCGCGCTATGAAACTGACCACTGCCCGCTACTATACCCCCAGTGGTCGCTCTATTCAGGCGAAAGGTATAGAGCCGGATATTTTGGTGGAACAACAGCAAGTGAAGGCAAGAAAGAGTTCGCGAACAATCAAAGAGCAAGATTTAAACGGGCATTTACAAAACTCTGAACAGCAATCAATCAAGGCGCATAAGAGCGATCTTATAGAAACTGACTTCCAGTTGTACGAAGCCGTTAATTTATTAAAAGGGTTGGTGATTGTTCGTCAATCCGTAAACTAAACACTTGATATATCAGCCTAATCTGTAATTGCTGGATGGATAAAAAGAATTAAAATTTTCATAAATAGTTTTATTGCGCTCTGTGCGGTTGTTTTTGTTTCTAATGTGCTGGGCTCTGAGCCCGGCATCGCGCAAGTACACAAAAATGACGCCACTAGTAATATCTCAGTTGGCTCTGACAAAAAAACAGCAGTAACCGCTAAGTTGGCTATATTAATTGATGATATGGGTCACTCCCTCAAGTCTAACCATGCCGCTCTGAACTTGCCCGGGGAGTTGAGTTTTGCCTTCTTGCCTCACGCAACTTATAGCAAGTCACTGGCGGATACCGCTGCGATGCTCAATAAAGATATCTTGATGCATGCGCCGATGGAGGCGATATACAACCTGCCGTTGGGGCCAGGTGGTATGACCTCAAAGATGACAGAGCAAAGTTTTAAAGCCACATTGCGAAAAAATATAGATGCTATTCCGCACTTAATCGGTGTTAACAATCACATGGGAAGTAAGTTGACGGCGATGCAGCGGCAAATGCGCTGGACAATGGAGGTGGTAAAAGAGCGTGGCTTATTTTTTCTCGACAGTAAAAC
>ASZI01000126.1 GCA_000416315.1 Osedax symbiont Rs2 | reverse complement strand
ATGATATCAATAAATTGTTAAAAACCATTGCACTCGCCCAGTATCCAGAGCAGCACTGTGGCCCTTTATCCGGCAGTGACTGGGCACTGTTTTTGCAGAGTTGTGTAGCGTCTTCCAAATCACTCAACGGGGAATGTTTTTCATTGCTGGCAAAGAGCTATGAGAGCCAAGTGGCATTAGATACCCAGCAGCGAAGCGCTCTGTATCACGCCACTAAAAACTGGATTAGCCAGCATCAGGTGGGCTTGATAAACATTCACCCAGCAGCAGAACAAAATGAACTCGCCACAAGCGCTGATGCATCTATACGGGAGAATAAGCTTGTTTAGCTTCCAATGGCCGTGGCTATTATTGGCGGCTTTCACACCGCTGCTTATCTATAAGTTGGTCAAACCGGCTAAGCCCAGTCAGAGCGCACTTTTGGTGCCGTTTTATCAACAACTTGAGACTTTTACCCTGCAGCAGCGCTCCCTCTCCAGAATGAGATTGAGCATGTTATTAGTGCTCTGGCTGTTACTGCTTAGCGCCGCGGCTAAACCCGTTTGGCAGGGCGAACCGCAGCCTTTGATCACAAGCCCCAGGGATCTTATGTTAGCTGTAGATATCTCCGGCAGCATGGAGACCAAAGATATGCAGTTGGGACAACAAATGGTAGATCGTCTGACCGGCATTAAAGTCGTATTGAATGGTTTTATCCAAAGGCGCAAACAAGATCGTATGGGTTTGATTTTGTTTGCCGACAATGCCTATATTCAAACACCATTAACCTTAGATCATAAAGTACTGGCCGGCTTTTTGAACGAGGCACAGATTGGTTTCGCCGGGCGCAAAACGGCTATTGGCGATGCTATTGGACTGGCACTAAAACGCATGCAAAAGAGCCCTGAGAAAAGCAAAGTGTTAGTGCTGTTGACTGATGGAGCCAATACCGCCGGTACAGTCACTCCGCTGGCTGCCGCTGCTGTTGCTGCTGAGCAAGGGTTGAAAATATATACCTTAGGTTTTGGTGCTGATGAGATGCTAGTGAAGAGTTTTTTCGGGGATAGGAAAGTCAACCCGTCGGCAGATTTGGACGAGAAAAGTTTGCAAAAGATTGCCGATCTGACCGGTGGTAAGTACTTCAGGGCTCGCAGTATCGAGCAATTGGTTGAAATCTATCAGTTACTTGATCAGTTGGAGCCTCTACCCATCGAGGGGAAAATTGTGCGACCACAGCGAGCATTGTTTTATTGGCCTCTAGGTCTGGCGCTATTGTTGAGTATGGTTTGGGCGGCTATTTATTTATCAATGCAATACAGCGACTTCACTCTACTAAAGAAGACTAAAAAGGCTCGGAATGTTAGCTGATTTTCATTTTCTTCGACCGCAGTTATTGTGGTTATTATTATTAATTGTGCCGATATGCTTTTTTCTTTGGCAGCTAAAAAACTCCAGGCAAAGCTGGAAAAAGCTGGTGGATCAGGAGATGTTGGAGCACTTGTTAGTCAATGATCAAGCTAGAGTGACCCGCTGGCCACTGTTGCTATTGGTCACGCTTTGGCTTATCACTTGTCTGTCGCTGGCGGGACCGAGCTGGCAAAAACTACCTCAACCGCAATTTGTCAATCAACAACCGCTGGTGTTGCTGGTGGATCTCTCTCCCTCAATGTCAGCTACAGACATCAAGCCATCACGACTGGTGAAAATGCGCTTTAAATTGATCGACCTTCTGAAATCCAGGGCGCAAGGATTAACCGCTCTGGTCGTCTATGCAGGTGATGCCCATGTATTGGCGCCGTTAAGTGATGACACTGAGACCTTGATTTCACTGGTCCCGACTTTGTCACCTGATATTATGCCGGTTTCAGGCAGTCGCACTGAAGAGGGACTGGAGCTTGCATTGGCACTAATAGCAGAGCAGGGATACAGAAATGGCGATATCTTGCTGGTCAGTGATGGGGTAACTGAGCAAGCTCAACAGAATATGCGTCAGATCTTGGATAAGACCAATATTCGTTTGTCAGTTCTGGGAGTGGGCACAGAGCAGGGGGCGCCAATTCCAATAGCCAATCAAGGATTTGCCAAAGATTCACTGGGAAATATTGTGATGGCAAAATTAATAAAATCCGAGCTGCAGCAGTTGGCCCGCGACAGCGGCGGTATCTATCGAGATATGCAATTAAGCAATAGTGATGTAGAACAGCTATTAGCCTTCAGTACTAATCAGGACGATTACCGACAACTGCAAAGTAGTGACAATAACATGGATCAATGGGACGATTTTGGTCAGTGGCTGTTATTGCTGATATTGCCGATATTTCTCTGCAGCTTTCGTCGCGGTTGGCTTTTACAGTTTACTAGCGTTTGTTTGATTGTCTTACCGATGCTACAGCCAGCCCCAGCAATGGCATTAGAGTGGAGCGATTTGTGGTACAGCGCAGACCAGAGGGGAGCTAAAGCCTTTGCAGACCAAGATTATCAGAGTGCGGCTGACAGATTTAGTGATCAGAGCTGGCAGGGGGTGGCACGATACAAAAATCAAGACTTTGTGCAGGCGGGGGAAAACTTTGCCAGGCAAAATACTGCGGACGGCTTTTATAATCAGGGAAATGCACTGGCACAACAAGGTGAATATAAACAGGCACTGCAAGCTTATAACAAGGCTCTGGCAATGAAACCTGCTATGCAAGATGCACTTGCCAATAGGTCGTTGCTCGAGAAATTGCTTAAGCAAAAGCAGCAACAGGGCAAAGATCAACAGGGCCAAGACCAACAGGGCCAAGATCAACAGGGCAAAGACCAGCAGGGAAAAGACCAGCAGGGCAAAGACCAGCAGGGCCAAGACCAGCAGGGCCAAGATCAACAGAGCAAAGACCAGCAGGGCCAAGATCAACAGAGCCAAGACCAGCAAGGCAAGGATCAACAGAGCAAAGATCACCAGGGCCAAGACCAGCAAAGTGCTGATCAGCTACACAAGTTACAGCAACAGCAGCAACAACGTCAGAAACAAGCTTTACAGCAAACGGATAAACAACAGAGTCAACAAGATGATACTGAAACTCAGCAACAGCCCGATTTACAGCTCGATCAACAAAAACAGTTGAAACAACAGCAGTTGCAAAATTGGCTGGGGCAACTGCCGGAAGATGCCAGCAGATTGGTCAGAAATAAATTTAATTACGAATATCAAAAAAAGCGCCAAGCGTATATAAATGGCGAGTGGCAGCCTACCCAGGAGCAACGTTGGTAGTGAAGATAATTAACAATTTAAGGTTAAAATTAATTTTAATCACAGTACTGTGGACTGCATCATTCTCGCAACTGCTGCATGCTCAGAGCTTGACGGCAAGCGTTGACAGGACGGCAATTAATTTGACAGAAAGCTTGTTGCTAAACATAGTGGCAAAAGATATCAGCACTTTGCAACAACCGGATTTCACTTTGCTAGCCAAGGAATTTGATATATTGGCAAAGTCCGTCAATCACAGTATTGAAAGTGTCAACGGAGACAGTAAACAGAGTATTAATTGGCAGTTACAATTACAGGCAAAAACACAAGGTAAGCTTAGTATCCCGTCATTTAGCCTATTGGGCAGCATCAGCGAAGCTATTGTTATCGATGTATCCCCGACAACTGTGAGTGACGAGCAGCAGCAAGATTTTCATTTGCAGCTGATCACCAATAAAGACACTGCTGTGGTTAATGAACAAATATTAGTCACACTGAGGTTTTCTTATGCCAGTAATGTCAGCAATTTGCAGCGCAGTGATCTGTTGATAGAAAATGTCAATTTAGTCAAGCTGGAAGACCGGCAGTATGAAACCATTAAAGACGGACGCGCTTTCGGTGTTTACGAGATTAGTTACGCGGTATTTGCCAAACAACAAGGTTTGTTACAGATACCCGCTCAGCAATTAAGTGTGCGCCTGGGTCGCAGTTCTGTTTTTACCCCCGCCAGAGGAAAAGTTATCTCACTGCAGAGCGAGCCGCTGCAAGTAACGATTAATAAACTGGTCGACTCCAAGGGGAGCACTGGGTTGTTAGTCGCTGATAAACTGCAATTACTGGAAAAATGGACCGCTGACAGTGATCAGATCAGCTTGGGTGACTCCATCACCCGAGAGATAAGCCTGCAGTTAACCGGTGCCTTAGCGCAGACGATAACACCTTTGAGCATGCAGGAAATTAGCGGGGTGAAAATATACCCCGAGCCGGCGATTAAATCTGAACAAAAAAGTGACAGAGGCTTAATCAGCAGTCGCTCTAGAAGTTTCGCCATCGTTCCTACCGCCATAGGGGAGTACCAACTACCCCCGATCAAAATAAAATGGTGGAATACAGTCAGTCAACAGATAGAGACAGCGGAACTTAAATCCAGAACCGTTAAAGTCGTTGCCGGGCTCAATGCTGCTAAAACCACCCAGGCGATAGAGAGTGTTCCACAAACAGCAATAACAGCACCGCGTGGCGCGCCAGTAGAAATTATTTTGCAGCCCAACCCTGTCAACACTTGGCTGCTGTGGCTTAGCTCAGTGCTAACTGTTGTAGTAATGTCGTTAATTTGGCTTTTGTACCGGGGGAAGTTCGCTAGAGGTAGCGCCAGAGTAACAGCTAAAAATGTGCAAAAAGATATTGAACCCTATGCCTTCGAGCAACTGCTAAGCGCATTAACAGCTGATAACAACCTATACACCCACCGACAGCTACTGCAGTGGCTGCACTGTTGCTATGAAAATAAGCTGCTAGCGACAGCCAGTATTGCGACTTTGCAGCAACACTGTGATGCTGATCTACAGCGTAGTATTGAACATCTAGAGCAGTCTTTGTACGGCAAGTCAGAGCAGACAGTAGCTTGGGATAGAAGTCGCCTAAGGCAGCAATTTAAAGCTTTGCGTAAGCAGTTACAAGCTCAGTACCAGCAGAAAACACCTATCACAGAGCAAGCCTTACCCAGTTTGTACCCGCAATTCGAAGTTGAGGGTAAGCAATGGCAGGATTAATATTGTATAGCTTTCGCCGATGCCCTTTTGCCATGCGCGCTCGAATGGCCATAGCCTATGCTGAGATTAAGCTGGAGCTGCGCGAAGTGGTTTTAAAAAACAAGCCAGAACAACTGTTGCAAATATCATC
Organism: Osedax symbiont Rs2; assembly: GCA_000416315.1. Classification (GTDB taxonomy): domain Bacteria; phylum Pseudomonadota; class Gammaproteobacteria; order Pseudomonadales; family Balneatricaceae; genus Rs1. The sequence continues at coordinate 1,027 of ASZI01000126.1, read as the reverse complement.
CAAGGCCACAGTGCCGGTTTTACGCTTAAGTGACGGGCGTGTACTGGAGCAGAGTTTAGATATAATGCTCTGGGCACTGCAACAGCGAGATGTTGATTTGTGGTTACTCGATGAGAGCCAGCAGTTGGCGTTGATTGAGCAGTGTGATCTGGATTTCAAACCTTGGCTGGATAAATATAAATATGCAGATCGCTTTTTAGAGCATAGTTTGGACTACTACCGACAACAATGTTGTAGCTATCTGAGCATTCTGGAGCGACAGCTGCAGGGGAACCTCTACTTGTTCGGGGATAAGCTATCGCTGGCGGACGCTGCAATCTTTCCATTTATCAGGCAGTTCGCCCATGTGGATCGCAATTGGTTTTATGACAGTGACTATCCACTGCTGCAAACTTGGCTGGGGTTGCAATTAGACTCTGTGATATTTAGAGGGATTATGCAAAAATATTCGCCCTGGCAATTAGGACAACAGCCACAAATGTTTATTGAATAAAGCTCAGGCAGCCCGAGCTATTTAATCGTAGTTATTGCGTCGCAGTTGTTTGTTTTGTCCATGCTTCTTTTTGCTGTCTAGCATTTTGCGCTGGGAGTTTCGACTCGGTTTTGTGACTCTTCTGGTCTTCGCGATCAAGGTTATAGATTTAACTAACTCCTCCAACCTCTGCAATGCATCGGTCTTGTTTTTTTCACTGGTGCGGTGCAATTGCGCTTTAATCACTATTATCCCCTCTTTGTTGATGCGCCGATCTTTAAGGGCCAACAGTCTATCTTTATATAGTTGCGGCAAAGAGGAATTGTCGATATCAAAGCGCAGGTGAATGGCAGAGGAGACTTTGTTGACATTCTGTCCGCCGGCTCCCTGAGCGCGGATTGGGATGAGTTCTATTTCATCGTCACTGATACTGATATAGGGGCTTAGTTTTATCATTTGCTAAAAGCTGGTATGTTAAGTGGCTGGGGATGGCTAATTCTACCTTATATATCGTATCAGAAAACAGTTAATTGCCAGCGCAACCAAGTTGTGGGC
>ASZI01000125.1 GCA_000416315.1 Osedax symbiont Rs2 | reverse complement strand
CCCCGTCGTTCACCCCATTTCCTGCATAATCGTTCCCCTTTTGTTTATTCGCTGCAATATTAATTATCAAATAATTAGTATTTGGCCTTTGATTTTGACTATTTGACCCCATTATCCTTCTACTGTGATTAAAAGATAAAATAGTCCATTATAAACTCCGTGTTATTTCTTGACTATTTCTTCCAAGTGGCGGAAAATTCCCGCCTTTATAATTTTGTCTATGCAGTTAGATAGCCTATCCAAATGCTATTTACCTGTAGCCAGGCACTTTGCATCTAAACTCAGTCCAAATAACGGATTCGATGGGTTTAGAATGAACACTAAGTATTTATTTGTGAGGAATTCCATGCAAGTTTCAGTTGAAACGAAATCCGCCTTAGAGCGTCAAATGACCATTACTATCCCGGCGGATCGTATTGATAATGATGTTGTTAAACAAGTACAACAAACAGCTAGAACTGTGCGCATCGATGGCTTTCGCCCAGGTAAAGTGCCTCTTAAAGTTGTACAAAAGCGTTACGGCGCTGGTATTCGTCAAGATGTTGTCGGCGAAATTTTACAGCAGAGCTTTTACGAGGCGGTACAGCAGGAAAAATTAATCCCAGCTGGCGGACCTAGCATCGAAATGAAAACTGATGAAGCAGGCAAGGACGTTGAGTTTGTCGCCACTTTTGAAGTTTACCCTGAAATCAAACTGGCCGATTTCTCTGACGTAGAAGTTGCCAAAGAGACTGCAGAGATTAACGCTGCAGATGTTGATCAGATGGTTGAAACACTGCGTAAGCAGCAGACAGAATGGTCTGAAGTTAAACGCGCTGCTAAAGATGGCGACAAAGTGGTACTGGACTTTGAAGGTTTCATCGGCGATGAAGCTTTTGAGGGCGGAAAAGGCGAAGGTGTTGATCTGATCTTAGGGTCTAGTTCAATGATCCCAGGCTTTGAAGATGCTGTTATCGGTAAGAAAACCGCTAAAGAATTTGATATTAAAGTTACTTTTCCGGATGACTACCAAGCTGAAAACCTGAAAGGTAAAGAAGCGGTATTTAAGGCGACAGCTAAAACTATTTCTGAGCCTACTCTGCCTGAGTTAAATGAAGAGTTTTTCAAGAAATTCGGCATGGACTCTGCAGATTTGGCTAGCTTTAAAGCTGATGTTGAAAAGAACATGAGCCGCGAGATGACTCAGTCTCTTAAAGGCAAGCTGAAAGATCAAGTGTTTGCTAAGTTAGTTGAGCTTAACGCTATTGAAGTACCTACTGCACTTGTCGATGGTGAAATTGATAACTTGCGCAAGCAAGCTGTACAACAGTATGGCGGAGAAGGTGCAAACCTAGATTTCAACATGTTGCCAAAAGAGATGTTTACCGACCAGGCTAAACGTCGAGTTTCTGTTGGTCTGTTGGTTCAAGAAGTGATCAAGAGTAAAGAAATCAAGGCCGATGACGAGCGTGTTCGCAGCACAATCGAAGAGATGGCTCAGACTTACCAGGACCCTAAAGAAGTTGTTGATTACTACTACAGCAACGATGACATGCTCAATCAAGTGAAAAGCTTAGTTATTGAAGATCAAGTAATTGATCATTTACTAAGTTCTGCTAAAGTTAATGAAACAGCTGTTAGCTATGAAGAGGCGATTAAGCCTGCGGCACAGCCTCAAGCAGAAGACGAAGCTAGCGCCGAGTAAACACATGCACACATTTTGTGCTGTTTAGTCATTTTAAAAAACGATAGTAAGTGTGAACTGGCTATCGTTTTTTTGTTTTATCCGCTGAAGGAGAGTTTACATGTCAGGTATTTTTCAAGGTAGTTCTGGTTTTGACCCTAGTGCAGCTCTTGTGCCTATGGTGGTAGAGCAGACCGCCAGGGGAGAGCGCTCATATGATATCTATTCCCGATTACTGAAAGAGCGCGTTATCTTTATGGTCGGTCAAGTCGAAGACCATATGGCGAACTTAATTGTCGCGCAAATGTTGTTTTTAGAGGCAGAAAATCCCGATAAAGATATTCACTTGTATATCAACTCACCCGGTGGGTCGGTAACAGCGGGTATGTCTATCTACGATACTATGCAGTTTATCAAGCCGGACATCAGTACTATATGTTTAGGGCAAGCCGCTAGTATGGGTGCTTTTTTGCTGACAGCAGGCGCCGAGGGCAAGCGTTTTGCGCTGCCAAATTCAAGAGTTATGATTCCCCAGCCACTGGGAGGTTACCAGGGGCAGGCAACGGATATTGAAATACATACCAAAGAGATTTTGTCGATCAGAGAGAAGCTGAATAATCTAATGGCCAAGCACACCGGTCAGGACATTGACATAATCAAGCGCGATACGGATCGTGATAATTTCATGAGCGCTAAAGAAGCAGCCGAGTACGGTTTGGTGGATGAAGTCATCGAACAGCGTCCGAGCACTGTGTAGAATCATTGAAATGGTATAGCTTAAAGGCCTTAAATTTGAGCTATACTGTTAAATAGAGATTTTTCTGAAGGTTTTGAGCAAGAATTTTATGCTAAAGTCTTCATTGAGAGTATCTGGACCCGTACTGTTGTGTCCAGTGGTCATTCAGATATAGATATAGCACTGTAAATGAGGAAGTCGAATGAGTGATAACATCGACGATAAAGGCAAGGGCGGCAAGTTAATCTGCTCTTTTTGTGGTAAAAACCAAGATGAAGTTAAAAAGTTGATTGCTGGGCCTTCAGTTTTCATCTGTGACGAATGTGTCGATTTGTGTAATGACATTATTCGCGAGGAGATCAGTAACGCTGAAGAGGCACCTGTTGAATCTGATCAGTTGCCTACCCCCCAAGAGATACGCATCAAATTAGATGATTACGTCATCGGCCAAGAGCAAGCTAAAAAGGTCTTGTCAGTTGCTGTCTATAACCATTACAAACGCTTGCGTTTTCAGGCTCTCAACAAAGACAAAGATGATGACTCGGTTGAGTTAAGTAAAAGTAACATATTGCTCATAGGTCCAACGGGAAGTGGTAAAACGCTGCTGGCTCAGACCTTGGCGCGTATGTTGAATGTACCTTTTACTATCGCAGATGCCACAACCTTAACAGAGGCGGGCTATGTAGGGGAGGACGTTGAAAACATAGTGCAGAAGTTACTGCAAAAATGTGATTACGATGTCGAACGCGCTGAGCGCGGTATAGTCTACATAGATGAAATTGATAAAATTTCCCGTAAATCAGACAACCCGTCAATTACCCGTGATGTCTCTGGTGAAGGTGTACAGCAGGCGCTGTTGAAGTTGATTGAAGGTACTGTTGCCTCTATTCCACCTCAAGGCGGGCGCAAGCACCCTCAACAAGAGTTTTTGCAGGTAGATACCTCTAACATATTATTTATCTGTGGCGGAGCGTTCTCCGGCTTGGAAAAAATTATCAGCGATCGATCTGAAAAGGGCTCTATCGGATTTAACGCTGTGGTTAAAAGCAAAGATAATGCCCGTTCCCTGTCCGAGACTTTGCGTGACATTGAATCTGAAGATCTGGTTAAATTCGGCTTGATTCCGGAATTTGTGGGTCGTCTGCCGATGATTGCTACCTTGGAAGAGTTGGATCAAGACGCGTTGATTCAAATCCTGACGGAGCCAAAGAATAGCTTGGTTCGCCAGTATGGTAAATTATTTGAGCTAGAAGGCGCAGAAATTGATTTCAGGGAAGAGGCGTTGGTGGCGATTGCCGCTAATGCGCTGGAGCGTAAAACGGGCGCGCGTGGCTTGCGATCTATTTTAGAGGGCTCGCTACTGGATATTATGTATGAATTGCCTTCAATAGATAATGTCACTAAGGTAGTCATAGACCAAGGGGTTATAGAAGGTAGTAATAAACCTATCTTAATCTACGAAAATGAGAAAAAGGCTGCTTCAGAGGATTGACCACTGACGCTCAAGTTAGCCATTATAAAGCCCGCAATAGCGGGCTTTTTTGTATCTGCCTAAAATAATTTCCTGTATCTTTAGTCGTGTATTCAATATCTTAAGCATGAAAACCTCTCTGGGAGTTATATGATTTATCCAGCGCCGCTTGTCTTGGGTAGTACCATTGCCTTGAGTGCCTTTTCCTCAGGGGTACCTGAGGCGATTCATCCGCGTCTGGATTTAGTGATTACAGATTTTAGGCGCAGAGGCTTTAAAATAATTGAAGGAAGCTGCCTGAGAGAGGATCAATTACATGTCAGTGCCAGCAAAGAGCTGCGTGCCCAAGAGTTGATGGATTTCCTGTTGGACGATTCTATAGCGGCAATTGCACCTCCTTGGGGCGGCGAGCTGGCAATGGAAGTATTGGATCTGTTGGATTATGAAAAAATTAGTCGCGCTACGCCAAAGTGGATCTTTGGTTTTTCCGATGTCAGTACACTTAGTGTAGTGATCAGCGCGCGCTGTGGGTGGGCCAGTGCTCACTGTGCCAATTTTATAGATCTTAGCATCAATCAGTGTGATCCGCTGACTGCTAACACTTTGAAGCATCTGGCGAGTACTACAGGCACAAGTTTTATCCAGTTATCCTCTGAAAAATACCAGTTAGAGTTTGGTGATTTTGAGGATGATCCCAAGCATTGTTTAAGCTTAACCGAACCCACTGCATGGCTTTGCCTGCACCCACGCACTACAGCGGTTAGCTTTAGCGGCAGGCTTATTGGTGGCTGCCTGGGTACTATCTTGCATTTGTTTGGCTGTTGTTATTTAGATATAGATACTTTGCAGCAGCGATTTGCAGATAAGGGGATGATTTTGTATTTCGAAAATGCGCAGATGTCTCCCTGTGAATTGATCAGAGCGCTATTAAATCTGCGTTTCAAGGGGCTTTTTAGTCATTTAAATGGAATTTTAATAGGTCGCAGTAGTGCACCGCAAATTGACAGTGCCGGGCTGAGCTATTTGCAGGCGTTACAATCGGTGTTGGCCCAATGCGATTGTCCGGTTTTGTACAACGTTGATATAGGGCATATGCCGCCCAATATGACCCTGATTAACGGTGCATACGCCGAGGTAGAATGGAATTATCCCAAGGCAAAAATTGAGCAGTTTTTAATATAATGGTTATTGCTAAGCGCCGAACATGCGCCGCGCAGTGGTGACTGAATAGAATTGAGGGTTCGAGATGTTAATTAAACCGGATCAATTCTATTTTCGACAACTTGCATTGGGGGATGCCAGCGACTTTTACCGATGACTGTGCTGTGCACTAGTGACAAAGTACGGCTTGTTAGTGCTTGTCTGCCCACAGTCTTTAACCGATATAGAGCAATGGCTGCAGGGAGTCTATCGGGGAAAAACAGCGTTGAACTGGGTGTATGTTGTGCCAAAACTGATAAGCTGATAGGTTATGCAGGCATAGTCTCGATCAATCAGCTCAATCGTAAAGGCGAGTATTTTATCCTTATCGGCGAGCTTGAATATTGGGGGCGCGGCTTAGGCACACAAATTACCGGAGCGACCACGGACTATGCTTTTAATAGCTTAGGTTTACATAGAATAGAATAGAATTAAGCGCCTTTTGTGAAAATCTGGCAGCGATTAAAGCTTATGATAAAGCCGGTTATCAACATGAGGGGATTATGCGTGATGCAGGTTTCAGGGATGGGATATTTTTAGATCAAGTGCAAATGTCAGCACTGTCTACGCTGTGGGGTGGGGTTGATGGCTAGTTTTTTGCCAGCAGTTTTAGCACAGCTCAAGCCTGGATAATTAAGTTGAGTATTTAAGCTTTGATATACAACGTACCCAGTTTTGTTCTCGGTCTGTACCTTGTTTAATGGCAGTAATTCCTAAAATAAAATAAAAATATATTGGAAAATTTATGAGCATTAATGAAGACTTGCAGTTTACTTATCGAGAAAAAAACGGAGAATATGAAATTTTTCACCGGGGCAAAAGAGCCACCTGTTTACGTGGAGATAAAGCACGAGAGTTTGCCGATGATGTGCAAGCTTTGAGTTTTGCTGAGCAGCAACAAGTGATGGCCCGTCTGACCGGGAATTATAAGCGGGGCAATGAGCGAACGGCCAAAAATCACCCGCGTAACCGCCGATAGTTACATAGCAAAGCTGGGAATGACAATAAAAATTTTAAGGTTGCAGGTCAAGTATCTCCGGGTAGCCAAACAGTGCTGGTGCGCCTCCTGTGTGCAAAAAGATTATATTTTGTCCCTGGCAAAAACGTTTGCGTTCAATTAAGTCGAGCATTCCCGCCATTGCTTTGCCAGTGTAAGTGGGATCTAACAAAACTCCCTCGTATTGCGCGAGCAGATCAATAGCCTCCAGCAGCGGCGGGGTTAATTGGCCGTAACCAGGGGAGAGCATATTATCGTCTACGCAAATGTCTGATGGACTGATTAAGTTATCAAAGCCGATCATACTGGCAACTTGTAGTGATTTTTTTAACAGCCGTTGCGCTTGGGCGATTTTATCTCTTCGAGTACAAAAGCCAAGTACCGGGGTGTCGTAACCTAAAGCTCTGAAACCTGTAAGCAAACCGGCATGCGTTGCTCCGCTGCCGGTAGCCAGAACAACCGCATCTGCTTTTAGCGACAGTTTATTGCACTGTTTAAGTAACTCTACGGCGCAGTCTACGTAACCTAAGCTTCCATAGGGTTGGTAGTTCTCCGACAGGGGGATAACATAAGGTTTTTTTCCATTAGCGCGCAATCGCTGCGCAATCGAAAACAGAGCCGTATCTGCTCCCTCTTCGTCCTCTCCTTGTGGGTGATGGTGAATTTTAGCGCCCATTAGCTGCATTAGGAACGGATTACCAGATTGGTAGTACTGTACTTTTCTCCCCGAGACCTGTTGTTCTATTAATACTTCCACTTCTAAATTTAACTTGCGAGCAGCGGCAATAGTCATTCGTACGTGGTTGGACTGGATAGCACCGGTGGTTAAAACGGTATCAGCTCCTTGCTGTAGCGCATGACCTAAATAATATTCAAGTTGTCTGGCTTTATTGCCACCCATCGCCAGTCCAGTGCAGTCATCGCGTTTTATCCAGATCTTTGGCCCGTTAAGTTTTCTGCTTAGGTTTTTTAAGTATTCCAAAGGGGTTGGTGTATGAGCTAACTCTACCCTGGCAAATTTATCGGTAAACATGTTCACTCCAAGCAAGGGTAATTAGAAAAACTCCGGCCGGCAGTGGAGTTGCCAACACTAATTTCTGAAACATTTGTTGCGTTATTCGCCGGTCCAATCTTGCCTTAGCCTCGTACCTTTGAAGTACTGCAACAAGTAGAGTAAGTAACGTTATGCGACTCTGAGCGCTGACTGGTAATAACTGAAAAGTCGGCGTGCCTAAAAGGAGCTATATAATGCGATTGCACTGTAGCGGCGAAAAATATCACTCAACCAGTGCAGCCCGGGCATAGTGATCCTTTTGTAAACTATTGCTGGTGTGGCTTTTCTTTAGTTGTTTTAAGTATCGGTCACAACTGCAGAATTGACAAATAATATCAAACACTTCGAACATAACAAAAGGCGGACTGGGATTGACCATTACAGAGCGCTTGGCTGTCGCAGCTAGAGAAACGGTTCATCTGCTCGACATAAGCATCAATATTTTGCCTTTGTCGCATATCTTCAATAGTGCGGTTCAAAGGTTCATTACACTGAGTTACTAGAGACTTTGAAAAATAAACCGGAGGTTAAAATGCAGTTTAAATATACAATTTTATACGTTGCAGATGTGGCAAAAAGTTTGGACTTTTATCGACGTGCGTTTGCTGCGAAAATAAAAATGCTGCACCCGGGCAATGATTACGGTGAGTTGCAAACAGGGGTGACGACGCTGGCTTTTTCCTCGTTAGAATTAATCAGAGAGTCAGGCAAAAATGCTAATGCGGCCGATATTGATCGACCCTGTTTTGAAATAGCCTTTGAGACAGTGGATGTGGTAGCGGCAGTGGAGGTTGCCCTGCAAGCCGGTGCTAAGTTAATCCAGAAGACTGAGCGGATGCCATGGGGGCAGACGATTGCCTATGTGGCGGATTTTGATGGAAATTTAGTTGAAATTTGTAGCCCTGTTGGCCAGCAGTAAAAAGCTTCGGTTGCTGTGCAGTTTTATACCAGTACTTAACTATAGCCTGAGTATTGCAGCTGGGTGAACTGGGTCGATTGTGGGTTGAGCTTCGCCGGGCTAATATTGAACCAGCGTAAAAACTCTCTGCTCATGTGTGCCTGATCGGAAAAACCTTGTAAGTAGGCGATTTCGCTTAAGGGCAGTGATTGGTTTAGCATCCGTGCCGCTTTTCTGGCTCTGGCTAACATCAACCAGAAACTGGGTGAAGTACCAGTCAGTTGTAACAACTGTCGCTGTAATGTACGCGGTTGTATGCCTAGCTGAGCAGCTGCTTTAGTGACAGTGCCGACTTCGCTGGCCAAGGTTTGTAGTATCTCACTGACGGATGCAGGGCGATGGCAGAACTGGTCTATGAATACGGCTATATCGGTCTGTGCATGCTGCTGGTGGCTAAGTGCAGACATAAGAGCGCGCTCGTCGATTAGCGTTCCAGGGCGCAGCCTGTAGCCCTCAGAGTAGGCACCTGTCTGACTAGAGAGATAGTGAGTCTGTGATTGCAGCGGGCTAATAAACCAGTGCGGTTTTTCAGCAGGGAGGATTTTTAAGATCAAATCTCTGCAGCCATCGGGAATCACTAAAAAGCTGTCGTTGCTAGTGGTTGTAGCGCTCCAGCTATCCAAAATGATGTCGCTCATAGCAGGTATTGTGTATGCATTAGCGTAGTTGGCTGTCTTTACTGGCAGATCGATTAAATCCAGTATGGGTTGTTTGCTGGTGATCAAAGTTGTTCTGGCAAACTATGCAAAGACGAACACCAACAACGGCCTGTTGAGGGCTATGGGAATAGGGCCGTCACACTCTTCGCACTCGGACAAACTGGGGCCTTGAGTTAATTGACTGCGGGCCCGCCATACAGCATCTTCGACACTGGCATCTATCTGTTCTTGCACTGCGCCGTCTCTGGACCATCCTGCGGCCATAAAATCACTCCACTGTAAGTTTGCTAGAGAGCTTATCACAGTGGCTGAAATGCGAAAGGGGGCATGGTTAACAAGTTGTACGTTGTAAGTAGTAAGTAGTAAGTAGGAAGTTGGAAGTTGGAAGTCGTAAGTAGGAAGTTGGAAGTCGTAAGTGGTGGGGTGGGGTGGGGTGAGGTGAGGTGAAATAGCGACAATACTTAGCATTTATGGACTGCTGGGATTATAGTTTGGTTAATTAATCACTAAGATAGTAACAAAATCAATACTGAGAAAAATAATGAAACTTAAGCAAATTATCGATCTGCAGATGCATCCCATTAGCGGGTTATAGTGGTCAAGTTTTAT
>ASZI01000124.1 GCA_000416315.1 Osedax symbiont Rs2 | reverse complement strand
TCTAAAACGATCATCTGCTTTGTTAGTCGTCGCCATTTCGCGACGTTGACTGCCGCACATCTAAGCGTTTTAGAACCCGCCCGTAGGGGTATTCAGAGCACTCTGATCTCGTTGTTATCGTTGTTATCGTTTTTCGTCAGGCAACCAGCATACCTGTAGTCGATGCCTAGAACTCGGAATGCTCTGAAGGCCTGATGCGCACCGGACTTGTTCGTATGTACCTAATAACAAACGATCACCCTCCCCTCCTAAAAGCTGATGCTGTATTTACAATGCCAGCGCTGTGGTCAAATCAGATCTGACTAAAAAATCATTCTAAAAATTGCGAAGTTAGACGGGTTCATAAACCCTCGTTAAACTGGAAGAGTAAATCCAACAGAGCTTTTTTGCAGCGCAGACAACAAGCTCCTTAGCAACCCGAACCAAAAGCAACTGATGATTCGACAGCGCTATTAAGGTTTTTTTATTTGCTTAGCAAAGCATTAATCCTGGCGATGCTAGATATAAATAAGACCACCCTATTTACAAAACGTCTAAATATGGATAATGTGTATTTCTGAATTCAAGCAGTGTAACAAATAGCCCGCATTCAGATTTTGCTCTCAAACAGAATAGTCGGTGACCAACCCTTAATTGTCCTTACAAAAGTAGAGCTAGGAATTAAAGGCAAACAGTAGTTAGGCCTATGTAAAATCTACTCCAAAAAGCAATTAATCAAGTCAACAACAATTGTAATATTTGAAGCGTATGGTGACCTTCTACAACTGCAAAGTATCAATATAAAAAATTTCACTGAACAAACGTAAAGTACTCAATTGGAGAATTAATAATGAAAAAAATATTTAGTTGTGCCTCTGCTGTTCTTGCTCTTTCCTTAGTAGGTATCGTACAACCTGTCAGCGCTGAAACTCTTAGAGTCGGCATGGAGTGTACTTACGCACCTTTTAATTATCGTACTCAAGACGGCGAACTGGCCGGATACGACGTCGACGTAGCCAAAGGGATTGCCAAAATCATTGGTGCTGATCTCGATTTTGTCTGCCAAAAATGGCCAGGTATGGTTCCAGCACTCCTAGCCAACAAATTCGATTTAGTGATTGCCTCTATGTCAATTACTGACTCTCGATTAAAGAAAATGGACTTTTCAACTCCTTATCGCATCTCAGTCGGCAGGTTGGTTGGCAAAACAGATAACAACTTTAAACTCTTTGACGACTCCGGCGCCCCGATTGCAGAGAACTTTGAGGGTGTAAAAGTAGGCTTAGAGAAAGGCTCTACCTATGCAACTTGGTTTAAAGCGAAGTTACCTGGTGCAGATATCAAGTACTACGAATCTACTGAAGCTGTTTATCTTGATCTAATTAATGGTCGCACCGATGTCATTATGACTAATCCAATGAAAGCTCACCTTAAGTTCCTCAGTAAAGATGAAGGCGCTACCTATAGCTTTGTTAGCCCGCAAATCGATGAGAAAGAATATTTTGGTATTGGTGTTGGGGTCGGATTACGCAAAGGAAATGATCCATTAAAAATTCGTATTAACGCAGCACTAGAAACCTTGATTAGTGATGGATCACTCGGTAAATACGCACTGAAATATTTCCCATTCACTATTCATTAATAGCGAGATGCCTGTCATAGAATAGCATTCTCATAGGGCGAAACTTTTTCAGCCTAGAGTGTTGCCTTAAAGCGCACTGGACCTGGCAAACAGGTTCGCCCACAGCAGATCAGTTTTTCTTGGACAGCTTCCCCAGTCTTAATGACAGTCAAACTGCGCTGAAGTCTCTACGATTCAGCGCCAATTTATTACACAGCTTAGAGGTATACAAAGTGGAATCTTTGACAGGTTGGTGGGATGACTTTTTTTGGGGTTCTCTTATTGTCGTAGAAGTTTTTCTTGTCAGTTTAGTATTGATGGTTTTATTTGGCCTATTGGGCTCAGCTGCAAAATTATCAAACAGTAAGATTCTGCAGAAAATAGCCAATGGCTATACCATTATATTCCGTGGGACTCCGGAAATTTTAGTATTACTTTTATTTTATTTCGGATCAGCGATTACCCTTACCGCCATTGCCAATATCTTCGATCCATCGATTAAATTTATTGATATCAATCCCTTTTGGGCAGGCTCTATCGCCATCGGCCTGGTTGTCGGATCCTATGCCACCGAGACCTTTCGCGGCGCTTTTTTAGGTGTCGACCCCGGGCAAATTGAAGCCGCCAGGGCATTGGGGATCTCTAATTTCAAAACCTTTGTCTATATTCGTATTCCTGCTATGTGGCGCCTGGCTTTGCCCCCATTTGGTAACCATATGTTATCGCTGATTAAAGATACCGCCCTAATTTCCGTAATCGGCCTACAAGAAACGATGTTTGTCGCCGAGCAAGCGACGGCAAATACCGGAGAGCCTTTTGTTATGTACCTAATGGTAGGTGTTATCTATTTGTCGTTCTCAACGATCATAACCCTCTCAGTGATGGGTTTTGAGAAATACGGCAATAAGCATTTGGAGGTGGGTAAATGAATTTTGATTTTTCACTAATCATATCGAGCATACCGCAACTATTGGAGGGATTAGGTCTAACACTTCAGCTCTGGTTTATCTCTGGAATCTTAGGATTATTACTGGCAATTGCGCTGATGTTAATGCGTATCAGCGGCAAATGGTTTTTATATGCCCCGGCGATGATCTATATCTACATTTTTCGTGGCACTCCAATTTTGGTGCAGCTATTTATTATCTATCATGGCTTACCGCAAGTGGAATTTATCCGTGAGAGCTTTTTATGGGTAGTGCTGCGCGAACCTTTTGGTTGCGGCATTCTCGCCCTCACTTTAAATACTGGCGCCTATGTTTCAGAGATTCTACGCGGTGGTGTAAACGGTGTTCCCAAAGGGTTGGGCGAGGCCGGTGCAGCACTAGGGCTCTCTAAAGTACAACGCTTTATTTACATTACCACGCCGCTGGCAGTACGCCTGGCAATACCCGCTTATAGCAATGACGTGATCAGCTTGATGAAGAGCACGGCGCTGGTCAGCACTATTACTTTATTAGACATGATGGGTATCGCCAGAATCATCGTCTCTGAAACTTATGCACCCTATGAGATTTTTATCTCACTGATGATCATTTACTTAGTTATTACCTGGGGCACCCAAAAAGCTTTCGCTCTTTTCGAGCGGAGAATGAGCCGTCATATTATACAGTGAGGACACTATGAATTTAGCTAACACAGAGCCTAGAACCGTTATAAGTTTACAAAATGTTGACAAGTATTTCGGTGAATTTCACGCCTTGAAAAAAATCAACCTGACAGTAGCTAAAGGCGAACGCATTGTGATCTGTGGCCCCTCTGGTTCCGGAAAATCAACACTGATTCGCTGTATCAACCGTTTGGAACAGCATAACAGTGGCAACATCATTGTCGATGGTCACGAACTGACCGATCAAGTTAAAGATATTGATGCGGTTCGCCGAGAGGTTGGCATGGTGTTTCAAAACTTCAACTTATTCCCGCATTTAACCATTGTTGAAAATTTGATGCTAGCGCCTCGGTTAGTGCGAAAAACGGCCAGGGATGAAGCGCGTAAACACGCAATGAAACTGTTAGAGCGCGTGCGCATACCAGAGCAAGCTGATAAGTACCCGAGTCAGTTGTCAGGTGGGCAGCAGCAACGTGTAGCGATTGCGCGAGCACTGTGCATGAACCCGGCGATAATGTTGTTTGATGAGCCGACTTCAGCACTAGATCCTGAAATGATCAACGAAGTGTTAGAGGTGATGACCGATTTAGCCAAAGAGGGCATGACCATGATCTGTGTGACCCACGAGATGGGTTTTGCCCGCTCTGTCGCTGATACTGTGGTGTTTATGGATGCAGGTGAGATTGTTGAGCGCAATACACCGGAGGAGTTCTTTAACAATCCACAGCAGCAACGCACCCAAACATTTCTCAAACAAATCTTATCTCATTAAATGGCTGGAGCATCATATGAATAAAGTTGATCTTGGGCAGTTTTCCAAAAATATAATCCATATGGCAGATAGCAACCCAGTTACATCCTGCTGCCAAATGATTGAACAGAGTTAAGGGGCCTATTGTGACCGCTATTATAAAACTGCCAGAAATCAAGCAAAGTCTAACCTCTATAGATCTAATACAGGCTATGGAACAAGGGTTTATCCAATACAGTAATGGTAATACTGTTGTACCTCCTGTGGCCGAATTGCTCTTTGATGAACCCAAAGGCGATACCCACATAAAGTATGGCTATATAAAGAATGATGATTATTACGTCATTAAAATAGCGTCAGGTTTCTATCAGAACCCTCAGCTAGGATTAGCTTCCAGCCAGGGCTTAATGTTGTTGTTTGATCAAAAAACCGGAGTTCCCTGCGCTGTTTTGTTAGATGAAGGCTACTTAACCGACATTCGCACTGCAGCAGCTGGCGCTTTAGTCGCAAAATACTTTGCGCCCAAACAACTCAAAGCTGTGGGTATTATTGGTACAGGTATCCAAGCGCGCCAACAGCTACTGCAATTACAAGCGCTCTATCAGACTTCAGATCATGGCAGCGGTCAGGGCCTATGTAAAGAACTCTGGATTTGGGGACGTAACGATCAAAGCGCTCAAACATTAGCCTCTGAATTTAGTGACAGTTTCGATGTGAAAATTGCTCAAAGTCCGGCGCAAGTAGCAGCTCATGCCAACCTAATAGTCACTACTACTCCCAGTGAAATAGCATTGCTCAACGCTGCTGACATACAAGCAGGTACGCATATCACAGCAGTGGGCGCAGATACTGAGCAGAAACAAGAGCTAGATAGCAAGATTTTAACTAAAGCCGATATTGTGATTAGCGACAGTATTGCTCAGAGTAAAAGCCGCGGTGAAATTTATCAGGCACTTAAAGTCGGCGCTATCGATGACAGAAAAGTCATTGAGTTAGGTACTGCTATTCAAGATAGCTCGCTTATGCGTGTTAATGATCAACAGATTACTGTTGCTGATTTAACAGGGGTTGCAGTGCAAGATATTATGGTTGCCAATGCGGTATACCAACACTATCTAAAAACCAATAACGGCTCATAACACTATCAATCCAATACCCGAGTCAATCCAGTACAGCCTAATGTGCATGTATTAACCACCCTATAACCCTTTAATTTTTAGAGTAACAAATATGCTGCAATACATAAGTAACAAAGGTGGCGCTGAGCCGGTAGATTTTGAAACAGCAATACTGGATGGGTTTGCCGCAGATGGTGGTCTTTATGTTCCGCAATCCCTACCAAAAGTCTCTCTTGCTCAGTTAAAGCAATGGAAGAATCTTAGCTATGTAGAATTGGCGTTTGAAGTTTTATCACTGTTTATCGACAGATCTAGCATTAGCGAATCAGAACTAAAAACTATATTAGAAGATGCCTACGCACCTTTTGAAAAACAAGAAATCATTCCATTGCACCCACTTAAAAGTCGTTCAGATACTTTTATAATGGAGCTTTTTCACGGCCCGACTATCTCGTTCAAAGATATCGGCCTGGCATTTTTAGTTAATTTGGTAAACTTCTTTTTAGCACGTAAAAATGAACGCCTCTCTCTGATAGTCGCTACTACCGGAGATACTGGACCTGCCACCGCCTATTTTTGTGCCGGAAAATCACAACTAGATGCTTGGGTGCTATACCCTAAAGAGCTGATCACTAAAGAGCAAGAACGGCAAATGACGTGTTTGGCCCATCCAAATATACACCCCTTTGCAGTATCAAACTGTCCCCGAGGCGGAGATGATTTAGATGCGCTAATTAGTAAACTCTACGCCGATAAAGAATTTAAGAGCCAATTGAAACTCTCCAGTGTAAATTCTATCAACTGGGGCCGGGTAATGATGCAAACAGTTCATTACTTTTACGGCTATCTACAGGTTGTTGATACCATTGGGGAAGAAATTAATGTTTCAGTGCCCTCTGGTGGTTTTGGTAACTTATGTGCAGGTGCCCTTGCGCGTGAAATGGGCCTACCCATCAAAACGTTAGTGGCGGCTAATAACAAAAACGCCTGTTTGGATAGGATATTCAGCCGTGGTCTATTTAGTAAACAATCACTGCAAAGCAGCCCTTCATCTGCTATTGATATTCTTATACCTATCAATTTTTGGCGTTATTTATATTTCAAAATAGGCGCAGATAGCACTCTTATCAAGACTTGGATGGACGAGTTTGAGGCCACAGGTTCTATACAGTTTAAATCTCACATATTTGAAAAATACAGTGCCGGTTTTTTATCCTACAGCGCCACTGACGAGCAGACATTAACATTAATTAAAAGTATCTATGATACTGAACAGTATCTGTTAGATCCGCATGCCGCTGTCAGCTTAGCCGCTGCTGATACTTTAAAAGAGCAACTTGGCAATGAAAAGCTCATTTGCCTGGCGACCGCTCACCCGGCAAAATTTCCAAAAGTTATTCAGCAGGCATTAGCTGATGATGTTTTACCTGACCAAGCAATGCACGACAGTATTGAGCAAGCAAAAAAACTGAGCGAAAAATTACATGTCTGTGAATACAACGTAGTTGAGGGCGCATTACGCCAAGCCATGCTAAGCAATTGGCAGTTCACTCATGGTAGTGATGATGCCGATCAAGAAAAGTCATCATGATTGATATTAGTGAGGGAAAGCCAACTTTTCCCTCTATTTACCGGTGTCAGCAACACAACTACGAGTAACATTTATGATCTATAAAGAACCTTGGTCTAAGAAACACAAAAAAAACACCGGTGGATTGCAATACAGCTTCTCCAATTCATTTACCGAGCCTCTCACCACCAGAGAATTGATAGATTATTCATTGGCAAGGGGTGACGAGCAACTGGTTAATGAATATTACAACCACCCGCTGGACTACACAGCCAACGGTGGCAGCCTGGATCTTCGCGAAGCAGTGTCTAATCTGTATGGGCCTAAAATAAGCGCTGATAACATACTGATATTTGCAGGGTGTCAGGCTGCTTTGCAAACTGCTGCTTATGCGGTTCTGGATAGTGATAGCCATAGCATAGTTTTCACCCCCGGCTATCAATCAGTTCAGCAAGCACCGGAACACGCTCACAGCGAAATCAGCAGAATCAAACTATATGCTAAAAATCAATGGCAAATTGATCCGCTAGAAGTTGAAAAAGCAATCAAGAGTAACACCCGATATATTGTGTTAAATGAGCCTTATAGCCCTGCTGGTACGCTAATGAAATCTAGCGTGCAGAAAGAATTGGTAGCAATCGCGCACAAGCACAAGATTACAATAATGTCTGATGAGGCCTATCGACTGCTAGAACATAACAAAGATGACAGATTACCTTCAATGGCTGATTTATATGAAAATGGTATCAGTGCCTGCGCCATATCAAAGCCTTGGGGAGGCTGCGGCATTGCTATTGGCTGGCTTGCAATACAAGATATGGAGCTCAAACAAAAACTGGTTGATATTCAATATTTTGGCACCGCATGTCCGAGCAGAGCCAGTGAAATACAAGCTATAATGACACTGCGGTCTAGCGATAT
>ASZI01000123.1 GCA_000416315.1 Osedax symbiont Rs2 | reverse complement strand
TTGTTATCTTTATCTTTGCACAAGTGCATGCTCATCATCATCATTCTGGCAACCCAAAAGAAGATGATGTCAAAACCTGTGACTAAAGTGTCGGTGGGGTGGAATGTCTCAAGATGTTCACTTTGTTTTGGCCAGCCCATGGTGGCGAAGCTCCACAGCCCTGAACTGAACCAAGTGTCTAAAACGTCATTGTCCTGGGTGAGTTCAAGCTCGGCACTTAAGTTGTATTTGACTCTGGCTTCTTCGGCTGTTGGGGCGACATAGACTTTGCCTTGAGCGTCGTAAAAAGCTGGGATCCGATGTCCCCACCACAGCTGACGTGAAATACACCAATCTTGAATTTCGCGCATCCAGGAGAAGAACATGTTTTCATACTGCTTTGGGACAAATTTAATATCGCCATTTTCGACCGCTTCAATAGTGGGCTTTGCCAGAGTCTTGGCATCGGCAAACCACTGGTCGGTGAGCATTGGCTCAATGACTACACCACCGCGGTCACCGTAGGGGATGGTCATATTGTTTTCTTCAATTTTTACCAGTAGGCCCATGCTCTCGAATTCTGCAACCACAGCGCGGCGCGCTGCAAAGCGTTCCATATTGTGATACTGACTCGGGATATGACAGTTGATCTCTGTATTGACAGTGCCGTCACTGTTAAAGCCCTGGCCCTGTTCACGGATCTCAGCGTTAAAAGTCAACACGTTGATCATCGGCAGTTGACGACGTTTACCTACTTCGTAATCGTTAAAGTCATGGGCGGGAGGGATTTTCACACAGCCGGTACCTTTCTCCATATTAGCGTGTTCGTCGGCGATAATCGGGATGCGTCTGCCCACGAGTGGCAACAGTACTTCCTTGCCTATAATGCTCTGAAAACGTGGATCTTCAGGGTTAACTGCGATAGCGGTATCACCAAACATAGTTTCCGGGCGAGTGGTGGCGACAACGATATAGTCTTCTCCGGTCGCAGTAGTTGCGCCATCGGCCAAGGGGTAGCGCAAGTACCACAGCTTGCCTTTGACTTCCTTGCTTTCAACTTCTAAGTCGGAAATGGCGGTGTGCAATTTCGGGTCCCAGTTGACCAGGCGCTTGCCGCGATAGATCAGCCCTTCATCGTAGAGGCTGATGAAAGCTTCTTCAACAGACTGCTGGTACTCAGGGTCCATTGTGAATCTCTCGTTCTGCCAATCTACCGAGTTACCCAGGCGGCGCATTTGTCGGGTGATATTGCCACCGGACTCTTCCTTCCACTCCCAGACCTTATCGGTAAAAGCTGCCCGTCCCAAATCGTGGCGAGTCTGGCCGCTTTCATTGGCCAGCTTGCGCTCGACGATCATCTGCGTGGCGATACCTGCGTGGTCAGTACCTACCTGCCATAAAGTGTTTTTCCCCTGCATTCGCTGGTAGCGGATCAGAGTATCCATAATAGTGTGCTGGAAGGCGTGTCCCATATGCAAACTGCCGGTGACATTCGGTGGTGGGATCACCATAGAATAAGCTTCACCTTCACCGCTGGGGGCAAAGTAGTTGTTATCTTCCCAAGTTTTATACCAGGACGTTTCAATAGCAGCGGGTTGGTAAGTCTTATCCATTATTTCTGTTCTCTGACATTAATAGTCGGCTGTTGATAACAGCGCGCAGCTGAGTAAAAAGGGGCAAATTATACCTTGAGTGTCGTGCTGTTAACAGTACTGACAGTGCTATTAAAAGGATGTTTTGAAATTGTCCCAGGGCCCTGCACTGATATCGCGGATAAAAGGGGTTGGGCAGAGGTGATTGGCGCCTCAATAGCTAGTAGCTAGTCGGAAGTTGTAAGTCGCAAGTTGTATGTTGTAAGTAGAGATTAGCGCTGTGGGGGTTTTCTCATGTCATTGTGTTTGATCTTAAAACCTTGCTGCTGGTATTGCTTGTAGCGTTTTCTGCTAAGTGCTAATACGTCTGACTGTTGAATCACTATTTCTACGACACGCTCAAATTTTGCAGCTGTTGCAGGTATGTTGTCGCTGTAATTAATCAGTACATCAGTATGCTCAGCTGCTTGCTCTCCCCAGCCAATAGTAATAGGGGCAATGATTTTCTCAGAGCTTAAAGCGTTTGCCAAAAAGCTGCTGTCCCGGTATTGCCATAGCGCCTGAGAGACTTGCTCAGTGCTGAACTGGTCATTGCAGTGCAGGTATATCTGGTGTCCACCGCTGAGAATACGGCCGAGCAGTTTGCCTAAAAAATCGAATTTTCCCTCTTGATCGGCGCAGGGAAGGATATAAAAATCAGCTTGTTTCATAGTGCTCTGTGCGGTTGGAGTATGGAAAACTTACACAGCCACAGGCTGTGTAAGTTGCTGGGTGTTCAGCTTACGCCTGAGCCAACTGATCAGCGGCAGTGTTCATCAGGTATTGACAGAGAATAGGAACCGCTCGGCCAGTCGCCCCTTTAGCTTTGCCCTTAGACCATGCGACACCGGCAATATCTAAGTGCGCCCATTGGTATTTCTTGGTAAATCTTGCCAGGAAGCAAGCGGCAGTAATAGTACCTGCAGAGGGACCGCCAATGTTGGCGATATCGGCGAAGTTGCTGTCCAGCAGTTCCTGGTATTCATCCCACAGTGGCAGGCGCCAAGTGCGGTCAGCAGCGTACTCGCCCGCTTCAATCAGCTCGGATGCAAGCTCGTCGTTGTTGGAGAGAACGGCTGAAGTCTGGTGACCCAGAGCGACAATCACGGCGCCAGTTAAAGTGGCGATATCTACCACGGTTTTTGGGTCGAAGCGTTCGACATAAGTCAATGCATCGCAAAGTACCAAGCGCCCTTCAGCATCAGTGTTCAGTACTTCCACTGTCTGGCCAGACATGGTAGTGATGACGTCACCCGGTTTAGTGGCTCTGTCGCTAGGCATGTTTTCAGCGGCGGCGATAACACCTATCACATTCATAGGTAGTTCCATTTCTGCGATAGCTTGCATGGTGCCCATGACACTTGCTGCACCGCACATGTCGAATTTCATTTCGTCCATGGCAGCTCCAGGCTTCAAAGAGATGCCGCCAGTATCAAAAGTAACGCCTTTGCCTACCAGGACATGCGGGCGATCACCGTCTTCCCCGCCTGAATACTTGATCACGATCAACTGTGAATCTTCAGCGCTGCCATTACCTACCGATAACAAACTGTGCATGCCAAGCTCTGCCATGGCCGCTTCGCCGAGTATGTCACAGCTGATGTTTTCGTAACCTTGCTCTAGTTCCAGTGCCTCTTTTGACAGGTAAGTCGGGGTGCAGACATTACCGGGTAAATTACCCAGTTCGCGGGCAACTGTCATACCATTGGCAACTGCAGTGCCATCTAAAATGCCAGCCTCAGCATCTTCTGTGTCGGCTGCAGTTACTGCGAAGCTAATAGATTCAAGTAGAGAGGGGGTCGCTTTAGTGCTTTTAGTTTCGTCGTATTCATAGAATTCGCCGCAGAAAGTTTGCACGCTCAAACGCATCTGGCGGTATATGTCGGCATCTTTATTGATCTTGTCATCCAGAGCGATAGTGACTTGGCTAATGTTACTGTTTTTTAACTGTGCAAAAATGTTGCTAACAGTGCTTTTATGTACTGGGTCAGAGCGTTTTTCTGGCTTACCAAGACCGATTAAAAGTACTCTTTTAGCCGCAACTCCAGGCAGATTGCGCAGCATTAAATGCTGACCGGATGCACCGTTGATGTCACCGTCGTCAATGACCGATTGAATATATCCTTTAGCCGCTTTATCAATGATTTGCGCAGAAGTCGACAGTGTCGCGTCCGCTTCCAGGGCTATGACTAAACATTCAGTTTCAATCGCGCTTATGTCGCTATTGATAATTTCAAAATCCATATATACTCCAGTGATGACTTGAGGCAAACTTTGTAAGATAATGCCGCACTATAAACTAAAGCTGAATCTAGTGCTAAAAAATACTTAGCTCAGGCTTGATCAGTAGCAGCTTTGCCAGTGTCTACGATTGTCTAAATATAGCCGCAATCCATAAAAATGCAGGCAAAATGCTTGGCGATGTAATCAGGGCATTAAGCTGGATTTAAACGAGTCAGGCAAAAACTTAATCATAATCTAGATGTCTTTATCTTGGGCCGCTTTGGTCAGTACCATTAACCTTTTAAAACTGTAGCGACAGGGCAAGCCTCATTGATTATTTATCGTTATCTCTCTAGAGAGATTTTTTTTAGTACCTTCGCCGTCGCGCTAGTATTAGTTCCTATCATCGTCAGTGGACGTCTGATTAGTTTGTTATCCAGGGCTACTCCCGGGGAGATGGACTTCATCTTCATAGCGCAGATGATAGGTTATCGGCTTCCCAGCATGTTGATGCTAATTTTACCGCTGGCGTTATTTCTGGGAGTATTGCTGTCTTTTGGGAAATTGTACTTAGAGAGTGAAATAGCGGTGTTAAAAGCCAGTGGAGTCAGCGGCAAGCGTTTGGTCTGTTACGCTTTAGGACCCGCCTTGGGTGGCGCTATCATTGTCGGTAGCCTCAGTCTGTATATCTCTCCAATTGCCTGGCAAGCACTCGAAGTTAGTTACGCCCAGCAAAACTCATTAAATGAATTGGATAAGTTGACAGCGGGACGCTTTCAGAAACTGCCCGGTGGTAAAACTGTCTATACCAGTAATTTCATCGATAACCGCTCTAAGATGGAGCAAGTCTTCATAGCGCAGATCGACAAAAAAACCGGTAAGTTAGAGATCACTCTCGCCGATTCTGCACGTCAGCACTCCGGTGACAATAACAAGCGCTATTTGGTGTTAGAAAATGGCTATCGCTACACCGGTATTCCCGGGCGCGCCGACTACGAACAACTAGGTTACAGCGAATACGGATATTTATTGCCGCAGAGAAAATTAGTCATAGACACTTCAGAACCTTACGCTAAAAGTACCGCTTTTTTATTCGACACTGATGACAGAGTTTTCATTGCCGAACTGCAGTGGCGATTGTCCTTACCTCTGCTAGCTTTTATCGTAGTGTTAATTGCTGTCCCCTTGAGCAGAACTAACCCTCGTCAGGGGCGCTACGCTCAACTAATCCCGACCATACTACTGTATCTGGTCTATCTTTCGCTACTGATGTCGGCTCGAGATAAGGTAGAAACAGGTGCCCATATAGGTCTGATTTGGCTGGTACACTTAGTCTTCTTTTGTTACGGCATCAGTTTAATATTTATGGAGCAATTCTGGAGCAACATGTTTAACAAATTGCCGAACATCCGCTCCCTGCTAAAGAGGGGGAAATAACATGAAGCGCCTAGATCGATACGTCGCCACTCAAGTGTTATCGGCAATTTTTATTGTATTACTGGTTATCCTGGGGCTGGATTTTGTTTTCGCCTTCATGGATGAAATTGCCGATGCAACAGATACCTATAACATGCCAGTAATTATGGAGTATCTGCTGTTGCGGATCCCGGGCAGATTCTACGAGTTTTTACCTTTGAGTAGCCTGGTGGGTTGCCTGGTGGGGTTGGGAATGTTGGCCAGTCACAGTGAATTAACAGTGATGAGGGCTGCGGGAATCTCTACTTTTAGAATTATCACATCAGTGTTAAAGCCGGCCATAGTGCTGGCATTTTTCTCAATGGCCGTGGGTGAGTTTGTGGTTCCGGTCACTGAGCAAGTGGCGCAGTCAAAGAAAGCTTTGGCCAACGCCGGCGGTAAGGCATTGCACTCACAATACGGTGTCTGGCATAGAGAGGGGAATACTTTTATTCATATTAACGCGGTAGTGCCCGGAGGGCGCATAGAGGGAGTAACGCGTTTTCAGTTTGATCAGCAAGGGGTGCTTGAAGAGAGCAGTTTTGCCCAGTCTGGTCGCTACTTGCAAGACCATTGGTTGCTATCAAATGTCAGCAAAACCCGGTTTTATGATCAGCGTACCGCTGTTTCGCAACAGCGTAATGAGCAGTGGAGCTTAGGTTTGTCGCCCGCACTGTTGTCCGCTTTAGTCGTTGAGCCTAGGGATCTATCGCTGAGCGCGCTCTGGACTTTTTCTCATTATTTGTATCGCCAAGATTTGCAGGCGGATAGCTACTTCCTGGCGTTTTGGGGCAAGCTGTTTCAGCCGCTAACGGTGATCGCGCTGGTACTGATAGGTATCTTGTTTATCTTTGGGCCGCTGCGCAGTGTCACAGTAGGGCAGCGTATTATAGCGGGAGTGATCACCGGCTTAGTGTTTAAATTCCTACAAGATATCCTCGGCCAGGTCAGTGCTATTATAGGTACACCGCCGTTAGTCGCGGTGCTGGCGCCAATAGTTATCTGTCTGTTGTTGGGGCTTGTGCTGCTGTGGCGCTCCAAAGTGTAGTGGGGAACAGAGTTAACAACAGCTGTGTACCATTGTGCAGTTCATGTAATCAGGTGGGGGAATAGCGGCACGGCTGCAACAAAACCGAGCAGATCAAGTGACTGGCTAAGGTGTTTGCAGCGTTGTTTTTTAGCGTTTCAGCATGAGTCTACTGAATTAGGATTTGTTTTTAGGCAGGTAGACAACTTCACTATTGGACAGCATGTCCTGCCAGGTCAGCTTTTCATCACTTACCAGCATCCACAAGTAACCTGCTCCCAGACAGCTGGCTGACAATATAGCGACTAGGAAACGGATCAGCGCCTGAGTCCAGCTGATGGCGATTCCCTCTTTTGATTGAACCCTGATTCTCCATGCCATCATACCAATGGTTTGCCCTGATCGGGTCCAGAAAAAGCCAAAGAAGCAGAAAAAGCTGATAAAAAGAGCGGATTTAAAAGCTGGGCCAGTTGCTGTGCCGGTGCCTGGCAAAAGAGGCCAAACAGCGGTCACTGCAAGCCCCAGGGAAAATACCAGTAATATGTCATAGCCAATAGCACCTAAGCGCCGCAGTAGCGTAGCATGGCTGGTATTACTCTGATCGAATGTTCGGGTCATAAAAGTACCACTGCTCCAGTTGGGATGCTGTCAGCTATACGCTGACAGCAGAGCAGAACAGGTTATTGAAAGGGGATGACGTAGATTGTTTTGTATTTTTCGGCAAGCTCTTTGGCCTCTTCAATCTGTTCTTCTTTTAACTTCATTAACAATCGGTTCTCGATTGAAGCGGCGGTACTGTCACCCAGAGCTGCCGCATTGTTCATCCAGGCAAAAGCGATAATGTCCTGACTGCTGCTGTTATCTTGACCGTGAGCGGTAGCGTAGAGAGTGCCCAAGTAGAACATTGATTGGTTGTAGCCTTTGTTGGCGGCAATCCGATACCAGCTTTCTGCTTTTGCATAATCTTGTGCAACCCCAGTGCCGAAGTTGTAACTGCGTCCGACATTGTGTTGCGCTACTACGTAGCCTTGGTCAGCTGCCAGTTGGTACTGGGTAAAAGCCGCTTTCAGGTCTCGTTTTACCCCAAAGCCATATTCGAGCATTTCACCGAAACGGTTCTGCGAGGTGGCGTTACCGGCGCTGGCTTTTTGTTTAATCAGTTCTAATTCTTTTAAGTACTGGATGTCATCCAGCGCCCGTAGGCTATTAACGCTGTCTATGTGGCCGTTGCGGGCGCCTTTCTTGTAATAGCTTTTAGCACGATCGATGCTGGCGGGGACTCCCCAGCCGTTTTGGTACATTTTGCCCAGCAGATTAGTAGCTGCAGGCTTGCCGGCATCAACCAGTGGCTTTAATTCGTGCAATGCAGTTTTGTAATCTTTGGCTTGTATAGCAGCTTGTGCTTTAGAGAGACTGGCGGCATTAACGGGATTGGCGATCAAACAGCCAATGAGGCTGATCATAGAGAGCAAGGTTTTGTTGTTCATTACAGATGGGTTCCTGGATGACCTGATGATATGAGGCTAGGTTCTATAAGTGTGCAAGTATTTTACGCCAGCAGCGGCCGCGAATACATTAGAATTTATAAACAATGTAATTTTTTTAGTGATTTAAAATAAAAAAGCGCATTTAAACCAATAGTTCATCGAAGTTCTGTGCTCAATATTAGACCAAATGGAAAAAAATATGTGAAAGTTGGCTGAAATTCATTAGTATATTGTGCACAATTCCCTGTTGGTTGTTTGGGGATTGTGTTTGTATGTGTACAACATGTAGTGAATTTGTTTAACTGCTTGTTCGTTCAAAAGTAATAGCTGTGGAGCCAGTGAGTATCTGCCAAAGCTTGATACCAGCAGTGCATTTTTCCAATACAGCAATCTATAACAATAAACCAAATTGATCACGGAGATTTCAATGAAACGTCAACTATTAATGTTAACAGCAGCTGTAGCTTTTGCATCGTCTGCAGTCGCAGTTGAACTAAAGCCTGCTGTTGTTTTTGACATGGGTGGTAAGTTCGATAAATCCTTTAACCAGGGAGTATACGAAGGGGTAGAGCGCTTCAAAAAAGAGACGGGTATTAAATACCGTGAATTTGAGGTGACTAACCCGTCGCAGCGCGAACAGGCTATTCGTAAAATGGCCCAGCGTGAAGCTAACCCAGTACTAGCTATTGGTTTCGCACAGGCAACCGCTCTTGAAAAAGTAGCAAAAGATTTTCCAGAGACTAAGTTCAGCATCATCGATGCAGTAGTGTCTATGCCAAACGTCCAGTCTATCGTTTTTAAAGAGCATGAAGGTTCATTCCTGGTCGGTATGTTGGCGGCAATGAAATCCCAAACTAAAGCGGTAGGCTTTGTCGGTGGTATGGATATTCCGCTGATTCGTCGTTTTAACTGTGGTTATGCACAAGGTGCAAAATATGCAGTTTCCGATGTTAACGTGATCAGCAACATGACGGGTTCAACCCCTTCAGCATGGAACGATCCGGTAAAAGGCGGAGAGTTGGCGCGCAGCCAGTTTGACCGTGGTGCGGATGTAGTCTTTGCCGCAGCTGGTGGAACAGGTGTCGGTGTTTATCAGGCAGCTAAAGATGCTGGAAAATATGCCATTGGTGTAGATTCAAACCAAAACCATATGCATCCGGGTACTATGCTGACCTCTATGACTAAGCAAGTGGGTGTAGCAGCTTACAACGCCTTTAAAGGTGTTAAAGAGGGATCATGGCAGGCGGGGGTGAATGTTTTAGGTCTGGCTGAAGGGGGGGTTGCCTGGGCGGATGATGAGCACAACAAAGATTTGATTACAGCGGATATGAAAGCGGCAGTAGAAAAAGCCCAAGCAGATATCATCTCCGGAAAAATTGTTGTACATGATTATATGTCAAACAACGAATGCCCTTCACTATAATAATAAGAATGTGATTATTTGATGTTAAGTCAAGATAACACCTCGCAGGGGGCCGCTCGGTCACCTGCAATTGATTTACGTAAAATCAATAAAAGTTTCGGTCCGGTAAAAGCTAATAAAGATGTGGATTTGATCGTTGCCAAAGGCAGCATTCACGGCATCATTGGCGAAAATGGAGCGGGAAAATCAACCTTGATGAGTATTCTCTACGGCTTCTATGAAGCGGACAGTGGAGAGATATGGGTCAATGGAAAATTAACCAGTATTCACTCCTCCAAGGATGCGATAACTACAGGTATAGGTATGGTGCATCAGCATTTTATGTTGATTGATACTTTTACTGTGTTGGAAAATGTGATGCTCGGAGCAGAGCAGAGCAGTTCCCTGAAGCAAAGCAAAAAAAGCGCCAGGGCGGAATTGCAGCGCCTATCTACAGAATTTGGTTTAGCGGTTGATCCGGATGCCATGACTGGTGACTTAGCGGTTGGTTTGCAGCAGCGCGTAGAAATTCTAAAGGCTCTATATCGTGGCGCAGAAATCTTGATTTTAGATGAGCCCACTGGGGTTTTAACCCCACAGGAAGTGCAACAGTTATTTGATATTTTGCAGGCGTTGCGTGAACGCGGTGTGAGTGTCATGTTGATTACCCATAAGCTGCAAGAAATTATCGCAATTACCGATGAAGTAACGGTAATGCGCGGTGGCACTATGGTCGCCCCCCGCGAGACGGCGAAAACAAATAAAGAAGAGCTGGCGGAGTTGATGGTTGGACGCAAGGTTCTATTAAGAGTCGATAAAGAACCGGCCAAACCTCAGCAAGTACTGCTCGAAGCTAAAAACTTAACCCTTTTGGACAGTGCTGGCATAGCCCGTCTGGACGATGTCAGCCTACAAGTGCGCGCCGGTGAAATCCTCGGCATAGCTGGGGTTTCCGGTAATGGACAGACGGAGTTGCTGGATGTACTCAGTGGTATCAGTGCAGTGCAGCGCGGCAGTGTCGTCCTCAATGGGGTAAACATTGATAAAAATAATGTACTTAACGCTAAAGACTTCAGGCATTTAAGCCTGGGGCATGTGGCGGAAGATCGACACAAGCAGGGAATGGTTACCCAGTTTAGTGCCAGAGAATGCGCGATTATGGGCTTTCAGGACGAGCCGGAGTTTAACGGTCGACTGTTGATGGATAATGCAGCCGTCACCGAACACTGTGCAAGTTTAATGCAGCAGTTTGATGTTCGCCCTAATAATCCGCATCTGAAAGCGGCGAACTTTTCTGGTGGTAACCAGCAAAAACTTTGTATTGCCCGGGAGATCGAGAGGCAACCAAAAGTACTGTTGGTGGGTCAACCTACCCGAGGTGTAGACATCGGCGCGATAGAGTTTATCCATCAGCAAATAGTCAGCTTGCGCGATGCGGGTAATGCGGTGTTAGTGGTATCAGTGGAATTGGAAGAGGTTATGTCTTTGTGTGATCGAATAGTGGTTATGTTTGAAGGGCGTATTGTCGGAGAAATGGCTGCTGTAGATGCCGACGCACAAAAACTTGGATTGTTGATGGGAAATGCCGGTGGTGGTGACAGCGATAACTCTACGACTGGGGTAGTTTCATAATGAGTAATAAGACTTTACCTACCTGGATAGATGTAGGGGTGATTCCGTTAATTAACGTCTGCCTGGCCTTCCTTGTTTCCGGATTTGTTATCTTGTTGATAGGAGAGAGCCCACTGGAAGCTGTGCAGTGGATGATTACCGGCGCTTTTGGTTACGCAGAAGGTATTGGTTATACCTTGTACTACACCACCAATTTCATTTTTACCGGGTTGGCGGTCGCTGTGGCTTTTCACGCCGGCTTGTTTAACATCGGCGGTGAGGGCCAGGCTTACATAGGTGGTCTGGGTGTCGGCTTGATGTGCATGAGCTTAGATAGCTTTATGCCCTGGTGGGCGCTGATACCTTTTGCTATTGCAGCGGGGGCGGCATTTGGTGCTGCCTGGGCGTTTATTCCCGCCTATTTGCAGGCCTATCGCGGCTCGCACGTAGTAATCACTACCATAATGTTTAACTTTATCGCCTCGGCGTTAATGGTCTACCTGCTGGTAAATGTACTGATCGAGCCTGGCAGTATGTCTCCACAATCACGGGTGCTAGCCGACGCTGCAATACTGCCCTCTATGAAAGATGTGTTTGCCGTCTTTGGGGTGAATATAGCCAATAGTCCACTGAATATCGCGCTGTTCCTGGCGCTGATTTGCTGTGTCTTGGTGTGGTTGCTGCTGTGGCATACCCGTTTAGGTTACTCCATCCGCATGATTGGATTTAACGAGCAGGCCGCAGTGTACTCAGGGATTAATACCCGACGCACTATCGTTATTACAATGTGTATTTCCGGTGCCCTGGCGGCAATGGTCGGTATTAATGAAGTAATGGGTGCTCAGGGCCGAGTGCTGTT
This sequence comes from Osedax symbiont Rs2, assembly GCA_000416315.1. Classification (GTDB taxonomy): domain Bacteria; phylum Pseudomonadota; class Gammaproteobacteria; order Pseudomonadales; family Balneatricaceae; genus Rs1. Next base: position 2,792 of record ASZI01000123.1, on the reverse strand, counting down.
GGATTATGTAGCGGGTGCCGGGTTTACAGGCATCGCCGTATCACTGATGGGACGCAACCATCCTGTCGGAATCATCATCGCCAGTTTACTGTTTGGTGCTCTCTATCAGGGAGGAGCAGAGTTATCCTTCGAAGTTCCCTCTATTACCCGCGATTTAGTGGTGGTTATTCAGGGGCTGGTTATCTTGTTCTGTGGTGCTCTGTCACTGATGATCAAACCGACTATAGAGAAGCTGTTTATGAAGTTCTTTGCAGCTAAGGAGCGCGCAAATGTCTGATTTTATGCTGATAGCGGTTTCTACTTTAGATGCAACTATAAGAGTTTCCACGCCGTTAATTCTCTGTGCTATGGCCGGCTTGTTCTCCGAGCGCTCGGGCATTGTCGACATAGGACTGGAGGGCAAAATGCTGGCGGGGGCTTTCGCAGCAGCTGCCATCGCCGCAGTTACCGGTTCGGCCTGGTTAGGTCTGGGCGCGGCGATAAGTGTATCGATATGCATGGCGCTGCTACACGGTTTTGCCTGTATAACCCACAAGGGCAATCAAGTAGTCAGTGGTCTGGCGATTAATATTCTGGCCTCGGGTCTAACGGTAACACTGGGGATCGCCTGGTTTCATCAGGGTGGACAGACGCCGCTGTTAAGCGGTGACGCCCGGTTCTTTTCTATAGACCTGCCGGGCGCGCTGGCGGTGGCGGATATTCCAGTGTTGGGGACTATTTATACTCAGCTGATCAGTGGTCACAACGCCTTGGTTTACATCGCTTTTATGACCGTTCCTGTCACTTGGTGGCTGGTTTATCAAACTCGTTTTGGGCTGCGTTTACGCGCAGTAGGTGAAAACCCGCAAGCAGTAGATACTGCAGGTATTTCAGTGTTTTGGTTGCGCTATCGTGCAGTTATTTGTGCCGGGCTGCTCTGTGGCATAGCAGGTGCTTACCTCTCTATCGCGCAAAACGCCTCATTTATCCGCGAGATGTCTGCGGGTAAAGGATATATCGCCCTGGCAGCGCTTATTTTTGGTAAGTGGCGGCCTAAAACTGCACTGCTGGCCTGTCTGTTGTTTGGCTTTTTAGAGGCACTGACAGTGCGTCTTGAAGGCGTGCCACTACCGCTGATAGGTGAAGTTCCGGCACAGCTGATGCAGGCGACGCCTTATATTCTAACGGTGGTATTGCTGGCGGGGTTTATCGGTAAAGCGATTGCCCCTAAATCCATCGGCATACCTTATTCAAAAGAGCGCTGATTTGATACTTGTGCCTGTACAGAGCGGGTACAAGCTAAATCATTAGTGGCTTTGTTTATGCATTTCTCAAACGACTGAGCACATTGATAGTGCCAGGGGTCCTACAGTGAAAATATACAACTATGGTGCAATCAACATTGACCATATCTACCAAGTTCCGCATCTGGTAAAGCCAGGTGAGACGCTTTCAAGTAGTAGTTATCAACAAGTGCTAGGGGGTAAAGGTGCCAATCAATCTATAGCCTTGGCCAAAGCGGGTGCGCAAGTGCTGCATATAGGTCGCTGTAACAAAAGTGATCAGTGGGCAATTGAGCAGCTGCGTCAGGCGGGGGTCAATTGCGATTTGGTCGAAGGGGTGGGTCACCCCAGCGGCCATGCGATTATCCAGGTTGATCAGCAGGCTGAAAATTGTATTGTATTATTTGGCGGTGCCAATCAGAGTTTTAGCCCCCAAGATATCAACAGCGCTTTACAGGACGCGGTTGCCGGTGATTGGCTGCTGTTGCAAAATGAGTGCAGCAATATCGCCGCTGCGGTCAATTATGCTGCAGATGCGCAACTTAAAATAGTGCTGAATCCATCGCCAATGCTTGACGATATTAAAGGCTTTCCGCTGCATAAAGTTTCACTGCTGGTCGTTAATGAGCTGGAACTGCAGCAATTGCTACAGTGCAAGTGCGAATCTAAAGAGCAGATGATTGAGCAGGTTCGCAAGGCGTTTCCCGACACTGATGTGGTTGTTACTCTGGGGGCGCAGGGGGCGATGTGGATTAACGCCGATGAGCAGATTCAAGTTGATGCCTATGTGGTAGAAGTGATTGATACGACGGCGGCCGGAGATACTTTCTTAGGTTTTTTGCTGGCGGCTATCGGTCGTGGTGGATCCAAAAAAGACGCATTGATTGCAGGTTGTAAAGCTTCTTCACTGGCAGTTCAGCGTCTGGGGGCGTCCTCCAGTATTCCCACAGCGGAGCAAGTAGCCGCTGTTTAAATTGAAAATTAGAAAGTGCATAAGCTAGGCAAGTAAACTTGCTTGCGCTGTTCTTTTAGTAATTTCAGATGTGATAAAACTATGAAAAAAATTATCTTAGATACGGATCCGGGCATTGATGATGCAATGGCTATTTTCACTGCCATGGCACATCCGCAAATAGAATTATTGGCTTTAACCACGACATTTGGCAATGTCTCGGTAGAGCAGGCCACCACCAATGCGCTGTCGCTGGTGGAAATGGCGGGCTTAGATATCCCGGTAGCCAAAGGTGTCGCCAGCCCCTGGGTTAACGAATTAAACCCGTTTCCAGATTTTGTTCACGGCGTCGACGGTTTTGGTAATGTCAATTTAGCTGCGCCAAAAGGCCAGCCAATAGCGCAGAGCGCTGCGCAGTTTATTGTTGAGCAAGTAAATGCCCACCCGGGTGAAATTACCTTGGTCGCCGTGGGGCCGTTGGGTAATCTGGCGGCGGCTCTGCAAATAGATCCAAGTATTGCCGGCAAAGTGAAAGAAGTAGTGCTTATGGGTGGGGTGATCGCTGGCGATGGTAATGT
>ASZI01000122.1 GCA_000416315.1 Osedax symbiont Rs2 | reverse complement strand
TGCTTACCGCCGCTTACAATTACTGCAAACATATTTCTCTCCAAGTTACGCTTGCCCGGCTACTAAAATGGAACCTGCTTCTAATGGCACTGCCATATAACAGGGAGCTAAAGGTTGGACAAGCTTAGGGCGCGAGATTTTATAGTAAAAGGCATTAAAGCTCAAGCCCTAATTCAATCATAAATAAGGCAACCCACTAAAAGCGCATCAAACTGCAACGTCAATCACCAATGTTCGAGCAAAGACTCCTGGGTCAGGGATTAAATATCAATGCATTACAAGCTAATTAAAAATCTGATAGTTGTGCAACGCTTGACAGAATCTTAAGCACACCCTAGCATTCGCCTAACTAATAAAACATCGAATAATTTTATATGCAGCCACATCAGTTAAATTCACAGATAGATCCGCAATTCAGCGCAGTCAATGATTACATTATAAATCACTTGGGCTCTAACGTGCCGCTGGTAGAAAAAATTGGCCACTACATAGTGCGCAGCGGCGGCAAAAGGTTTCGCCCACTACTAGTACTGCTGGCAACTAACGCCTGCAACTACCCAAATCAGGCCTCTGAAACCGATCATATAAAATTGGCCGCAGTGATAGAATTTATTCACACTGCTACTTTATTACACGATGATGTGGTCGACAACTCCGACCTCAGACGCGGCAAAGACACAGCCAACGCCAAATGGGGAAACGCGCCCAGCGTCTTAGTTGGTGACTTCCTATACTCGCGGGCCTTCCAGATCATGGTGGAGATTGGCCAGCTAGAAATAATGAAAATCATTTCAAATGCCACTAACGTAATCGCTGAGGGAGAAGTACTGCAACTGCTTAATAGCAGAAACCCAGACCTCAGTGAAGAAGACTACATGAAGGTAATCATAGGAAAAACAGCGATGCTGTTTGAAGCAGCTACTGAGACAGGCGCTGTTTTGGCCGGAGCATCAGCCACTCAACAGAGCGCTTTGCAAAGCTACGGCCGCCATTTGGGCATTGCTTTTCAGCTGGTAGATGACGTCATGGATTATTTGTCCAGCGCTGAAGAGATGGGTAAAAACACCGGTGATGACCTGGCCGAAGGCAAAGCGACACTGCCTTTAATTCAAGCGATGAAAGAGACCGATGCAGAAAACCGCAAGCTGATCAGAAAAGCCATTCGCGAGGGCGGACTGGAAGATCTGCAACCTGTTTTAGCCGCCGTTAAAGCCACAGGCGCCATTGAGTACAGCCAGCAAAAAGCTCAACAGCAATCTCAACTGGCCATTGATAGCCTGGTAGACATCCCAGATTCAAGCTTTAAAGACACTTTAATCACCCTCGCAAAACTAGCCGTTGAGAGAAAATCTTAGGCACTGCGATGCCTACCTGTCTGTAGCACGGCAGCAAAGAATTCTTTGCAGCCGCGTTTTGCACTCGCTTTTTGTCATAGCCAACCGACAGTTACGGCTTTACCAATACCCATGCATTGCCACCTCAACACATCAAAACTGATTGATTCTGACTCATCCAAGCCCCTGATGGCACTGCAAAGCAGCCAACAGCCTGCCTCGTAAGCGGTTGATTTTCCATTGTTATTTTCCTTATGCAAATTTTCATGTCTATGATATTAGATTTTTCTTGGGTAAATGGTGCCTAAGCGCACCACAATCGGTATAATCTGCCGATAATTCATAAGATGAGAATACTTTTTCACATGACTAGACCTTCTTCATTTAATCGCGACGAGCTATTGAGCTGTGGCAATGGTGACATGTTTGGCCTTGGCAACGCCCGGCTTCCTGTAGGCAACATGTTAATGATGGATCGCGTCACCAACATCAGCGCTGATGGCGGCGAGTACGGCAAAGGCGAAATCATCGCTGAGCTGGATATCAATCCCGATCTATGGTTTTTTGATTGCCATTTTCCAACTGACCCTGTTATGCCTGGCTGTCTGGGCCTGGATGCAATGTGGCAGTTAGTTGGTTTCTACCTGGGCTGGAAAGGAAACCCTGGTAAAGGGCGCGCACTAGGCTCTGGTGAAGTGAAATTCTTTGGCCAAGTACTACCTACTGCTAAAAAAGTGACTTACAAAATCACCATCAAGCGCTTGATCGAACGTAGACTAGTTATGGGCATCGCCGATGCTGTGATGGAAGTTGACGGCAAAGAAATCTATTCGGCAAAAGATTTAAAAGTCGGACTTTTCCAGTCTACTGAAGACTTTTAATTCAACTTATTCTCAACGACATTTTAGACAGGAGATACCCAATGAAACGCGTAGTAGTTACAGGTATGGGCATCGTATCTTGCATAGGCAAAGATCAAACAGAAGTTTTAGAGTCTCTAAAAACTGGTCGCTCTGGCATCAAATTCCAAGAAGAATACAAAGAGATGGGCTTTCGCAGCCATGTCGCTGGCAGCATCGAAGATTTTGACATTGAGGCCTTAATCGACCGTAAACTGCGTCGTTTTATGGGTAATGCAGCGGCTTACTCATACGTCTCCATGCAACAGGCTATTGAAGATGCAGGTCTCAGTGAAGATCAAGTATCCAATGTACGCACTGGATTAATTGCCGGCTCCGGCGGCGCATCTTCTGCCGACATCATCGAAGCTGCTGATATTTTGCGTGACAAAGGTGTGCGTCGTGTTGGCCCGTATCGTGTCACCCGCACTATGGGTAGTACAGTATCAGCTTGCCTGGCGACCCCATTTAAAATCAAGGGCGTCAACTACTCTATCACCTCGGCCTGCGCCACCAGCGCACACTGTATCGGCAATGCGATGGAGCAAATCCAGCTAGGTAAACAAGACATTGTCTTTGCCGGCGGCGGTGAAGAGCTACACTGGTCTCTGAGCGTAATGTTCGACGCCATGGGCGCCCTTTCTAGCAAGTACAATGACACACCTGAAAAAGCATCTCGTGCCTATGACGCCAATCGTGATGGCTTTGTAATAGCAGGTGGCGGTGGCATGTTAGTCATTGAAGAATATGAACATGCCAAAGCGCGTGGCGCCAAGATTTACGCTGAACTTGTCGGCTACGGCGCTACCTCCGATGGTTATGACATGGTAGCCCCGTCCGGAGAAGGCGCAGTGCGTTGCATGCAACAGGCAATGAGCACTGTCGATGGCGACATCGATTATATCAATTCTCACGGCACTTCCACTCCCGCTGGAGACATGCAGGAGCTGAAGGCCATGAAACAAACCTTCGGCGACAACATGCCTCCAGTGAGCTCTACTAAGTCTCTAACTGGCCACTCACTCGGCGCTACTGGTGTTCAGGAAGCTATTTACTGCATCTTAATGCAGCAAAACAACTTTATTTGCGCATCTGCAAATATAGAAGAAGTAGACCCCGAAGCCGCTGAGCTGCCTATTGTGCAACAGCGTCAAGACGGCGTCGACTTGCAGCGTGTCATGTCCAACAGCTTCGGCTTTGGCGGCACTAACTCTACCTTAGTATTCCAGAAAATCTAAGCTGTTAAACGCATGCTTTAAAGCCTCAGTGATGGGGCTTTTTTGTGCCTGCAAGACTGCAGATCAGCGCATTATTTTAGACAGAGGCCCGCACAGCCTCTGCAACAGGACTTAAAATGACAGAGTTACAAGTAATAGATTTAGTGGTTGGCGAGGGCAAGGAGGCGGTCAAAGGCGCCTTGATAACAACTCAGTACCGAGGATATCTGGCGGACGGCAGTCAATTTGACTCCTCCTATGATCGCGGCCAACCGTTTCAATGCGTTATAGGAACTGGCCGGGTCATCAAGGGCTGGGACCAGGGAATAATGGGCATGAAAGTAGGCGGCAAGCGTAAACTTCAGGTTCCAGCAGCACTAGCTTATGGTGAGCGTAAAATGGGTTCGAAAATCCCAGCGAATTCTGATTTGAGTTTCGAGATAGAACTACTGGAAGTTTTGACCAGAGACGATTAGAGCAACTGCGCTCTAACTAATACATGTAAACAAAGCCCCTCCCTAAAACGATCTCAGCGGCACACAAAAAGCGACGAATGCCCATACCAAGGAAACTCGTCGCTTACCGGCTTAACTACTAGCCGGCCAGTTTTTTGGCCAATTGCTGTTCGAGTTTGTGCTTGTAAGGCCTGATCCAGAATTCCGCCAACAGTATTGCATAAAGCAGTGGAATCATCAGTTCAACCAGAAAGACATTAAGCGTCGCGATTCTTTGCGGCACATGCAGAGCGACAGTCAGAAAATAAACCAACGCCGTGACAAATGCGACAGTGTACAAATATTGACAGACATGTCTGGCGTGAATAATGGCGCTATTAAAACTGCTGATTTTAGTTTGCGCGTTTATTTTAATCAGACTGTTACTAAAAAAACTCAGCGTCTCTTTAAGCCCCAGCGAATGACAAGATAACAGCAGCACCAGAGCATCAATTATCAACACAGTGGCGATTTCCCACATCCCTGAAGTGCTGGTAAAACTATAAAATATAACCGGCACACCTAGCAGTAAACATAAATAGCCTAGCACAGCTGCCATCTCAAACTCTGGATTAGCTGTGTCTTCTACAACTGTTTGATGTGCCAGTCCTGCCGGGGATATTTCAAACGCAGAGGCAAGCGCCATTGTCGAATCGAGTGAGCAGTCTCCACTACTTTCTATTCTTTGCACTGTACGAGTGCTGAGCCCGCTGATAGCCGACAACTGCTCTTGTGACCAACCGCGCTCTTTACGTAATAATTTTATCTGCTGGGTAGAAATTGGCATATTAATAACTCCGCTGTGATTGTGTGAGAGCCACAGATTAAAACTTATCTGCTTATACTGACACGACAGGCTCACGACAGTTACACGACACAGCCATTAAATTGCTGAAATCTATTTATCCGCCAGCAGGTACCAGCTACAGACAGCCCATAGCGAAAGAGATTGATAAAGCCCGCTGGGCCGGGAAACAATGCCTACAAGACAATTTCAAAGACAGCAAAACCCAGCCATAGCAAATAACTCAGCTGTGAGAGCTAAGCTAGCTTATCCAGCTCTTGCATCTGCGCCTTTAGCCAATCAACCGACTCAGTGTGCAGCTCACTGACACCACGATCTTCAGTGACAATAGGCTTGCCAATACGCAAGGTAATAGTACCCGGCTTTTTCAGTAGTGCTTTTCCAGGCCAGAACAATCCGGCATTGTGTGCCATTGGCACAAGTGGCACCGCGGCGCTGGCCGCCAGCATCGCTCCGCCTTTATTGAACACTCCCATCTCCCCGGTAGGCAGACGCGTCCCCTGCGGGAAAATAATGACTGGCACACCACGTTCCAATCGCTCTTTGCCCTGTCCTAAAAGCTGTTTTAAAGCACCGCGCTTTTTACTGCGATCTATAGCTATAGGATCAAGCAGCGCCAGCGCCCAACCGAAGAAAGGTATTTTCAGCAGTTCTTGCTTTAAAACAATAGACTGAGGGCGGATCAGGGTTTGAAAAAAGATAGTCTCCCACTCACTTTGATGGTTGGCTATCACCACATAAGCTCCTGTTTCAGGCAAGTTTCCCCGCCCCTCCACTTTCACTTTGATGCCGCAGCAAGCCCTGACCCAAAAAACATAGAAGAAATTCAGTGTAGTGACGAATCGAAAGCGACGCTCAAAGGGCAACCAGCGGGCGATAATTACACAAATTAAGCCATGCACTATAGTGGCCAGATAAAACGCACTGTAATAAACTATTGCACGTAAAAAATTTACAACTTTATTCACTTTAGTATCCTAATAAACCCACTGACTTAACCACCAGTTACCGGCGGAAAAAAGGCCACTTCATCACCCGTTTGCAATAAGTGCTGGGCATTGACCATTTCCTGATTTACCGCATACAAGGTACTTATGTTCCCCAGAGCGCTGCTCCACTTTTGACCGCGTTCTCGCTGCAACCAACTGGATAAATCTGCAATACTAGAAACACCTGAAGGTATTTCTAAAGACTCGTCAGCCAGACCCAATTGTTCGCGAATACTGGCGAAATAAACTATTTTAATCACTATTAACTCTCCGCTTGCCAATGACCGCTCTTACCACCGAGCTTTTCCAGCAATTTTAAATTCTGCACTTGCATACCTTTATCTACCGCTTTACACATATCGTAAATAGTCAGTGCTGCAGTACTGGCTGCCGTCAGCGCCTCCATCTCGACGCCTGTCTGGCCACAGAGGCGACAAGTAGCAGTGATAGCGACCAAATTATTATCTGCCTGCAGTTCTAAGTCGACACTTACTTTGGTTAACATTAACGGGTGGCACATGGGGATCAGTTCACTGGTTTTTTTCGCTGCCATAATCCCGGCAATCCTGGCAACAGCCAGTACATCGCCTTTTTTATGGCCACCGCTGGCAATCAGAGCTAGAGTTTGCGGTAACATGTGCACTTCAGCGTAAGCTCTGGCTTCTCTGGTTGTCACTGATTTTTCAGTGACATCGACCATCTGTGCATTGCCATTGGCATCTAAATGGGTCAACTCAGACATCGTTGCTCTCCTGGTTATCATTGCATTGGATTTTCTGCTGGTTAAAATAAGGCTTAGCGTAAGCGGATATAGCTATCACTTTCTGCGGCTCTGTAAGGGCAGCAAATCTGTGGGCAAACTGTTGCTGTTTTTGCTCGCTGATATTTTGCAGCTGGCCGGCGGCGATCAGGTTCGACTCGTGCAATTTATAATTACCTTGGATCTGGCTATCTATCTGTAGCGCCAACGCGGCAGGCTCTTCTACATTACCTTCAAGAGCATCGCCAAAATGCACATGCACATCTCCTTTAAAACCGGTAATGCCTGCAACTATGCTTTCAATATCTTCAAACTCACTCTTAACATAACTACCACCGGCCGCTTTCACTGCCATCTCTTTGGCTTTAGCGGTGTCGCAGGGATCAAACTCGTATGAAATAGACACTGGGACTATGTTTAAACGCTGGGTCATTTGCGCAAATGAGCGCAGCTTTCGCTGTGACATATATAACATTTTCAGCAGTGCAGCATCCGTTTTGTCATCACCGTCTTTGGCTCTCCCCTCGCGCTGCGCTATCCAGATAGAGGGTTCATCACTGACTAGGCTGTAATCGATATAGGAAGACAACTGAGTAAGGGCTTTCATCATTTCCCGCGGCGCCTTGGCTGAACGTTTAACGATGAAACTTTTATTCAAGCGCATCAGATCCGCCACGTATTCTTTTTTCAGCAAGTTATCGCCGATAGCAATGCGCACTGTCTGCATTTTCTTGTGATATAACATCCAATTAAGAAAAGCTGGATCCATGGCAATATCGCGGTGATTGGAAATAAACAGATAGGCGCCGTCTGGTTGCAGGTTTTCAATCCCTGAACAAGTAATGTTGCTGGTAGTACGGCCGATCATCTTCTGCATAAACCCGGCCACTATCGCCTGAAAGTCCCGCACTGTCTCGATGTCGCCAAATTGTCTGGCCATACCAATACGCACGACTGATTTAGTCGCCCCTGGTAGCCACTTATAGAATCTCGGGAACTTGTAATGAGAGATAGCACCCACAAGCTCATCATTATGCAACAGACTATCGAGAACGGCTGACACTTCAGTATCTTTATAGGGGCGAATATCACTGTAGGGATCTTGAGTAGAGTTCACGGAACTATTTAACCTGACTGATATAAAGCCGCCTATTCTAGCGGTTCACTGCAGTTATTGCACTTTTTTGCCCAAGAAAGGAGCGGTTGTGTCAATCACCGCTCCTGAGCGACAGCTTTTAGGCCAATAATTCTGAAAAGGGAATAAAATCCACCAGCTCGCCGCTTTGAATCACAGCATCTGCGGGAATCACGATTAAGCCATTGGCTCGACTGGCAGTGGAGAGCATACCTGAACTCTGATTTTTGAACGGCTGTACTTGACCGTCACTGTAGCGTCCACGCAAATACTCTTCTCTGTTGCCCGACCTTAAATGCTCAAAAGCTGCTATTACCTTAAATTTCATCGGCTGCACTACTATTCCCCCCTGCAATTTGGTCATGTAGGGCCTGGCGAACAGACAAAAGGTGATCAGTGCAGAGGCGGGGTTACCTGGCAGTCCAAAAATCGGTGTGCCTTTAACCTTGCCATAAGCCAGCGGCTTCCCAGGCTTTAATTTAATTCGCCACATATCCAGCGAGCCTAAACTGTCCACCGCCGCTTTAATATGATCTTCTTCACCCACTGATACGCCACCGGTACTGATTATTAGATCGGCAGAATCAGCGGCTGTGGCAAGTGCCTGTTGCGTCGCTGAAAAAGTGTCAGCGACTTTGCCCAAATCTACAATTTGCATTCCCAGCTGGCTAATCAAAGCCGTCAACATCGCGCGGTTGGAGTTGTATATTTTACCTGGAGCTACAGGGTCACCAGGCTCTAACAATTCATCCCCGGTGGATAAAATGGCTATTTTTATCGGTTTGTATACTGATATTTTATCAATCCCCGCCGATGCCAGAACACCTATATCTGCCGCCTGCAGCTTCCTGCCCAAAGGCTGTAATAATTCTCCAAACTTTAAATCTTGCCCTCTGGGGCGAATATTCTGTCGATCTTTAATACCGGCAGGTAAGTGAACACCTGCAGCATCAACACTCACTTGCTCTTGCATTATCACCGCGTCTGCACCACTGGGGATTTCAGCACCGGTGAATATTCTTGCAACACTGCCCACTGCCAGCGGCTGCGGATCGTCACCTGCTGCTATCCTCTGAGACTGAGCTAGAGTTGTACCGCCATTTTCATTAAGACTCGCCATAGCGACAGCATAGCCATCCATACTGCTGTTATCTTGCGGCGGCACATCCACCAGCGCTACCGGCTGCTCTGCCAGAAACCTGCCCAGGGCATTGTTTAGATCGACTTGTTCGACAACTAGATCGGTTTGTACATCAGCCAGTAGTTTTTCCAGAGCCTGGACTACCGGTATTAATGGCTTAACTTTAAAATCTGCATTTGCTATAACTTCAGTCATGTCTATTCTCGTCATAAGCAGTTAAAATCACTGCTATTGTACTATTCTAAGCTGCCAGCATTAATCGATCACTCGCTTTCATTGCCAGCGGCAGATAAATCCGTAAGGGCTCAACATAGGGCTCACTAAATAACGAGTTTTTAGACTCAAACTGAGCGAGCCGAAAATCATGTATTTAATTTTAAAACACAGTCACTTAAGCTTGATGTTAATCAGCGTCAGCTTGCTGATCATCCGCACCTTGGCCGTTACTGTCAACGCCCAATGGCTGCAAAAAAAGTGGGCCAAAATACTGCCACATGCCATCGACACTTTGCTGCTATTGAGCGCTATTGGTCTGATGATACTGATTCAACAATATCCAGTGGCCGATCATTGGCTCAGTGCCAAAATCATCGCCTTATGTGGCTATATCCTATTTGGCACACTGGCTATTAAAGGTCAAAAAAGTGCTGCATCCAGAATTGGCATGCTATTAATCGCACTGTCTTTTATTGGCTATATGATGATCGTGGCTATCAGTAAAAACCCCATGCCCTGGATAAGTTAGCTAAAACTTGGCAGTTATCCCCAAAGCCTTAGATCGCCGTTCTAATCGCTGTAAATAGCGTCCATCACTTTGCTTAATTCTGTGCGCCAGGGCCGCTGATGAATGCCAAAATTTCGCAGCAGCTTTTTACAGTTCAAAACGGATGAGGCCGGGCGCTCAGCATTGGCGTATAACTCTGTGCGCGGCACTGATCTTAAGCTTTGGGTCACCAGCTGCTCTTGTTGCTTGGCTCTGTCGTAGATCGCCTCTAGAAATTTATATCGGGTACTCACTTCTGCGCCGCAGTAGTGGTACGTTCCCCAGGCATCTGCGCCATCGTTTAACTGTCTTATTACGGCGAAGATCACTCTGGCAATATCAGCTGCAGAGGTCGGGCAGCCCACCCTGTCATCGGCCGCGTACATTACCTCTTGGGTGCGCGCCTCGGCCAGTGAGCGAGTAAGAAAGTTCTCACCCCACTGTGAAAACAGCCAGCTCACCCGCAATATAAAATGTTGCTGTAAATGCTGGCGCAGCATTTCCTCTCCCTCCCACTTGCTCTTACCAAAAATACCCAGCGGAATCGTCTGATCATCTTCAGTATAACCACTGGCATAGTGTCCATCGAATACGTGGTCGGTTGATAAATGGATCATGGGAATGTTTTTTTCAGCGCAAACCTGCGCCAATATTGACAAAAAATCGCGGTTAAACAAATAACACAAATCTACTTTTTTCTCACTGACCACTACCGAATTATAGCCCAGTGTATTGACGACAAAGTCCGGATTGCTTTGCTCTAATACATGTGCAACGACTTGTTTATCCCGAAGATTTGGCGCGTTTGAACTCGCCCCTACCACTTCAAAAACGCCGTCACTGTTATCTGCTGCCAACAGTGCCCGGCCAACTTGCTCTTTCGGCCCTGTCACTAAAATTTTTATCGGTTTACTACTGGACCATTGAAGCATTAGATACCTATCACAACTGTATTGAAAAGATTAAATTTAGCACTGAGTGAATCGCAATCAAGTAACTGAATATAGAGTTTTTTGAATATGGCCGGACTTCATTTGCGACAGTCGCTACTGTAGAGCGATTGCTCTCAAGACACCAGATAAACACCGAATTATTTCACTTGTAAACCTTGTTGATAAAGTATCAATTATTAACCGCCGCCGCCAACATCTCCGAATCAATTCGCCCTACAGCCTTGCCATTTTGGTTAGTGACCAGAGCATTGTAAGAGTCGGCACTCAACATACTGTGTAGTACTTCCCTGACAGTGTCGTCCTCTTGAACGACCACTGTATTACTTAAATCCGGGCTGGTTTGTAATTGTGCATCCATGATTGAGCGCGCTCGCAGCACACCGGTGCGATTTACATCGGCGACAAACCTCTTCACATAGTCGTCTGCCGGGTGCAGCAAGATGTTATCCGCACTGCCCTGCTGAATTAACTGACCTTGATTTAAAATCGCGATGCGATCACCAATTTTTAGCGCCTCATCTAAATCGTGGGTGATAAATACAATGGTTTTTTTCAACTCCCTCTGCAGCTCCAGCAATACATTTTGCATATCAGAGCGAATCAGTGGATCTAAGGCGCTGAAAGCCTCATCCATCATTAAGATGTCGGCATCACAGGCCAGAGCTCTGGCAAGCCCCACCCGCTGTTGCATTCCCCCGGAGAGCTGAGCGGGGAAATTTTTTTCATATCCGGCCAGCCCAACCCGCTCCAGCCAGTAGTAACTGCTGCGTTTAATCAGTGACTCGCTCTTCCCCTGAACCTGTAAACCAAAACTGATGTTATCTATCACTGTACGATGTGGCAGCAAGGCAAAATTCTGAAACACCATCGCGGTCTTCTGCTGCCTAAAACGCCGCAGTTGCGCTGCACTCATGTTGCAGACGTTTTCCCCATCGATCAGTACTTCCCCAACAGTGGGCGCTATCAGCCTGTTGATATGGCGGATTAAGGTTGATTTTCCTGAGCCCGACAGGCCCATAATAACCTCAATAGAGTGCTCTTTAAGCTCCATGTTGATGTTATCTAGTGCAAGTACATGTCGATGCTTTTTCAAAAGCTCGGTTTTACTCATCCCCTGCTCAACCAGCTGCAGCATTTTTTTCGGCGCTGTGCCAAATACTTTTGATAAATTTACGATTTGTATTTTTGCTTGTTTGATCTCATCCATTGTGATTACCCTGGCGATGCTGTTGTATCCGCCGTCCGTATTGCTGGGAAACCCGATCAAATATTATGGCGATGGCAACAATGGCAAAACCGTTGAGCAAGCCCATAGAGAAGTACTGATTAGTAATGGCCTTTAATACAGGCTGCCCTAGCCCTTTCACTCCGATCATCGAGGCGATGACCACCATCGACAGTGACATCATGATTGTTTGATTAACACCGGCAAAAATCGAAGGCAGTGCCAGTGGCATCTGGATGTTTAGCAACTTTTGCCAGCCGCTACAGCCAAATGCGTCAGCAGCTTCAATAACATCCGGGTCAACCTGGCGAATCCCCAGATTAGTCAGACGCACTATGGGAGGCAAAGCATAGATGATGACCGCTATCAGCCCCGGGACTTTTCCTATACCCAATAACATCACCACCGGAATCAAATACACAAAACTGGGCATGGTTTGCATCACATCTAATACAGGTGAAATAAGCGCCTGCAATTTGTTAGAGCGCGCCATAGCGATACCCATTGGAATACCGATGGCAATGGCAACCATAGTGCAAACTGTGATGATTGATAAGGTGCGCATGGTATCTTGCCACATGCCCAAATAACCTATCAGCGAAAAAGCCAGAACCACGCCGATGACAATTTTCCAACTGCGACTGGCCAGGAAAGCCAGAGCGGCGCAGATGGTGATCATCAATGGCCAGGGAGTACTGAGCAACAGCCTCTCGCTGAAAATAAGAAACTCAAGTAACGAATCAAAAAATCTCTCTAAACTCTCACCGTATTCCTGGGAGAAATCTCGAAAACTTTCATCAATAGATTTACGTAAACTGCGTAAATCAGTTCTGGACATACTGGGGAATTCTGACCAACTCACTGCATCTACCTCTGCCAATAGACTAGCTAGCCTGGTAACTAATACCAAGCAGCCTTTTAGGTGCACTCAACATGCTGTAACACCCTCAATGTAATCACTCACTAGCCTGGCATAGCTCAATCCTGTAAGAGCTATAGCCGAACTAGCAATGTAAAATGCGACTGACTTTAGAGTGCCTTTTTAACCCTCTCAGCAACATCTGCCGGTAGCCAGCTAGACCAGAGGGATTGGTTGTTTTTCAGAAACTCGTAGGCCGCGTCTTCGCCATTGGCTTGGTTTTCATCCATATAAACCAAAACCGGTCCGACTTGAGCCGAGCTATAAGTACGTTTATTTAGATACTCCATAACCTCTGGATTGGCTTTGGCAAATTTAGTGACTACCACTGTATTTACTTTTGATGCCGTCCAGCTAGAACGCTGTGGGCTCTCGCAATCAGCTACAGCCAGACATTCATCCCAATGCTTTTTGTCAAAGCTGGTGGCAAAGTCCAATTTTTTCAAATTGTATTTACTGACATTGACCGTCGGCTGCCAATAATAGCCAAACCAGGCCTCTCCTCTTTGCGCAGCTTTGGCAATGGCACCGTCCAGACCCGATGAGGAACCGGGATCAATCACGGCGAACCCCGCCTTAGCAAGATTGAAGGCACTGGCTTTGACCAAATTAGTATTAACCGTTTCACAGCCCCAGCCCGATGGGCAATTCATAAAGGCTCCTTTGGAGGAGTCCTCTTTTGAGGGAAAAAACTCAGGGTGCGCCAAAACGTCATCCACGGTTTTTAGCTCTGGGTGAGCCTTCGCTATTGCATCAGAGATAAACCAGCCCTCTGAGGCATCCGAGACCAACTGTACACCAACCGTCAGATCACCTTTTGCCTCGGCAGCCTTGATTCTCACTGAAACTGCGTTAGTCCAAAGCTCTGGAGCAATGTCCGGCTGCCCTTTAGCTTCCATCGAGGCAAAAGTTGTATTTGTGGCGCCCGGCACTAACTCGACGCTACAACCATAGCCTTCGGCTAAAATTATCTTGTCGAGGTTGGCTGCGAATTCCGCAGAGGCCCAATTCATCTCGGCAATTGTGACAGTGCCACATTGCGCCCATGCCTGTGTAGAGGTTAAAGTTATTGCCGCCGCTAGCATTGTTCCTTTTGTAATAGATGATAATTTCATCATAAACTCCATGTAGTATTTATCGCTAAGAGTAAAACTCTTGTTATTATTATCAACCACTGTCAGCACCAGTCAAAGACCGATGCTAATGTGACTGCAATTAAACTCTCGAATCGCCAAGCAAACTTATCAGGCATTGTTTTTAATTACCATTAGCAATAATAATCAACACCTTACTAGCAGATATTGATAATTAGAACTACAGCAATAACAACAGTGATCCAGACTTTCTGTTTGCAAACCAACCGCCATATCATTGCACAAAAATACTACAATTTTCAATTAACAGTTGTTTTCTTTACCCTTTAAAAACCCCTGATAAAAAAATTTGCCAGTGCAAGGCAATCTTTGTCAACTCTGTAAAGTCGAGTATCGATAGCAGTTTCAGTGAAATTCCCAACAGAATTAACTACAATTCTGGAAAATCCTTCCAGCCTGAAGCTGCCTAGATAAGCCAATTAACAGCACTTAACCAGTTAAAAAATAGTATAGTACGCAACATCGAAATCCCTGTGCTGTTCAGACGCAGTCACCATGGCAACATATTAATAATGCAATAATTTTAAGCATCATTCTTTTTTAGGATCCTTTTAATGCTCAGCAATCAAGACCGTTTTTCCAATCTTAAACTCGACCTCAGCGGCGGGCTAACTGCTGCCATTATAGCCCTGCCACTGGCACTGGCTTTCGGAGTATCCTCAGGGGCCGGCGCCATTGCCGGTCTCTATGGGGCTATCTGTGTAGGCTTATTTGCCGCGCTTTTTGGCGGTACTGCTACTCAAATCTCAGGCCCAACCGGACCTATGACCGTCGTCATGGCATCCGTGTTTACATTGTTTATTGCCAAAAACCCCGAGCACGGCTTGGTACTGGCCTTTAGCGTGGTAGTGATGGCAGGTTTACTGCAAATGGCAATGGGCTTTTTAAAGCTCGGTCGCTACATCACTATGGTGCCTTTTCCGGTCATTTCCGGCTTTATGTCGGGTATTGGTGTGATCATCATTATTTTACAGATAGCTCCGCTGTTAGGTCACAGTGCTAAAAGTGGTGTGATTACAACCATCAGCGCAGTTCCCAGCATGTTTGAGCAAGTCAACATCTACGCTGTCGGCCTATGTCTGGTCACTTTGTTGATCACGCTTTTTTACCCGAAACGCGTTGCCAGATTGTTTCCTGCAACTTTGGCGGCACTTATAGTCGGTGTACTGATATCTCTAATTTTTCTGCCGGTAAACAGCGTTTCAGTGATCGGAGAAATTCCCACTGAGTTACCGAAAATATTAATCCCACAAATTGATATGTCACTGTTGTGGGACATGTTAAGCAGTGCAATGTTACTGGCAATACTAGGGGCTATTGACTCATTGCTCACATCATTGGTCGCAGACACTATGACCAAAACCGATCACGACTCAGACAGAGAGTTGATTGGCCAGGGCATTGGTAATATTGCTGCGGGCTTAATCGGGGGTTTGCCTGGCGCCGGAGCCACTATGCGCACTGTTGCCAACATAAAGGCGGGGGCTAAGACCAATATATCGGGGATTTTTCACTCGTTAATCTTATTGACACTACTACTGGGGGCGGCGCCGCTGGCGGAAAATATTCCCCATGCAGTGCTGGCTGGCCTGCTGCTAAAGGTAGGGCTTGATATCATTGATTTTCCAACAATGCGGCGCCTGCATAAGTTCCCACCAGTAATAATCGCCCTGCTTTTAGGAGTGCTTTTCTTAACCGTGTTTGTGGATTTAGTAACCGCAGTGGCTGCGGGTATCTTCTTTGCCAATATCATTACCGTACGACGTTTCGCCGACAACCAGTCGCAAACCATGAGCGTCATCAATCATCTTGATGAAACCCATGCACAACTTAACGCCTCCCAAGCTCAGTACTTAGTGGCTGCACGTGGCAAAGTTCAAGTGCTGCACTTTAACGGTCCGATCAGCTATGCCTCAATTAAAGCCATAAAGCTCAAGTTCCAACAGATTAAAGACTATGAAGTGATGATATTTGATTTCTCACAAGTATCCAGTATCGATATTTCAACGGCCATCGCGATCGGCTATCTACTGGAGGAAACAGAGCAAGTGGGGGCCAAAGGTTTGATCTGCGGTATTAACCAAAGTGTATCCAAAGCGATCCACGATGCAGGTGTACTTGAGAAAATTAAACCTATGCATAGGTTCGAGAACTTAGATAAAGCCATCCACGATGCCTGCTTGTTTTAAAACTGCTGCTTTTCTTTGAACTGCTTGTGCTGCTAGCTCGCCAGAGTTATCCACTGCAAATGCTTTTCACTACAGTAAAAAGCCGCCATCTAGTGCGGCTTTTACAATTTCTATTCGCTTTTTAATTTAGCTCCCTATCCAAAAGCTGCTCCACTCACATGCTGGAAAAAATTTAATGCACTACCTAGACAATACTGGCTTGTAATATTGGCGCCATTCGCAGCAGATATTTCTCTCTCTATAATCAGCGACACAGAAAATCGATTCACGACAGTATCCTAGCCGTTTTCTGCAGCATCAAATCCGCTACTAGTGTTAGTCAGGTCGCCGCAATGCTCCATTGCACATATTGCACTGCCTACCTGAGCATTAAGCAATTTATGACCGAAATTACTGACACTAACAACTCCGATTGATTTTTTTGGCTAGTTAAATTGACATTTTTTAACCTCGATAGAGTTTTCTGCTCAGCCGCGGAGTCAAATATGGGGTGATCACCCCATAGTGCTAATAATGCCCCTGGTTTAAAGTCGCGCGGATCAAGCAGAGTGTATTTCTCATCTTGAAAACATAACCCTGTAATTTTTACCTGATTGACTTGGATAACAACAGCAACATTAGTCTGAGCGTTAAGCAACACGAGAAAAACACATGTCATTTGCAAACAACAATAAATTGCCTTCTCGATTAATTCTGTCTATTGCTGTGGCCTCAGCCATGCTGGCCAATTTGGCTAATCAGCAAGTATATGCCGGTAGCTGTACCGGAGCTGGAGGTGTCTATAGTTGTTCCGGCACAGCCAGTACTGATACTACGCAAAACCTAACTGGCTCCCCACTACAAGTAACCACTGAGGCAGGTTTCGGCATAACCGTAACGACTGGCGACGCCCTGAATTTGACAGGCACCAACGGGTTAACCTTTACAGATAATTTCCAATCTACAATTACAACTACAGATACTAGTACTAATAAAGATGGTATTTATGCGCGCAGCACTGGAACAGGTGCATTATCAATTACAACAAGCGGATTTGTCAGTGGTAGTGACGATGGTATTGATGTTGCAAACGCTAATACAGGTACGGATATCACTATTACTACCGCATCAGTCACCGGTGGCGATGAAGCTATTGTCGTTGACAACCTTGGAACTGGCGCACTGACCATCACTGCCACAGGCACCTTAATAGGCAATGGTGATGAAGGGGTTGATGCAGAGAATAAAAGTAACGGCACCGACTTAATAATAAATACAGTAACGGTAACGGGAGACGACACCGGTATTTGGGCGCTTAACCAAGGTAGTGGGATACTCACTATTACATCAACTGGAACGGTGACAGGCACTGATACTATTGCTGATGGCATCAATGCAACAAACCACGGTACTGACCTGACAATTTCCACGACAACTGTCAGCGGTGGTTCGGACGGCATTGAAGCCGACAACCAAGGTAATGGTGCACTTTCCATTACCGCAACTGGCACTGTCACTGGCATAAATAACCACGGGATTATGGCGAAAAACAGCGTTAATGGAACTGACATAAACATTAATTCAGCAGCTATAATAGCTGAGGGCTACGGCATTTATGCAGATAATGATGGCACAGGTTCAATAACGATCATCTCTTCGGGCACTATTATTTCACAGGGCGCTCTTACTTCACTCGGCGCTCCTACTTCAGCGGATATTATTACTGCTGGTATTTTTGCAAACAACAGCACTGTCGGCACTAACCTAACCATTAATACAGCAAGCATAATAGCGAAAGGCCACGGCATTGATGCGAATAATAACGGTACCGGCGCCTTAACCATCACCTCCACAGGAACTATTAACTCAGAAGACGCAGGAATATTTTCTAATAACGGTACTGCCGGTACTAACCTCACTATTAATACAGCAAGTATAATAGCGAAAGACCATGGTGTTGACGCGGATAATGACGGTACGGGTGCCTTAATCATCACCTCCTCAGGAACTATTGACTCAGAGGACGTCGGTATATTTGCAAACAACAGCGCTGCCGGCACCGACCTTATTATAACAACCGCAGCCATTACTGGAGATGATGAAGGCATAGGCGCTGACAATTACGGTTCCGGTAAACTGATTATCACCGCAACCGGCGCAATAGTCGGAAACAGCGATGAGGGTATAGATGCTGAAAACAATGGTACAGATTTAATTATTTCTACGACCTCTGTCACTGCCAACGACGACGGAATCGCAGCTGTGAATAACGGTAGCGGGGCCCTCTCTATAACTGCTACAGGCACCGTAAGTGGCGGGCACTATGGAATAAACGCCGATAACTTTGGTGGCGATTTAATAATTTCCACCGCTTCAGTCACCGGCATTGATGACGGCATAAACGCCCAAAATAACGGCAGCGGTGCTTTGAACATTACCGCCACTGGAAAAGTAACCAGCGGTAATGACGGTATTTACGTGGAAAATGATGGAACGGATACCACGATAGTCACCTCTGAGGTCTCGGCGACTGATGTCGCTATCTCAGTCGCTCATGATGGTAGCGGTGACCTAAACATTACCACCAACGGCTTAATCACCGCCGATAATGACATCGCTATTCGTTTAAACCGCGCCCCTGCTGGCAATTTCGGCGGCACTATTAATAACAATGCCGGCTGGGTATCAAACAATAGTATTGCACTGGAAATGCACAACGGCTTTACCTTTACCGGCACCATCAACACCTCTGCTAAGATAACTGGAGGCAATGGTACTGCCATAGACGCCAGCGGCACTACAACCGATTTTACTATCAATCAAACAGCGGGGGACATCACTGGCGACATTCTGTTAGGTACTGGTGATAGCGTACTCAACATTTCAGGCGGCACAATCAACGGTGATATTATTGGCCAGGGCAAGGGTACAGTGAATGCCGATGCCGGTGCAGGCAATACCTTGACATTCTACGGTATTACAAATGTCGAAGACTTTAACATCCTCAGCGGTACTGTTAAGCAGCTCGGTGATTTTAGTACCGCTGGCACGACTACAACCATTGCTCAAGGCGCAACACTGTTATTCAGTAGTGTTATTAACGGTACTGGCGCACTGGTATCGAACGGCAACCTCGCCTTTACCCCAGGGGCTCAGCTAAACCAGACCGGCACTGTCACACTGGGAACTGGCAGTACCATTACTGCCAATTTGCAAGGGACTGTCTCGACACTAAATCAACAACAGCAATATCTTAGTGCTACTTCATTAGTCAACAATGGCGCGACCTTCCAAAGTAATAGTTTGCTGTATGACGCGCAGGGCACATTTGTCGGTAATACCCTGCGACTCGAATCAGTGGTCGCTGACCTGGAAAATATTTCTAGCCAGAGCAACCCCTCAGCGTTTGGCGCGGCTATGAAAACGTATATTGAAGGCGGTGCTAATAATGACGTGGTGAGTGCGTTAGCTTCTCTATTTGCAGGCGATGTGTCCGGGTTTGAGCATGTAGCTAACACCTTTAGCCCCTCTGTTAGCGGTATGATCATCCATGGTTCACGTTTGCTCTATAACGAAAACTGGCGTGCTATCAGCAAGCGTTTATTGGAGCCACAAGCTGACACTAATCAAGGAGTGTGGGTGCAAGCACTCGGTAGCAGTGTCAACCAAGGGAAAGTTGACGACATTGATGGATTTAATAGCAACTCCGCCGGTTTATCAGTAGGCTTTGATCAGCAATTTGGCGCATGGCAAGCGGGGGTTTCGCTTAGCCAGGGGGAGGTATCTGCAAATAATAAACGCTCTGCTAACGATGACAGTGATATCAGCAGCTCGCAGCTAACACTGTATAGCAGTTTCTATGCAAAAAACTGGTTCGCTCAGTTTAATGTCAGTGCGGCAATGCTCGATTATAAGTTTGAGCGAGATAGTTCAATAAGCAGCGAAGGACGCATCACGGGAAAATCAAAGGGAGATTTATTGGGTTTAGATTTCAGTGTGGGTCTCAATGAAATGCACTTTTCTAACATTTCCTTTAAGCCAATAGCGAGCCTGAGATACAGCCACTTATCAATAGATGACTACACTGAAAACGGCGGACTGGATTTGCAGGTCAGTTACGAAAATACCGAGACACTCTCCTCTGAAATAGGCCTGCATGCGCAACTGAACAATTTTGCCCGCGGCGCATGGCAAATCACACCGGTTGCCAACCTCAGCTGGAGCCATGAGTTTATAGCTGATACGGAACAGGCTGTTGCTTCTTTTGCCGGACAGTCTTTCTCCCAAAGCGGCGCATCTGGGCAGAAAGACAAGCTTCATCTGGGGTTAGGTTTAATGGCTGAGCGTACCGACGGGTTTAGTCTAGGATTGCAATTTTCTAGCACTCTTAGCCGTGACACTTTCCAGCCAAGCGCAGTGTTTAATATGCAGTATGCGTTTTAGTTAAGAAAGCCAACAACTATATACCCAGGGCAAGAACAGCAAATAAACCCTCTGTAATACGCTGACAACCCCAGTAAAAATCATGCGAGGGCTGAGCTTGACAACTATTTAGCTTTATCAGGCTCAATCATTTTTAATAGGGTGCTCTAGTGTCCGTATCGCTAAATATATCCCTGATGGTCTCTAAAAAAAGATCTTTAGCACGGTTGGGTTGGGCTGTTTTCTTGCTGATCACCGCCGCTCCTAAGGTAAAGTGTTTTGTCTTAGTGGCTATCGCGCGCAGCTCCCCTGAATCGACATAAGGGCGGGCGATTTCCTGGGGTAAAAAGCAGATAAATTGTCCCGACATCGCCATCGATATTCTGGTTTCGTAGTGATAGGAAAGCCCGGCCAGGTTCATATCAGACAGCATGTGATGGACTTCTTCATGAGGCTTTAAGCCGGCGTGAACCATTTTGGCAGCATTGATCATCTGCACGGTTATTTGTGTATCCGGCAATATAAATAACGGATGTTCTTTAGCACAGTACAAATAGTGCTCATCGGTAAATAAATGCAGATAGTTTAGCCCGTCAAGACGCCGATGGTAAGGTATGAATGCTAAGTCCAATTT
This sequence comes from Osedax symbiont Rs2, assembly GCA_000416315.1. Lineage (GTDB taxonomy): Bacteria > Pseudomonadota > Gammaproteobacteria > Pseudomonadales > Balneatricaceae > Rs1. Next base: position 1,940 of record ASZI01000122.1, on the reverse strand, counting down.
ATCATTTAGCACCATGTTTTCCATGCTAGACATTTTCCCCACTTCCACTTTCAGCTCTACTTCAGGTGCGCGTTTACAGAAGCCACTAAAGATACTCGGCAGCCGACACCGAGGGTCATTACTGAAAGAATCACTCAAGGTAATATTCAGTTGCCCGGCAGGCCTTACACCTAAATTATTGATGATATTTCTAAATTGTTCCAGCCTCTCGAGCAGTTGCCTAGTTTGATCGTAAACAACCTCTCCTTCTACTGTCATAGAAAAGCCACCGCGTCCCCTTTTGCACAGCCTCATGTTCAACCGGGCTTCTAAGTTAGCTATATGATTACTAATGGCGGGGCGACTGATATTCAATTCTGTTTCTGCCGCCGAAAAACCTCCACAGTCGACCACTGCTTTAAATATTTTCAGCTGTTTAATTTCAGAATCGCCAATCTGGCCTAATGATAAATATTGCATTGCAATCTTTGCAGCCAAGTAGAGTGAATTTAAATTAATCATAATTACATTGAGAGGAAAAAACAGCAGTAAATATAGTTTTAGGTATGAATAGGCAAACGTTTAAGTAGAGACGAATAGATTTAAGCCGAATTTGGATTTGATAAGATAGCGGCCGCCCAATAATTACAATGAGCGCCAGTCGGTAACTTGAGACGGTTGCTCACAAACATCATCCAATTTGCTAGAGTATCTGAAATGATAAATTCAATAAAAAAGAAGTTTAGCTCTTCCGTATTAGCCCTGGGGCTAACCTTATCCGTCGGCGCTGCAGATGTGTATGCCGCTGAACACAACTGGCGTTTTAGCAACCTTTATGGTCGCGGCACTGCTTTTGGTGAAGTCTACGAAGACCTTGCTAAAAATATCGAAACTATGTCTGACGGCAAGATCAAAGTTCAGGTACTTTACTCAGGCGAAGGCGTGGGAACCAGTGGGCTGCTGGGCGCGGTAAAATCCGGCTTAGTGACGATGGGCGCACCTTTTCAGTCAATGCACGCTGGCGAGTTACCCGCAGGTGTTGTTGAAATTGGTCTACCCGGTGGTACCGATGACCCGGCTGAACTACAAGCGCTGTTTCACGATAAGGGATGGGACAAAGTACTGACTCAAGCTTATGGAGCACAAGGCCTGACTTGGTTAGAGCCGTACATACAACCCCCTGTATACATCATTACTAAAAAGCCAATAAATTCAATTTCTGACTTTGAAGGCTTGAAAATTCGTGCACCTGGTGCCTACGGTAAATTCCTCCGTAACTTAGGCGCATCTCCTGTATCTCTTGCCTGGAGTGAAATATACACAAGCCTTGCCACTGGTGTTATCGACGGTTCTATCGGTTCAAACATGATCGATCACCGTGATGGCAACCATGTAGAAGTGGCTAAGTACATGTACCGCCTACCCCTGGCCGGTGCGCAAGTACTGCCTATCATTGTAAACCGTAATGCCTGGAAAAAACTGCCTGAAGACCTACAGAGTGTAGTGCGTAAAGCGACTGAACAGCACGCTGCAGATCAACTGCGTCTGTCTCAGCAATGGGAATCAGAAGCCGTTACCCAGATGCAAGAAAAAGGCCTTAAGTGGAGCGTCGAGCCAAGTACAGCTGACCGCGAAGCTTGGACACAAGCCGGCGCTGGTCTGTATGACGAATACGCAGCCAAAGATAAATACTCTAAGGCGCTAATCGACATTCTTCGCAGTTCGAACTAAGATCCCGCGTTTTAAAATAGAGGTGCTCATTATGAGCACCTTTTTTGCTATATAGGTAACGTCATGTTCACTATCCTTTTGCAAAAAATCTGTATGACGATTGACAAGAGCGTTATGCTGACCGGTAAAGCCGCCGCTTTATTAATGCCTATCCTGGCTTTTATAGTCGCCTACGAAGTCTTCTCTCGTTATATTTTAGATAGCCCCACCCTCTGGGCATTTGATCTCTC
>ASZI01000121.1 GCA_000416315.1 Osedax symbiont Rs2 | reverse complement strand
TAAGTATCATTAGTGCTGCTAGTAGATTGAACGTTGTTGCTGACAAGCTACTTGTGCCACTAATTCATAGACTTAGGTCAGGAGGAAGCGATATCTTTAGGCAGCATAAAGCCTGACAGCGGAAGGACCAGTTCATCGACCCTATACTTCCAACTTCCAACTTCCAACTTCCAACTTCCAACTGCCTACTCCCCACTGCTCTTAATCATTAACCAATATGTTCTTGCAAAATCATTAGCGAGCCCTTTTCGGCGATCATCATCGCCGGCGCAGAGGTATTACCGCTGATCAATGTCGGCATAATCGAAGCATCTATCACTCGTAGATTGCGCATTCCCTTCACTTTCAAAGAGTCAGGACTGACCACTGCTAGCGAATCGGTACCCATTTTGCAGGTGCCCACCGGATGATAAACGGTGCTAGTGGTATGCCTTAAGTACTCGAGGATCTCTGCATCCGTTTGCACTTTATTGCCAGGGGCCATCTCCTCACCACGAATGTGATCAAAGGCCGGTGAAGCGAGTATCTCACGCGCTTTTTTAACCCCGTCAATAAGTACTAGCTGGTCGCGCTTGTCGGAGAAAAAGTTGTGATCTATCAGCACGTTGCGGCGACTACCATCATTAGCTAGTTTAACTGTTCCGACGCTGCGCGGACGCAGTACACAAGTAAATAGTGAATAACCGTGACCAAATTCAAAGGTTTTACCGCGATGACTGCGATACATTGGGGTAAAGTGAAACTGAATATCCGGATCGGCATCCGCACAACCCGGTTCAGAGGCTTCAGCCAGTTTGGTTTTGGCAAACCCTCCCGCCTCAACATAGTTGGTTGTCCACCATCCCTTGCGCGCTAACATGTAATTAAACGGAGCTGTCAGGACATCGGGCAACAGAGTCCTTAGGGAAACACCTATAGTATCAGCGACACAAGAGCGCACGGTCACCATGCTATCGACATGATCTTGTAAATTCTCACCCACACCTGGCAGGTGTTGTTTGCACTCGATGCCAAGCCTCTCGAGCTCGCTGCGATCGCCAATCCCGGAAGCGAGTAAAATGCGCGGTGAAATAATAGTGCCGGCGCACAAGATCACTTCCCGCTGACAAGTCATTAGCTGTGCGACTCCCTCAAGCTCGACCTCGAGTCCAGTCACTCTGTCATTATCAATCTGTAACGCCAGCACTTCACAATGCGTCAGTACGGTCAAGTTGGGGCGCGAGAGTATCGGCTCCACAAAGGCGCTATAACCACTCACTCTGACACCTTTATTCTGTTTAACGTTGTAGACCCCTAAACCAAATTGGCTGTCGGCATTAAAATCGCAGTTTTCAGGTAAGCCCACTGCGGCCCCTGCGGTGACAAATACTTGGCTGACCCGGTTTGGATCCTGGGGCTTAGCCACACTCAATTCACCAGAAAAACCATGATAAGCGGCATCTTGACCGATCTGATTAGCTTCCATTTTTTTATAAATAGGAAGCACATCCTGATACGACCAACCCGCACAACCTAAAGCCTGCCAGCCGTCGTAATCATTTTGATTGCCACGGATATAAACCATGCTATTGATCGCGCTTGAGCCACCGAGCATCTTGCCACGATTAATGTTCATGCTGCGCTGATACAAGTGTTTTTGTGGTACACCTACAAAAGTGTAATCGTATTTTTTGTTACCGTATAAAGCAGCGACAGCGGCGGGGATTTTTAGCCATGGGCTCTTGGCCCGGCCCCCCGCTTCCAGCAGGGCGACGCTGACCTTTGGGTTGGCACTGAGCCGATTGGCGACCACGCAGCCGGCAGAGCCGGCACCGACGACCACATAATCAAATTTTTTCATTTTATTGCCTTAGTCGGTCAATCGGTTTTAATTTTAAAGTGATAACTTTTTGGTCGGGTTACTGCATCGTAACCTAAGTTAGATAGCGAACAACCGCGCCCGGTATCTTTCACCCCGGTCCAAACTAATGCTGGATCCAGATAGTCGCAGCGATTCATAAACACAGTACCCGCTTCAAGTTGTGGCGCTATTCGCTGTGTCGCACTCAGGTCTTCTGTCCAGATGCCCGCGCTCAAGCCAAACGCTGAATCATTCATCAAAGCAATGGCCTCTTCATCACTGCTAACTTTGATCACGCCGACAACAGGACCAAAACTCTCATCCCTCATCACTGACATCTCATGGGTTACCTGGGTTAATACTTGCGGTGACAGATAGGCAGAACCGGGTTTGTCCAGCTCAAAGCTACGGGTGTCCACGTGCGCTTTAGCACCTGCGGCCAGTGCATGCCCGATTTGCTGGCGCACAAAATCAGCCGCCTGCGGTGTAATCATAGGACCGAGGTTAGTATTAACCTCTAAAGGATTACCTAATCTGTAGGCTTGCCCAGCCGCCGCCAGGCCGGCAACTAATTCATCGTGAATGCTCTCATGCACATAGATGCGTTCAATGCTGCAGCACGACTGGCCACTGTTAAAGAACGCCCCATCGGCCAAGTTTTCTATGCAATAAGGCAAGTTGGCATCCTCTCGCACGTAAGCGGGGTCTTTGCCGCCCAACTCGAGTCCGACCGGAATAAACTGCCCGGCAGCGGCTTGTTCCATGGCCTTACCGCCCCCGACCGAGCCGGTGAAGCAAACCATATCGACATTACCAGAGCCGATTAACTCACTGGTGCTGGAATGATTGAGAACAATATGCTGAAACACCGCGTTGGGAAGCTTGGCCGCAGCAAAAGCATCTTGTATACACTCTGCCACCAGCAGAGTACTAGCGGCATGTTTCAGAACGACCGTATTACCCGCCACCAGGGCCGGAATAATAGAATTGAGTGCCGTCATCAAAGGGAAGTTCCAGGGGGCGATAGTAAAGACTACTCCCAGTGGCTCGCGGCTGATGTGTCGACTAAAGCCAGCTTTCTCACCGGGGTCTATAGGCTGCAATGCTTGATCGGCAATCGCAATCATATGACGGGCGCGCTCTTCCAGCCCATCGACTTCACCGGCCCCCTGACTAATAGGGCGACCCATTTGCCAGGCTAGCAGCTCGGCGATACGTGTCTTCATACCCACCATGGCATCAACTGCGGCGCTAACGTAGTCTTTGCGCTGTTGCAGACTCAGTGCCGCCCAACTGTGTTGAGCCGCTCTGGCTCCGGCAAATATATTTGCCACTTGCTCGGCACTCGCAACCGGGCGCTGTGCGTAAACACTGCCGTCAACCGGTGAAATACATTGGATATTACTCATTGATTTATTCCTAAAAATTACTTCGATTACGGACTCAAAGCTAACAAATTGACCGTTTTATTCAGACGTAAAGCCACCGTAGTTAGGCGCGCTCAAATCCGCGCGCGACTTCCCAGTCTGTGACTTGCTTATCGTATTGGCGCTGCTCCCAGCGAGCGGCATGCACGTAGTGATCAATCACATCACTACCTAGTGCTTCACGCAGCATAGTTGATTGATCAAGTTTCAGTGTCGCCTCACGCAAGGTATTTGGCACTTCACGAATGTTCTGGCCGCCATAGGCATTGCCGACGAATTCAGCTTCTAACTCAAGCTGCTGTTCAACCCCCGCCATTCCCGCTGCCAGCTGACCAGCCAGCGCTAAATACGGATTCAAGTCCGCGCCACCAATACGGCACTCTATACGGATGCCTTTGGTATTAGCACCGCATAGACGAAACCCAGCAGTGCGATTATCCAGACTCCAGATGGCCTTGGTCGGTGCAAAAGTCCCCTCGCAGAAGCGCTTGTAAGAATTGACGTATGGTGCCAAAAAGCAGGTGACGTCATCGGCGTAGGCTAGCAGTCCTGCCAGATAGTGGCACATCATCTTTGACATGCCGTGTTCGCGGCTCTCATCTAAAAATAATGGCTGCCCTTCCAGGCTCCACATGGATTGATGCACGTGAGAGGAGCTTCCCGCCGAGTCGTTATCCCACTTCGCCATGAAAGTCACAGCCTTACCGTGCGCCCAGGCAATTTCTTTACAGGCATTTTTAACGATCGAATGGTGATCTGCAGTGGTCAGAGCCTTGTCGTATTTGATATTGATCTCTTCTTGCCCCGCCGAGGCCTCACCCTTTGAGCACTCCACTGGAATTCCCGCGCCATAGACTCCGTTGCGCATGGCACGTATCACAACCTCTTCTTTGGTGGTCTGGAATATGTGGTAGTCTTCGTTGTAATTACTCGCCAGTGGCATATCCCGATAACCGGCCTGGCAGGCTTGTGCATAGCTTTGATCAAACAGAAAAAACTCCAGTTCTGTGGCCATCATAGGCTGAATACCTAAGTCGACAAAACGGGCAATTTGCCTGCGCAGAATAGCTCTTGGAGAGTGTGCTATAGGCTGATAGTCATGATGATCCAGGACATCGCAAAGCACTAGCGCTGTGCCTTCCAGCCAGGGAACCCGGCGCAAGGTACTCATGTCGGGCTTCATCACGTAATCGCCGTAACCGGCTTTCCAGCCAGTGGATTTATAGCCCTCTACCGTTGCCATTTCCAAATCGGTGGCCAACAGATAATTACACGAGTGTGTTTCATCGTAAGCATTGTTAATAAAATAATCGGCATGAAAACGCTTGCCCATCAAACGTCCCTGCATATCAACCATACAGGCTAATACAGTATCGATTGTGCCGGCCGAAAATTCTTCTTCTAAGTGCTCTAAAGTCAGCATTTTACGCATTACAAATCCTCTATATAACGTTAGTTCTTACCTCTTACCTCTGTAAGAGGTTGGGACCTAGTTCTTAAAACTGTTTAAGGTATCGGCTATCAACCGTGCCCATTGTGCAATGCCCGCTGCTGTTAATAGCAGGTCATTGCGTATTTCCAGCATCATGCTGGCCACTTGATGTTCTTCTGCGTGGCGGGTTACCAAGTGCAATACTGGGTCCGATGGACTATAAGGTTCATTTATTCGAACATCGTAAGCCTTGTTTTTCCGAGCTTGTTGATAAAACGCGTCGGCGAAAGCATTATCCTTATCGAAAATTATTCCCAGTTGTACAGCCCGCTGCCTGCCCAAATAAACAGGCGTGAAACTATGAATGCTCCCCACAATGGTTTTTTTCCCCGCCGCTTTACGCTCGGCTATTTGAGCGCTGATGGCACTGTGAAAAGGCTCATAGATACGCTTTACCCGATACTCTCTAGCCTCGACACTAAGGCCTAGATTGCCTTTGATTTCTGTCTCTTCACTGACCTGAGGTACTGCACTGGTCTCGCTGGGCGGTCGATTACAGTCATATAGCAAACGTGAGTAACGCTGTACTACCAGAGCGGCGTCCAGAGAGTCGCTCAGTGCTCGGGCCAGTTCTGCCGCGCCTATATCCCAGCCAACATGGCTGAGTTTCTGTGCCTCACTCAGGCCGAGGTTGGCAAAACAATCGGGAATAAAATTGCTGGCGTGTTCACATACCAGCAAAACATCAGAGCTGCCATCGGAGTTAAATAGCAGCGCGGACGGTTGCTCTAATCCTTGCATAATCATGCTGTCAGCGCTCCTTGTTGACAAGGTTGAAAAATCACCATAATGAGTTGTCCAAAATCAATTCAGCTAGCCACAAGGTCAGTTGTGGCAACCCCAAAAGGAGGAATAATTAGTCGCAGTTGAGTCGTTTTAACAGCGACTGGTGCAATTCAGGAGTTGCAGCTGACAGCACATCTCCTTTAGAGTGCATATCCAGTTTATTGCCCTTCCAATCAGTGATAACCCCCCCTGCAGATTGAATGACCATGGATAGGGAAAGATAATCGTAAGGTTTCAAGTCGTAATCGATCACTGCGTCAATATGACCTGCTGCAAGTAGCGCATGGGGATAGCAATCATAGCCAAATCGTCGTACTTTTCCCGTTGTCATTAATCGGCTAAGTTTCTGTGGATGTTCGCTGAGTAATTTTTCACCCTCATTGATGGAGAGCAGGCAATCATCGATATTAACTTGGTCTGAGACTTTGATCACCTTGCCATTGCAGCTAGCGGGCAAACCTACACCGCCACTGTAAATCTCGTTTAAGATTGGCATTGAAATGACCCCAACAGCGGGCACACCGGCTTGTACATAGGCAAGTAACATACCAAACAGTGGATTTCCCGAAACGAAGGATCGGGTACCATCGATAGGATCTATTACCCAGAGGTTATCGTTAGTCGCCGCGTCGGTTCCACTCTCTTCTCCCAGTATTCCGTCCTCTGGGTATTTTGCCGAAATTGCTTTTTTTAGTTCACTTTCTATCAGTTGATCAATGACAGTGACAGGGCTCTGATCAGTTTTGAAGCTGACCTCGGTCGGCTGTCGAAAATATTGGCGAGCCAGCACTGCCGCTTCATCGGCCCAATGTTGGCAATCGGCAAGAATTTCTAAATAGTTGCTATCGTTGGTGCTTGTCATGTGTAACTCCAATTCTCTATATTCATACGGGGACGGTCTAGTCACTGTTGTTTATTTGTCGGTAACTATTTCAACACCGGCCCTGGTAAATGGATCTATCTGATCTGGTTTTACTAAACTATCTGTTACCAAATAATTGATATCACAGGTTTTAGCAAAACGAACACGGCTGGTAGTGCCGAACTTGGTTCGATCACACAAGAGCACGTTTTGACGCGCTTGAGAGATCATTGTTAGGGCAATTTCGGCCTCTTTTAATGCAAAGGAAAACATCCCCTCTTCTGCGTGTACCGCTACCGGACCGATAAATGCCAGATCGACATTAAAGCGCCTGATTTCTGATAAAGTGAGCTCGCCAAAGGTTGCCGGTACATCTGAAACTATCTGCCCACCGAGTAAGATAAGGTCTATGTCACTGCCGCTGGATTTAATGGTTTGCGCAATCTCGATTGAGTTAGTTATTAGCATAATTCCCGATAATTTTGCCAGTGAGTGGCCGAAAACTGTGGTTGTGGTACCCGCATCAACAAAAATAGAGCTGCCGGGTGGAATTAAAGTGACCGCTTTTCGAGCAATACTCTGTTTGGCTCGTATTTGCTCATCTCTGCGGTTTTCAAAAGGCGCTTCATGCCCCCTATTGGGTAAACCCGCGCCGCCATGAACTCGGTCAATCAGACCTTTGTTTTCAAGTTCCAGTAAGTCACGGCGCACCGTTTCGCGAGAGACCTCCAATAGCCCGGCAAGATCATTTGCACCGACTAGCTGGTTACCGCTTAACATCGAGAGGATGCGCTGATGTCGCTCTTTCGGCCACATCATGCAGACCTAGTGGAACGTTTAGATTGAATGGACAGTATTAATTTCATAATCCCTAGCGCAAGAGCGACAACCGCCATTACACAAGTCGAGAAAGCAGCTGCTTGAGAAGTTAATCCCGCGTCGTCCAGGCGCATAATTGTCACAGCGGCAACATTGAGCTGCGGTGTGGTTAAAAACACTACGGCTGAGAGTGTCACCATTGAGCGCATGAAAAGAAAAAAGAATACGGCTACTAGCATCGGAGAAACGAAGGGGGCGATGACGTTGACCGCAGTGCTACCTAATCCAGCACCTAGCGAACCAGACGCCTCTTCTAGCGCTTTGGGAAATTGACGAAAGCCTGTCATTACCGTCAAAAATGCTTGAGTATGGTAATGATAAAAGTTGATCACGGCAATTAAGGTGGCGGTTCCGTATAACATGTACAGCGGTGTCGAGGTGGAGTTAAATGTCAGGATATAGGCCAGGCCTAATACGATCCCGGGTACTGCCGCCGGCATAGCTGCCAGCACTTGTATCGTTTGGGAAATAGCCGCTGGAAGACGCAACAGGCCGAGGTTTAAAATGAAAATTAACAAGGTTCCGCCCACGGCTGCCCCCAGAGAGATGCCGATGGTAATCCACAGCGAGCCGTAACCACCTGCGGTGGTGATGTCAAAGTGCTTCAAAGTAAAGTCGAAGTTATAGGGCCAAAGTTTGACAAAGCTGGCATAGATGACGATAGCAACAACCGCTACAATCAGTCCGACAATAAAGAAGCAGGCCGCAGCCATGGGAATATCCCTACCCGCCTGGAAGCGTGGGATAAAGGGTTGTATATTACTATTGAGTTGTCCTTTTTGACGCGCCATGGCCTTGCGCTCTATATAGTAAGACACGACGGTTGGCAGCAGTAACATAATACCGACGACGGCGCCCATATTGAAATTTCGCAAGCCGACAACTTGAGTATATATTTCTGTCGCAAGTACCGAATAATCCCCGGCGATAACCGCGGCGTTACCGAAGTCGGTGATGGTCACGATAAACACCACAAAACCGGCATTCAATAGAGCGAAAAAGATAGCGGGCAAGGTCAAGTCGCGAAATTGGCGAATCGGTTTTGCACCCATCATTTCAGCGGCTTCATAGATACGTGCATCCAATAGTACGAGCGATGCACCAATAATCATGACAACTTGTGGAATCGCATACAGCGTATTGGCGAGGGTCAGCCCCCAAAAGCCATAGATATCTAATTCGAGTCCGAATACTCGATTAATGACACCATTGCGCCCCAATAGAAATATCAATCCCAGCGCCTGGATTAGAGAGGGGGCCAATAGTGGCAAGATGATTACCGAGCGTATTATCCACTTACCTCGAAATGAGCACCTGTGTAGTCCGTGAGCTATGATGAAGCCCAAAAAAACACTGATAATCATGGTAGTGAAGCCCATCGACATCGAATGTCGGGTGGCTCGCCAGAACCCAGAAGAGGCGAGGGTGTCGGTATAGTTCTGCAGTCCCAGACCGCCATCAGCTAGTGTGATCGAGCGTATAAAGACCGTAAACATCGGGTAGAGGAAAAACAGCGTTAAACCAATTAACGGAACCACCAGACAAGCGATTGTCAGTAACTTATCCCCGTCGGGACGTCTTGAGAATAGGCTACTCATTCTGCCGTCCCCAGCACATCATTTGCCACCCAGATGCAATCTACAAGGGCAATGTCCAGCGAGACCTTTTGTTGTTCTTTGAAGTGTGTAGCACCTTGTACTTCTACTATTAAATTTCCCAGCGGGCTCTCTAATTTTATTTTACTCAAATTTCCCAAAAAGCCGATGGAAACTATGCTGGCTTCTCCCGCGGGATTATCTACAATTCGTATTGATTCGGGTCGAATGCAGGCATCGTATTGATCGTCATCGCCCCTGGGGCGAGTGCTCAATAATTCCGGCATAATGCTTCTTATTTTCGCAGTACTAAGCATATTACTCGTGCCCATGAAAGTGGCGACAAAGCGTGTAGCTGGTTTATGATACAGTTCATGCGGCGTGCCTGCTTGGACAACAACTCCATGGTTCATACAAATAATTTTATCGGCAAGCGCCAGTGCTTCCTCTTGATCATGGGTGACCATCAATGTCGGAATGCCCAGTGATCTCTGTAGTTGATGGATCTCGTCGCGTAATTCTCCGCGTACCTGCGCATCAAGAGCAGAAAGTGGTTCATCAAGTAATAATACTCGGGGGTTGACAGCGATGGCACGTGCCAGAGCGACGCGCTGTTGTTGGCCACCTGAAAGTTGCCCGGGGATTTTATCCGCGAATTGAGGCAGTTTAATAATATTTAATAATTCACTGACCCGCGCACTGATTTGATCAGCGGGTACCTTCCTGATTTTCAAACCGTAGCCAATATTTTCTGCAACGCTCATGTTAGGAAACAATGAATAAGATTGAAAAACGATTCCAAAACCCCGCTTGCGAGCCGATAACTTCAACAGTGACTGCCCATTTAGCTGGACGTCACCTTTATCCAGATCCGCTAATCCAGCAATGATACGTAGCAAGCTGGTTTTACCACAGCCACTGGGTCCTAGAAGGCAGACAAACTCACCCTTCTCAATTGATATAGATACATCATTCAGTGCTCTGAATGAACCATAGTGTTTGGTTGCGTTGGTAACAGTTAAATACATTTTCTAATAACTCGACTAGGTAATATCGGAACACCGAACAAGAATGAGCTCTGAAGGTTTACATGATAAGAATAAATGTGTGCGACATGCGAATAGACAATCACTACCCGCATGTCGCTTATTAGCGTTTATCTACCAAACTTTTGGCGCCACTGAGCCTTAATTTCAGTCTGTCTGTTTGCAGATTCAACGAAATTAACTTGCGCCAGAATGGTGCTTAAATCAGCGGGAAGACCCGATAGTTTCGCCGCTTCAGACTGTTTCACATTAGGTACAGTGATTAATGCCTTAAATTGGCCAAACAATGAAATTGCGCTATCCGACATACTCCATTCTAAGAAGCGCTTTGCCGCTGGCTTGTTTTTGCTACTGGATAGCAAAGCAGAAGCTTCCAGTTCATAACCAACGCCACCTTTGGGAAATACCATTGCCAGCGGGTAGCCATCCTCGATCGAATTCATTGCTGTTAAAGCGACAGAGACACCCACGGCATATTCACCGGTACGTGCCATTTTACAAGGCTTTGACCCTGACGAAGTATATTGCGCCATGTTGGAGTCAACGTCCTGAAGTTGTGCCCAACCTTTATCAAGGCCCTGTGATTGCAACACTGCATTTACGTGTAAATAACCAGTACCCGATGAGTTAGGATCCGGCATAACCACTTCACCTTTAAACTCTGGTTTTGCTAAATCCGCCCAGCTTTGTGGCATGCTTAGGCCTTTCTGTTTAAGGCGTTCTGTATTTACACAAAATGCGCCCATGTAGCCCATCTGGGAAAACCAACGATTTTTGACATCGCGAAATTCAGGGGCAAGTTTTTCTGCTCCCTTCACTTTGACAGGTTCTAGTAATTTAAGAACCTGAGGGTCCATCATAGCGGTGACTGCCCAGCCCCAGATTACATCTGCTTGCGGATTGCCTGCCTCTGCTAATAGACGCGCACCTAGTTTGCCGGTAGAGAGACGAAGAATATTAATATCAATATCTGGCATTTCTTTCTGGGCGGCTTGTACATACACAGCAATCTCTTCCTCTTCAAGGGAGGTGTATAACGTAAGGGATTCTGAGTATGCGGCAGATGCTGTACACAAAAGCATCATCGAAGTAGTGAGTTTAAATATTGTTTTTTTCATCTCTTCTTTCTCTCGTTGTTGTTGTTGTTGTTGT
>ASZI01000120.1 GCA_000416315.1 Osedax symbiont Rs2 | reverse complement strand
CTTAAATTCGCTGCGTACGAACTGGCGAATACGTCCCTCGACGACAGCTAACATAAGATTGGCAGTGGCGCTGGCGGTGGTCTCAGTGCGCAGCCCCTCTTTTAGTTCAGCTTCACGCAGTACTTGTTTTATCTGCGTTTCCAGGCGTTGAAAAAACTGATGGATACTGGCGCGCAAGCGGTCAGATTCACCGGCCAGAGCATCGCCAGTTAAGATACGTGCCATACCTGGATTGCGCTCCACAAAGGTTAGCACCAAGGTCAGTATCTGTTCGCACTGGCGGGCCGAAGGGGTGTCTGAGTGAGTGATCAGGTTAGTGCGTGAGAAAATCGTCTCTTCGATAAAGTCGATTAACCCTTCAAACATTTTAGCCTTGCTCGGAAAGTGACGATAGAGCGCCGCTTCAGAGACTCCAACACTCTTTGCCAGCGCCGCAGTGGTAATTCGCGAACCCGGATCACTTTCCAGCATCGCCACTAAACACTGTAATATCTGTTCGCGTCTGGATGTTTTAACTGTTTCAGTCATTGTTATTATCTTTCCAAGTTAAGCTTGAGTAGTACCGGCAGTCTCTTCGCGGGTAATTAAAGTGCCGACTCCCTCGTCGGTAAATATTTCTAACAGGCAGGAGTGCTCGACCCGTCCATCGATAATATGGGCGCTGTTGACCCCGGATTTGACCGCGTTTAATGCACAGCCTATTTTTGGTAACATGCCGCCGTGAATAGTACCATCTGCTATCAGTGCATCGACTTGAGCAGTGGTCAGGCCTGTGAGTACTTCACCTTCTTTATTCAATAATCCGGAGATGTTAGTCAGCAGTATTAACTTTTCAGCGCAAAGTACTTCAGCGACTTTTCCGGCCACTAAATCGGCATTGATGTTGTAGGAAGTACCTGCTTTATCGACGCCAATCGGCGCGATTACCGGAATATAGTCAGAGGAGGTCAGCATGTTCAGCAACTCAGTATTGACGCTCTGGACTTCGCCAACATGACCTATATCGATAATTTCCGGAACCGACATTTCCGGAGTTTTATGTTTCACTTTAAGCTTAGTGGCTTTGAGCAAATTACCGTCTTTACCGGTAAGGCCTATTGCCTTGCCGCCATTTTGATTGATCAGGCCGACAATCTCTTTATTGACTAAACCACCGAGCACCATCTGCACCACATCCATGGTTTTAGAGTCAGTGACGCGCATGCCATTGATGAAATGCGATTCGATGTTTAGCTGTTCCAGTAAACTACCTATTTGCGGGCCGCCGCCGTGAACGACAATGGGGTTGAGGCCAATAAGTTTCATCATCACTATGTCGCGGGCGAAGCTTTGCTTGAGCTTCTCGTCGGTCATCGCGTTGCCGCCGTACTTGATGACAATGGTCTTGCCAACAAATTGTTGAATGTAAGGTACGGCAGTGCTGAGTACCTCGGCGGTATTCATAGCCTGCTTACGTGTTAATGGCATAGCAATCATTTTCCTTTATCCCACCGGCTGCATAGGGTTGCCGGGTATAGCGCGTTAATTTTTAATCAAATTCTAAGCTGCTTACTGGCTCAGTAACTTATATCCAACTGCGCATCAATACTGTGCAGTTGCTGCTGAAATTGCTGTTGAATGCGCTGCAGTGCCTGTTCACTACTGGCTTCAAACCTAAGTACAAGCACCGGGGTGGTATTAGAGGCACGTATCAGCCCCCAACCGTCAGTGTAGTCAACCCTGACACCGTCGATGATGTTCTTGTTTCCCTGCGGGTATTCCCCCTGCTGCATCTGCTCAATGATCGAGAACTTAGTATCATCGCAGACGCTGATGTTAATTTCAGGGGTGCTAATTTCCTCGGGATACTGGTCAAAAATCTGATCCAGATCTAAGTCGCTGGCAGACAATATTTCCAGTAATCTGGCTGCGGCGTACAAGCCGTCATCAAAGCCAAACCAGCGTTCTTTGAAAAACACGTGGCCGCTCATTTCTCCTGCCAGTAGCGCACCTGATTCACGCATTTTACGCTTGATCAGAGAGTGACCGGTTTTCCACATCGTGCCTTTTCCACCGGCCTGGGTGATCACATGGTGTAATAATCTGGAGCATTTTACGTCGTAAATTATCTCGGCACCGGGGTTGCGCGACAGCACGTCCTGAGCAAATAACATCATCAGACGATCGGCGTAAATCATTTTTCCCTTGGGAGTAACTATCCCAACTCTGTCGCCATCGCCGTCAAACGCCAGGCCGATGTCGGCTCGCTGCTTTTTAACTTCTGCGATGCACTCCAGTAGGTTCTCCAGCTTGCCAGGGTCTGGGTGGTGGTTGGGGAAATTGCCATCAACCTCACAGTAAAGTGGCGTCACTTCACAGCCCAAGGCCTTAATCAATCCGGGGTTCATCTCTCCGGGAATACCGTTACCGCAGTCGACCACGGTTTTTAGTGGGCGTTTCAGTTTGATGTCTTTAAGAATACTCTGCATATAGTCGATGCGAACATCCAAGGCCTCGACATTACCTTCACCTTCAGAATAATCTTCACTGAGCATGATATCTTTAAGCTGTTGTATTTCATCCAGAGCCAGAGTATTACCCGCTAACATCATCTTAAAGCCGTTATAATCTTTTGGATTATGGCTGCCGGTAATCATGATTCCGCTGATGCTGTCGCTTTGATGTGCCGCATAGTAGAGTACTGGAGTCGCGACAAAACCTATATCGCTGACCTCCATGCCGCCATCGAGTAACCCCTCGATCAGCAGCTGTTTTAAATGCGGGCTAGATAGCCGGCCATCTGCTGCCACGCACAGGTGGCTGACGCCTTCTGTTTTCGCCTGGGTAGCGAACGCACGGCCCAAGTGATAAACAGTAGCATCCGTCAATGCTGTACCTACTACACCGCGAATATCGTAGGCGCGAAAAATATTGTGATCAAGATTTTCTAGCTTATATGGCATTCTATAATTCCCTTTATGTTTATGCTCTACCTGAAGAGCCAAATCCACCTTCGCCTCTGTCAGAAGCTGAAAAGTCATCGACAATTTCAAATTCAGCCTGTACTACCGGTACCAAGACCAGCTGTGCGATGCGCTCGCCAGGCTGCATAGTGAAAGTTGTCTGGCCGCGATTCCAGCAGGAGACAAACAGTTGCCCCTGATAATCTGAATCTATCAAACCGACTAAGTTACCTAATACTATGCCGTGTTTATGACCTAGACCTGAGCGCGGTAAAATCATCGCACAAAGACCAGGGTCTTCAATATGAATAGCCATGCCTGTGGGGATTAATTGCGTCTGCCCAGGTTCAAGGGTCAGCGATGTATCTAAACAGGCGCGTAAATCTAGTCCGGCAGAGCCCGGCGTGGCATAACTAGGCAGTGGAAATTCTGCGCCGATGCGCGAGTCGAGGATTTTTACTTGAAGTTTATTCATGATTTATCAATTCTTTGAGTCATTAAAAGGGCAATGTGGCGGATTAGCTGTTGTGCCAATACCGCTTTACTGGCTTGTTCTAAATCCAGCTGTTGTTTTTTGCTGATTAATGTCAGGGCATTTTCGTCTGAGTTGAAACCTATCTCGGTATTCGCCACATCGTTGGCGGCGATAAGATCGAGATTCTTTTTTTCTAATTTACTGCGTGCGTACTCCTGCATGTTTTCTGTCTCGGCGGCAAAGCCCACAGTGAAAGGTTTATTGCTACGCTGCGCTACAGTGGCGATGATATCCGGGTTTTTACTCAATAGCAGTGACATAGTGTCATCGCTGCCTTTTTTTATTTTTTGTTGTGCCGCTTGTGCCGGTCGAAAATCCGCTACTGCGGCGCAACCTATAAATATGTCGCACTCATCGATATCTGCCATTACGCAAGCTAACATTTGCTCAGCGCTTTCAATCATAACCCGCTCAACCCGTTCAGGGCAGGGTAGGATAACAGGCCCACTGATCAGCTTTACTTTAGCGCCTGCTTCTACAGCGGCAACCGCCAGTGCATAGCCCATCTTGCCAGAGCTGTGGTTGGATATATAACGCACCGGGTCTATGGCTTCACGAGTAGGACCTGCAGTAATATGTACTGTTTTACCGCTCAGCAATTTAGTGGTGTAAAGTTCGGCGCTGAGTTTGGCGATGGCACTAGGTTCTAACATACGTCCGGGCCCTACATCACCACAAGCTTGATCGCCGTCATCCGGGCCCCAAAATATTACTTGTTGCTGCAGCAGATCAAAAACATTGCTCTGGGTCTGAGTTGAGCGCCACATCGCTTGATTCATTGCCGGTGCCAAAGCGAGAGGCGCGTCGCTGGCGAGGCACAAAGTGGTCAGTAAATCGTTGGCCATACCGCTTTTTAAACGGGCGATAAAATCAGCACTGGCTGGGGCTATGACAATCAGATCAGCCCATCTGGCCAGTTCGATATGGCCCATGCCCGCTTCGGCGTCAGGGTCCAGTAGCGCAGTGTGTACCGGGTTACCAGAGAGAGCCTGCAGGGTAAGAGGGGTGATGAACTCAGTGGCGGCCGGTGTCATAACCACTCGTACTTCAGCTCCTGCGGTTTTGTAAAATCGAGTCAGTTCGGCACTTTTATAGGCGGCAATGCCACCGGTAATACCGAGAATAATACGTTTGTTGGTAAGTCTTTGCATACCCATAGCGCCTTAAAATACGATGACTTTGATTGAGCTGGCTAAGATAACATCATGAATGGGCTTTTCGAAGGGGTTGAGCAGAAAATATTAGATAAAACTGATAAATATAACAAAGGAAAAATATCAGGATGAATAAACTTTGGCCAGCGAGTTGTTAGTTTAACAGCTGCCGAGAAAATACCCCGGTTGTACAGATATTCCACAAGCGTATGATAGTTGGTTGATAAAGGATTATCAGCGAGGTGTAAATGTCAATCAATGACTGGCCCTCTTCAGAGCGGCCCCGGGAAAAACTGTTGGCGAAAGGCGCGCAAGCGTTGTCGGACGCCGAGTTACTGGCAATATTTTTACGTACCGGAACTAAGGGAGTCAGCGCTGTAGATCTGGCTCGCCAGCTATTGTCCAGTTACGGTGGCTTACGCCAGTTATTCGAATCCGGGCAAAGCCAATTCTGCTCTGGCTGTGGCTTAGGTCCTGCCAAGTATGCACTGTTGCAAGCGGTTTTAGAGATGAACCGCCGCCATTTACGTCAGTTATTAGAGCAGGGCTCTACCATGGACAGCCCCGACACAGTGCAAGAATACTTGATCAGCCAGCTGCGCCATCAACACAGAGAAGTATTTGCCTGTTTGTTTCTAGATACGAAACACTGTGTATTAGGTTTTGAAATTTTGTTTAAAGGCAGTATCAATTGCGCACAGATTCACCCCCGTGAAGTGCTTAAGTCTGCTCTGAGCTACAATGCCGCAGCTGTGATTTTTTCGCACAATCATCCCTCGGGCATTGCCGAGCCATCGATGGCTGACCGGCAGATAACCGAAAAATTAACCGCGGCACTGGCGCTGGTGGACATCGCAGTGATCGATCATATTATCATCGGCAATGGCGAACCTGTGTCCTTTGCAGAGCGCGGACTGTTATAGCTCGAACTGTTATAGCTCGAACTGTTATAGCTCGAACTGTTATAGAGAGAACTCACAACCAGGGATCAATTTGATCCATCTATGTTGCAACCCGTATAAGCCACCTATCTAGACAGTTATAATTGCCAGCGCCCTTGAAGAAAAGTATTTCAGATTGTCACTGGCTATTTGACTTATCAGTGTGTAGTATACGCGGCTTCTATTCGAACTGGTTTGGGATTTCTGTCTATTAGTTACGGACGCTCCACCTGAGGCATAATTTATATTTGCCAATAAGTATCAGAATAGATGTAACTTGTTCCTATATTGGAGTTTTAAAATGGCTAAAGTTTGTGTTGTTACGGGTAAGCGCCCGGTAACAGGAAACAATGTTTCCCACTCTCAACGTAAAACGCGTCGTCGTTTTCTACCGAACCTGCATTGGCATCGTTTTTGGGTAGAAGCTGAGAACCGTTTCGTACGTCTACGTGTTTCTTCTAAAGGCATGCGTATCATCGACAAGAAAGGTATTGATATCGTTCTTAAAGAAATTCGCGCTCGCGGCGAAAAGGTATAAGGAGCTAGACAATGGCAGCTAAAGGTAATCGTGAAAAGATCCGTCTAGTATCATCTGCTGGTACTGGTCATTTCTACACAACTGACAAAAACAAGCGTACTATGCCTGAGAAAATGGCGATCAAGAAATTTGATCCTGTTGTTCGTCAGCACGTTATGTACAAAGAAGCTAAAATCAAGTAATTGATCTCAGCTCAAGAAAAGCCTCAGTTTATACTGAGGCTTTTTTTTGCCTGTTATTTATATTTCATACCTAATACTTGCGACTCGTCTAGTATCATCCACAGGTCCAGGTCAAAGCTACAAAACTGACAAAAATAAGCGTTCGAGACTTAAGAAAATGGCGATCAAGAAATTTGATCCTGTTGTTCGTCAGTGCGTTTCTACAAAGAAGCTAAAATCAAGTAATTGATCTCAGCTCAAGAAAAGCCTCAGTTCATACTGAGGCTTTTTTTTGCCTGTAGCATATGCCCCCTGTGTCAGGATTGT
>ASZI01000119.1 GCA_000416315.1 Osedax symbiont Rs2 | reverse complement strand
AGGGGATGGTAAACAAGAGTTCAGCAGTGGTAAATACAGTAATGCTCTGAGTGTGGGTAATGCTTTTATTGTTTTGAACTTAGCCTCTGATCACAGTGTTGATTTACTGCTTGATTATCGCAATGGTCATCCGTTAGTCGTCAGTAAAGGGCAGTGGAAAATGCATCCGAATCAAATTCTAGAAGTCGCTTTGCGCCCAGCACAGCTGAACTCTGAGCAAAGTGTCATGTTGTTTCAGGTATTTAACAATAGCGAGTTAAGGTTAACAGGTTTCTCTGAATTACTCGGTAATAATGGCTTGAAATTATTACCGGTTAACTAGCAGATTTGTCAACACAGAAGAACAGGGCTCATGCTAAGTTTCTGCAGCCCCTTGTGTTGTCACTGTGTAATATTACTTTTTTTGATTAAATGTTCACGGGCTAAATCTATTTTGGTTGCTTCGATATCGCTGACATCACCACTATTTTTAAGCTCTCGCATTATTTTACGATGTGCTTGCACTATTTCCTCTCTGCTCGGGTCTACGCTCAGGCCAAGTATCTGCAGCGCTTGATCGTCATCCATGTTAATTGAGCTGCGCACTACTTTTTGGGCTCCGGATTTCCCGGCTAAAAGTTTTATTAAGGGTATTAACATTCTACTCAGGGCAAACTTTCTGAATATGCCTAATAGCAGCACCGGGATTCCACTGAACAAGGGTAGTCTGCCAGTGACAATTAAAATGAGTAAGCCTAAGCCGAGTATTACCAAAACGCCTTTTAGGGCCGTTATCCCCTGGCGCTGACTGGCGTTCTTAAACCAGTAGATGATTGCGACTAGTGCCAAAGCAAATAAAAATAAAAAAAATGGGTTCATAAAAGACTCTAATAGTGTGTCAATAAAAGTTATGCGATTGCAATTTTTGCTGTAGATCTCGAATAAGGACGAACCACTCCAGTGTACTTAAAGTTTAGTCCTTAGTGTATAGAATTAGTTATTAAAAACTTTGCTACAGTAGCGACTAATGAATGGTAGTATCTGGACTGGACTGCGAAGCAGCCCCCTCTTTGTCATTAGAATGAAAGTTCTTACTTGTAGGCAGTCTTTGTGTTTAAAAATACTCTATTAATAGCGACTCTGGCACTGTTGTTTTCTGGTCACAGCAATGCGCAAAAACGGGTTGTTTCAATGGGTACTGGTGGTATTACCGGTGTCTATTATCCTACTGGTGGCAGTATTTGCCGCATAGTTAATAAGCCTGGTGCACTGCACGGCATACGCTGCGCGCTGGAGGCGACAAACGGCTCAGTATCAAATATTAACCGGGTGCAACAGGGGCTGTTAGATGTGGCAATTGGCCAATCGAACTGGGTCTACCATAGCTATAAAGCCAGCCATGAAAATTTGCCAACAGCTAAAAAAATCAGAGCTAGCCCGACAGCGGCACATTCAGATATCACGCTATCGAGCTTAGCAGACGCAGATGACGTACCGACTCCAACAGTAGCAAATTACCCACTGCGTACATTACTGGTTCTCTACCCTGAATACTTTACTTTATTAGTGCCTAAAAACTCTGCCATTAACAGCTTTGATGATATCAGAGGTAAGCGCATTAGTGTTGGGCCCCAAGGGTCTGGTTCACATGCGACTATGGATGAATTATTGCAAAAGAAGGGCTGGAGCTTGGATGTTTTTTCGCAAGTGTTGAATTTAGA
Source organism: Osedax symbiont Rs2 (assembly GCA_000416315.1). Lineage (GTDB taxonomy): Bacteria > Pseudomonadota > Gammaproteobacteria > Pseudomonadales > Balneatricaceae > Rs1. Next base: position 8,251 of record ASZI01000119.1, on the reverse strand, counting down.
TACAGCTAAAAAAGCCAGTGCGCTGTGCGAGGGGCGCATCGATGTCATGATCTATATAGTTGCCCATCCATCGGCTGTTGCCAGGGAGGCAACCCAGGACTGTGAAAGCAGGCTGATAGCTGTGCAGGGAACAGATGTTGAGCAGCTATTGGCGGAAAACTCTTATTATCGTTGGGCAGCTATTCCCGGGGGGATCTATCGCGGCAATAAAACATCGGTTGATACTTTTGGTGTTAATGCCACCCTTTTTGCCAGCACCGCGCTCTCTGAAGAGGCCGCTTATTCACTGGTGAAATCACTGTTGGAAAATTTACCTGAGTTTAAAAGCTTTCATAGGGCCTTCAGTCATTTACAAGTTAAAACTATGCTTAAGGGGCCCTTCGCTGCACCGCTGCATAGAGGTGTTATTCGCTACTATAAAGAAGTTGGTCTTATGTGAGTACTTTTGTTAATCTGCGCTGCAACATTTTTTTTGCATGCTTGATAGACACTTAGCTCCAATGCAGCGCTTCCCTTTAGTCACAGTAATTGTTAAAACAGTTGCAGTGATTTGTTCAGATAATGACGCTTGCACAATATCTGGATGAAAATGAAGTATCTCTGTCTTAGCTCGATATCGAATAGAGCGTGAATTAAGCCAGTACAAAATAGAGTCAGTGACTAAGCTATTTTAGTTAACCAGTTTAATGGTATTTGCAATTTATCCTTTGAGTGTATCTCGCAGTGACAAAAACAATAGTATTGGCCAGTCTAGTGTTGCTTTTTTCAACGATCAGCAACGCTGAAAAATTAGTTGTTTCACTGGGGACAGGCGGCATCACTGGAGTTTACTATCCTACAGGAGGCAGTATATGTCGGATAGTCAATAAACCTGGGGCTGTACATGGCATACGCTGTGCGTTAGAGGCTACCGATGGTTCAGTATCAAACATCAATAGGGTTCAACAAGGATTTTTGGATGTGGGCATCGCCCAGTCTAACTGGGTTTATCACAGCTACAACACCCGTCGCACCAATAGCATCAAAGCGCAGTCATATAACCGCACAAAAATCACTCAATCAGGCACCGACACTATAGATGAGCCAATCCAACCGCTTAGCTCTGAATCTAAGCTGCGGACATTATTAATATTGTATCCTGAATATTTTACCTTGATAGTGCCACGCGATTCATCTATTCACAGCTTTGATGATATTAAGGGCAAGCGTATCAGTATGGGAACGGCGGGCTCAAGCTTACGAGCGACTATGGATGATTTACTGCTAAAGAAAGGATGGACCTTGTCTGACTTTAGCCAAGTATTGAATCTAGATGCATCGGAGCAAGCCAGTGCAATGTGTCAGGGGCGCATTGATGTCATGATATATACAGTCGGACATCCCTCGGCGGCCGCTCGCGAGGCGACCGAAGATTGTGACAGTCGTTTGGTGGGGGTGCAGGGCCCGGAAATTGAGCAGTTACTGGCGGAAAATTCTTATTATCGATGGGCCAAGATCCCCGGCGCTATCTATCGGGGAAATGTAAAATCTATCACCACTTTCGGAGTCAATGCGACACTTTTTACCAGCACAGCAATGTCCGAAGAAACGGCTTATTCGCTGGTTAAGTCTCTGATAGAGAATTTGGCACAATTTAGAACTATGCACCCGGCTTTCACTCGGTTGGACCCAGAATTGATGGTTAAAGCGCCCTTTGCGGCACCTTTGCATAAGGGCGTTATCCGCTATTTTAAAGAGATAGGCCTGTTACCTTAATAGCGACCTATCTTTTTTTTAAGTATTTTTGTGGGGTAGACATATTCGAAAATGAGCGCCGCTCTCGCTCGCTATACATTTAATGATTCCGTCTAAGAGCTGGTTAATGATGTTGTAACAAATATGCATCCCTAAGCCACTGCACCCCTGGCTGCGTTTGCTGGTGGTAAAGGGTTCAAATACATTTTCTGCCCAGGTTGGGCTCAAGCCTATGCCGTCATCTGTGTAATCTATAATTAGCTGCTGTGCAGTAGTTCTGATCGTTATCTGAATGACAATTTTGCCCTTTGAACTCGATGTGCCATGGATTAATGAATTAAGAATCAAATTGTTGAAAATCTGATAAAAGCTGCCTGGGTAGCTGTTCAGGGATAAATCCTGCGGGCAATCAATATTGATCTCGGTGCTGCTATTGCGCAATCTTGGCTGTAGAGAAATTATGATTTCTTGCAAGTAATCAGCCATGTTGAAGTGGCGTTGCTGTTCGCTGGCCTGATCGACAGAGACTTGTTTGAAGGCGGTGATTAAAGTGGCTGCTCGCTCCAGATTTTTGCGGATCATCTGGCTGCTCTCCAGGGAAATGTCAGCGAGTTCGCCAGTGAATTTTTCAGATTGTTGCTCCAAATATGATGCGGCAGTATAACCGATGCCGATCGGAGTACTGATTTCATGGGCAACTCCGGCAACCAAGCTGCCCAGAGCGGCCATTTTTTTAGATTCAACCAGTTGTGATTGGGTGCGCTGCAGTTGCTCCATGCTTTGCTGCAGTTCGCTGTTGGCCTGTTGCAGTTGCGCTGTGCGCTCTATAACTCTTGTTTCCAACTCTGTATTTAACCTGGCTAGTTGCCTCTCTGCCGCCGTGCGCCGGCTGATATCACTGAGCATGCTCTCGCGCATCGTATTGAATGAGTCTACAACTTCTCCCAGTTCGTCACTTTGATTTAGCAGAGTGCGATTTAACAGTAGAGGGGCTGCTAATTTATCCAAGTGCAGACTTCTGGCATAGCTTGCCATTACCGCCAGATGTTGGGTGACTAAGTGATAGATGATGGACAAGATGAAAATCGAGACCAGAAAAGTTTTAACTCCTTGTGAAAGTAAGATTAGCAATGCCTTATCCCACAGCCTCTGGTACAGATTATCCAGGCTAATAACTATGCGCAATTTACCCAGAGGATAAATTTTACCGTTTTCATGGTGGTTGAGTGAGTACTCCTTGAGCAGTGAAGCGCTATCAGTTGCGCTACCACTACTGTAGTGCTCGTTGAAAGGGGTATCTAGCGTGATGTGTCGTACATCGCTTATTTGCCTCAGACCATCTAGCTGCAGTTGAATCTGCGCCGGGCTAATCTCCCATAAACTGTTTTCGATGCTCGCCAGTGAAGTCGATTCTATTTGTTGGATACGCTGATCAATGGCGCTGCGCTCATAACGGTAGTCGAAATACAGCTGAGCACTAGTGGCCAGCACTGTAATCACCGAGCTACAGAGGATGATTGCAGTTAAAAGCTTAATGGCAAGAGGATTGTGCTTTTTATAATTAGCTAAGCGATTGCTGGCTGACATGAAAAAACCCTGAAAAATTACTTTCTGTGTTGGTCGCTGGCCGGCTGAAACAGGCTCTGAGCACCGATGTTATACCAATTTTGAACAAATTATTCAGCTGAAACTGGCAATTAGATTTAGAGCAACCGCTAAGGGTTAACTGATGCCTGTGAACAGCAGCATGGAAAAACTCATTGTGGCACGTAAGGATGTTTAATTGGCACAGCAGGTGGTTCGTGATTAGCTTTGTACATGTATTCTTGTTCCGCGATTAGTCATACTAATCAAATCTTAATAAGTTTTGAGTCTGCCTGTGCTTAATACACACAGGTAGATTTTTTTAAGATTCTCATGTATCGGTTTGCCAGGTCACCTAGCAATCAGTAATTGCCATTTTGTTTGCTCGATTAAAGGGATGTTAAGTCGAATAGGCGTCAATCTCACACTGGCTTTCACAAGGTCAGATAACAATAACAAGGGTTCTTATGTCTCTTAATAGAAAATCTATGAAAAATAAATTAGCTACCGCTTTGCTTTCTTCAAGCGTGGCGCTGGCAGCCTCTTTCAGTGGCACAGTAGCTGCAGCTGATAACAATTTTGTTACTATAGGTACCGGCGGACAAACAGGTGTTTATTACGTTGTTGGTCAATCTATCTGTCGCCTGGTTAACCGTGGTACAAAAGATCACAACATCAAATGTACAGCGCCTTCTACCGGTGGATCTGTAACTAATATCAATGCCATCCGCAAGGGTGAGCAAGACATGGGTGTCGCTCAGTCTGATTGGCAGTTCCATGCCACTAAAGGTACTAAGCACGAGACCTTTAAAACCCAAGGCGCTTTTACTGACCTTCGCGCAGTCTTCTCTGTGCACGGCGAGCCGTTCACTGTTGTAGCCCGCGCAGATAGCAATGTTTCACACTACAATGAAATGGTTGGCAAGCGTGTTAACTTAAATAACCCAGGTTCTGGTACTCGCGGTACTATTGAAGTATTGATGGGTGAAAAAGGTTGGACTAAGGATAGCTTCAAACTAGCTGCTGAATTAAAAGCAGCAGAGCAAGCGCAAGCGCTTTGCGATAACAAAATTGATGTAATGATCTATACAGTGGGCCACCCATCTGGCGCAATCAAAGAAGCATCAGCCTCTTGTAATGCTAAGATCATTCCTGTTACAGGACCTGTTATCGACAAGCTGATCGCTGAAAACCCATTCTATTCAGAAGCGACTATCCCTGGTGGGATGTATGCTGGTACTGATGAAGATGTTAAAACTTTTGGTGTACGTGCGATTTTTGTAAGTTCTGCAACAGTCCCTGCCGATACTATCTACCAAGTTGTTAAAGCTGTATTTGATAACTTTGACAGATTTAAGCGTCTACACCCAGCATTCGCTAACCTTACACCTCAAGATATGATGGTAAAAGGTCTGTCTGCTCCACTGCATGAAGGCGCAGTACGCTACTACAAAGAAAAAGGTTGGATGTAATTTAACAACCGGTTAGTTTTCACACTATAAGAGAGGCCTGTCCTCTCTTTTTACTTTTTTAGCGCTAAATAAATCTACAGAAAATCACCTTTGACTGAAGAGCCTATATCTAGCGTCTAAAAATATTGAATAATTATCATAAGAGGTTCAGTTATGACAATGGATTCAACTTCCGCGCAAAAATCTTCCGCCACGCTCAGTGATAAAGAACTACAAGACATGGTTGCCGCAGCCGATACCGGGGCACGTATTCCCGCAGGTATCCAAGGCCGGGTACTACTGGCCACAGCCTTACTTTGGTCGCTGTTTCAGCTGTGGATCGCATCGCCACTACCTTTTATGGATTGGCCAGTTATTGGCAGTTTTGGTATTTTCAATAATACCGAAGCCCGAGCCATTCACTTAGCATTTGCAGTGTTTTTAGCATTTACCGCCTACCCGGCGTTTGCCTCGTCATCGCGTCACACTATCCCCAAAACGGACATGTTGTTGTCCTTGTTAGCTGCTTTTTGCTGTGGATATTTATTCTTTTTCTATGAGCAGTTGACCTCAAGAACTGGTTTTCCCAATGACTTAGATTACTTTGCCTCACTGGCGGGGATCTTGTTTTTGCTGGAGGCGACCAGACGCACACTGGGTCCACCATTAATGATAGTTGCCATGGTCTTTTTGGCTTACTCTTTGATGGGACAGTACATGCCAAGCATTATTGCCCACAAGGGAGTGTCTGTCGTTGAGTTGATTAACCATCAGTGGCTATCGACTGAAGGGGTATTTGGTATAGCTTTAGGTGTATCAAGCGGCTTTGTTTTCCTGTTTGTGCTCTTTGGTGCTCTGTTAGACAAAGCGGGTGCCGGTAATTACTTTATACAAGTCGCATTCTCTCTGTTGGGGCATATGCAGGGCGGACCCGCCAAGGCCGCCGTGGTTTCCTCAGGTTTGACCGGACTGATTTCTGGCTCATCGATTGCCAACGTGGTCACTACCGGTACTTTTACTATCCCGATGATGAAGCGAGTTGGTTTTAGCTCAGAAAAAGCCGGTGCAGTTGAAGTGGCTTCATCAGTGAATGGACAGATAATGCCGCCAGTAATGGGTGCAGCTGCCTTCCTGATGGTGGAATACGTCGGAATTTCCTACTTTGAAGTCATTACCCACGCCTTTTTGCCAGCGCTAATTTCTTATATTGCGCTGATTTATATCGTGCATCTGGAAGCGGTAAAGTTAGAGATGAAAGGGTTACCACGCCGCGCTGCGGTGAAACCTTGGATGGCGAGAATTCTCGGCATTTTGACCGGTTTCCTGGCCGCGGCTGCGCTATCTATGCTGGTTTACTACAGCATTAGCTGGGTTAAGCCCACTTTTGGTGCCTATGCAAGCTTAGTGATCACTGTACTGCTGGCTGTCGTTTATATCTTGTTGGTCCGCACTGCTGCAAAAGTTCCCGATTTGCAGTTAGATGATCCCAACGCACCTATGCTACAGCTGCCGGAAGTCGGTCCAACAGTACGCTCTGGACTGCACTTCTTACTGCCTGTGGTCGTGCTGGTCTGGTGTCTGATGATTGAGAGACTTTCACCGGGACTCTCGGCTTTTTGGGCTACAGTACTAATGTTAGTCATACTGGTCACTCAACGGCCGTTGATGGCCTATTTTCGCGCTGAAACTGCACTGAAACAACGTTTGATTCAAGGTGTCAATGAGCTACTGGATGGATTAATCATAGGCGCCAGAAATATGATTGGTATCGGCATTGCCACAGCGACGGCAGGTATTATAGTTGGAGCTGTGTCACAAACAGGGGTGGGCTCAGTGCTCGCTGACCTGGTCGAGTTATTGTCCGGAGGTCATCTGTTGCTGATGTTAGTTTTGACAGCAATATTAAGCTTGATTTTGGGCATGGGTTTGCCGACCACCGCTAACTACATAGTGGTATCTTCACTGTTAGCGCCAGTGATTGTCTCCCTGGGCCAAGATGCCGGTCTGATCGTACCGCTGATAGCCGTACACTTGTTTGTCTTTTACTTTGGTATTATGGCCGATGTAACACCCCCGGTAGGCCTGGCCTCTTTCGCAGCTGCAGCCATATCCGGCGGTGATCCTATTAAGACTGGCTTTCAGGCATTTGCTTACAGCTTGCGCACCGCCGCGCTACCTTTTCTGTTTATCTTCAATACCGACTTGTTGTTAATCGATGTAGGTTGGCTGGAGGGGATTCAGGTATTTGTGGTAGCGACTTTCGCTATGTTGATATTTGCAGCGGCTACCCAAGGGCAGTTTGTCGCTCGCAGCAAAAAGTACGAGAGTGCCATTTTACTGTTAATCGCCTTCTCGCTATTCCGCCCGGGATTCTGGATGGATCGGATTGTCGATCCTTACATCAGCTTGCCATCTGCTACGGTGATGCAAAGTTTGGATGAGCTAAAGCCAGTTGCAGGTACGCAGTTACGGATTTGGATTGACGGTGAGGACGAAGTCGGCAATCAACGCTCCTTTATGACGCTATTGACGCTGCCTGCAGGGGACAGTGCTCAGGCGCAACTGATCGGGGCAGGTGTGGAACTGTTGCAAACCGATAATGGCCTGATGATTGATTTTGTCGAATACGACAGCGCCGCTAGCCAGGCCGGCTTAGCTTTTGACCAAATCATCACCAGCATCGATGTACCTGGCAATCAACCGGCCAAGCAGTGGATCTATATCCCTACTTTGTTACTGCTAATACTGGTGATTGTACTGCAACGACGTCGCAAAAATGACCCTGGAATTGGCGCAGCGGTCGCTGCGTAACAAACTGACAGTCCGGGCCCTGCACGATTTAGCGCCCGGACTGCACTGTTAATAGCTCACAAAATGTCAGAGTAGCTGGAGAGAGTATGTTTGGGAAAATATTAGTACCTGTAGATCTGCAAGATATAGAGTTTTCGTTAAATGCGCTAAAACTAGCGCTTCGGGAAATAGATGATGGCGCAACCCAGCTGCATCTAATTACAGTATTACCAGGGTTTGGTAACTCTTATGTCTCTTCTTTCTTAGGCGAGAGCGAACATAAGGCAGTGGTTAAAACTGTTGCTCAAGATCTGAATGATTACGCCGCTAAATATGTGGGCGCGAAGATAAAGCCAATATTGAAAGTAATTGAGGGCTCTGCACCTGAAGAAATCAATCGCTATGTGGCCAAGGCTGGAATCGATTTGGTTATTTTGCGTGCGCATCAGCGCAGTAAATTAAACGAGTTCTTACTTGGTTCGGTCTCGGCCCGCGTGGTTGAAAGAGCCTGCTGTTCGGTAATGGTATTGAAGAACTAGTAGAGCAGCCATCTGCACAAAAAAAGCCAGTCACTGCAAAGTAACTGGCTTTTCTGTGTAATGCGACAGCTAATCAGCCGCCTCACGCCTAGTAATGGCTCAAGGCTGCAAATTCACGACTTTTTTGGTTCAATACTTCCGACTTCCGACTTC
>ASZI01000118.1 GCA_000416315.1 Osedax symbiont Rs2 | reverse complement strand
AAAAAGCCCGCTGTAACGGGCTTTAAAATCTGGTTAGCAATTAACAGTGTTAATTCATACCGATGGAGAACATCGCATCTAAATCGTACTTAGAGAATGTCTTGAAGGCGATCATCGTCTGAGTTGAGACAATAGCGTCAATTTTTCCTATCTCCCCAGAGACCAGATCCGCCAGTTGCTCGTTGTTCTCAGTGCGTACCAGTGCGACTAGATCATAACCCCCCGCCACAGAGTACACTTCAGTCACACCATCCATTGCCGCCAGTTTTTCGCCGACGTTACTCGATTGTCCGCGTTCGACGTTCATTAATACTATTGTTGAAACCATCAGTTATTTCCCTTGTTAAACCTTAGTTTTTAAACGATTCTCATGAGAGCAATTATGGACTAGCTAAAGGCTAAATAAAACTTAAATTATTACTAAGCAACAAGGGAGCAAGACCCCTGTGTTGTAATGAGAGTGATAAAGCAGGCAGACAGTCGCTGGACAGTTCGGTAGTAAAGCTTCAGCTAAGTATTTTTAGATTGTTTCGCTAGCATCATTACAGTTAATTTTTGCCTGTTTTGTCTATGTAATCCACCGCCGCTATATATCCAGCGGATAGACCTTGTCGCTGAGCTGATTTTTTGCGGCGAAGATCGTCAATATTAGGTGCTAAATCATCATGCTAACGCTTTTTGGCGCTGCAGTATGCAAGTCTGTGATAGAAACCCTTCTCGGTTTTTACAAGCCACGCTCTTCGGACTCAGGTCGTAAATAAACCCTCGCTTACCTAAAACCCATACGAATATGCAAAATGATGACGCGATTAGATAAGTTGTCCGCATCTCTATAAATTAATATTGATAATTAAACAGTACGAAGGATATCTGTGACGATATTCTGAGGCTTTGGCTTCGTTGCTCTATTGGATGACCCAGAAAGTTGTCCCGCGAATGCTGCAAAAATCTCGTTTACATAAATCATTATAAGTGTTGGCCCCGATAAATCGGACAGCGCGGAGTGCTCTACATGTCTAAATTTCCTAAAAGTGCAAAGGTAGTTATCATCGGTCAAGGCGGGATCGTTGGTGCTTCTGTGGTCCATCATCTAATCGAAAGGGGCTGGGATAATATCGTCGGTATCGATAAGTCTGCTATTCCGACTGATATTGGCTCGACTGCGCACGCCTCGGATTTTTGCTTCAACACAGCCCACGATCAGATGACTATTTTTACCACTAAATACAGCATCGATTTCTTCGAGAAACGTGGTAACTACGAGCGTATCGGCGGTATCGAAGTGGCACGTCATGGTGATTCGGAGCGCATGGATGAACTTAAGCGCCGGGTTACATCGGGCAAAGCTTTTGGTAACAATGTGCGCATGATGAGCACCGCAGAAGCCAAAGAAAAATTCCCGTTACTAGAAGAAGACGTGATTCAAGGTGCACTTTGGGATCCGGATGCCGGCTTGGTTATACCTCGCTCACAAACGGTTGCCGGTGATTTAGTAGAAGAGGCGGTTGCAACGGGTAAGTTAGAAATTTTTGCCAATACCTCTTGTACTGGTCTAAAAATTGAAGACGGTCGTATTAAAGGTGTTGAAACCGATCGTGGTTATATCGAAGCGGATCACGTGGTGGTCTGTGCTGGTCTGTGGGGACGTTTGATTGCCGCAATGGCCGGTGAAGATTTACCGGTAATGCCAGTTGATCACCCACTGACGTTCTTCAAAGGATTTGATAAGTTTGCCGATACCGGTAAAGAGATTGGTTACCCATTGCTACGCGATCAGGGCAACTCTGCCTATTTACGCGATACTGGGGATCCGAAAACAGCTGAGGGCGGACAGCTGGAGTGGGGCTACTACGAAGAGAAAGAGCCGCGCATGTGTCATCCACGCGATATCCTGGAAAAAGAATTTGCCCGTCTGTCTCCTTCACAGCGAGATTTAGAGCTTGAAGAAGTGATTGATCCGCTGGAGCGTGCTATCGAACTGACACCTGCTCTGGGTGAACTAGGTTACGACGATAAGTACTCTTTCAACGGTCTGTTGCAAGTCACTGCTGACGGCGGTCCATCTATCGGTGAATCATCCAATGTTCGCGGCTTGTGGTACGGCGTATCGGTATGGGTTAAAGATGGTCCAGGTACCGGCAAAGTAATCGCCGACTGGATGACTGATGGTCGCACAGAGTTCGATCACAGCAGCATCGATGTGGCCCGCGCCTATCCTTTTCAGTGTGAAGAGCAATACATTCACGATCGCTGCTATGAGTCGGCGTTTAAAATTTACAACCCACCGGTACACAACCGTGAGCCCTATACCGCTGCCCGTGGTAAATTCCGCAGCCCGTTTTGGGAGCGCGAGAATGAGCTAGGTGGTTACTTTATGGAGCTTTGTGGCTGGGAGCGCGCCCATGGTTACGCTAGTAACGAGCACTTATTAGAAGAGTACGGCGACAAAATACCGACCCGTGAAGCCGAGTGGGACAGCCGTCACTTCTTTCGTGTCTCCAACGCCGAGCACCTGAAAATGTCCGAAGACGTCGGCATGATCAACTTGTCGCACTTCGCTATCATCGATGTAACAGGTCCCGACGCCGCTGCACTGATGGAATTTGCCTGTGTTGCTAAAGTGGGCGGAGACACACCAATAGGCAAAGGGGTGTATACACACTTCCTGAATGATGTTGGTGGCGTACGCGCCGATTTAACGGTACTGCGTTTAGGTGAAGATCACTACCGCTTCATCGATGGTGCCGATGCCGGTCATCGCGATCTGGTCTGGATCAAGCGTATGGCACAAGATTTTGGCTACGATGCACAAGTGACTAACCGCACTACAGACTACGGTTGTCTGGGCGTTTGGGGGCCAAATGCACGTGCCACCTTAGAGAAGATCGTCGATGATCCGGAATCTATCAGCCTGGAAAACTACCCGTTTGCCGCGGTTAAAGATATCGTTATCAACGGCATTACTTACATGGGCTTTCGTATCTCTTATGTCGGCGAGCAGGGCTGGGAAATTCACTTTGAAATGAAAGATGGTCTGGCCCTTTGGGACGCTCTTTACGCACAAGGTGTTACCCCGGTCGGCATCGAAACTTATGCCAACAGTCGCCGTCTGGAAAAGAGTCTGCGTTTACAAAATGCCGATATCTTAACCGAGTACAACTTACTGGAAGTCGATTTGGCGCGTAAGATTGTCAAGAAAGCTGATTTCTTTGGTAAAGAAGCTTACGTGGCACACCGTGCCCGCGAGCACCAGCCAGCGTACCTTTGTACTTTGACCATGAACGACAACGTCGATTCTAACGGTGTAGCTCGCTACCCGGTAGGTAACTGCCCGATTCAGGATCTTGAGACTGGCGAGACGCTGATCGACTCTGAAGGTCGTCGCTCTTACACCACCAGTATCGTTTTTGGACCGACTATCGGCAAGAACATCGCTCTGGCTTACCTGCCTTACGAGTACTGTGAAAAGGGCCGTGAGTTAGCTATGGAATACTTCGGTGATACTTACACTGTCACCGTTGAAGCAGTAGGTTACGGCGCGCTTTACGATCCGAGTAACGGCAAGCCTAGATCTTAAAAACGCTTAATTATTAACCTAAAAGCCGGCTATTAGAGCCGGCTTTTTTGTGCCCTATTGTTAAAGCTTTAGCGATGATTTTGCACGGGAGCTGCTATGAAAATGATGATAGTGTATTGCTGCTGTTGTCGTGAGATTCGCTACAACATTCTGATTCCGATAGGATTTTAGCTAAAGTTAGGCCGACTAAAAATCATCTGTATCTAGATAAATACCTAAAGTAATCAAGGAAATAGACTGAGATGACAATAAGGATAGTGTGAGAATTGCCAGTATCTATTTATCGCAACTGCTACCATTCACTTGGCAAGCTTTAAGGCCTTCAACAGCGCTTAAGAGTGACTCTCAATTAAAGGTTGGGTGTTTCAAACAGGTAATAACCATTGCTGAAGTTTTGTCAGTAAACTCCCCGGGTCAATAGGTTTTGCCAGATAATCATCCATGCCTGCTTGCAGGCACTTCTCCTTGTCGCCCTGCATGGCATTGGCGGTCAAAGCAATAATTACTATCTTGCTATTATTTTCTCCGACTTGACCTGAGCGAATATTTTTAGTGGTTTCATAGCCATCCATTTCAGGCATTTGACAATCCATTAATATTAAATGGTAAGGATTGTGCTCGGGTGCTGAAGAAAGTGCATTGAGTGCTTCTAAGCCATCGCAAGTTACATCGGCGGTTAAGCCAAAGCTCTTTAAAATTCCCAATACTACAACTTGATTAGTGGTATTGTCTTCGACCAGTAATAAGCGTGGTTTGTCGGGGAAATAACCTGAACTCTGGTTAGGTTCGAGGCCGGCATTGCCAGTTAAATCACCCGTACTGGTAGATTGTGCAAAGCTATGTTTGCTGGGTTCGAGCGACTGGGTATCTAATGCAATATTAAATGCGCTAAAAAGGCTCTTGGTTGTTAGTGGTTTTGAAAACAAACCGTCAAAGCCAAAATTGAGGCATTGTTGTTTGGTTTGGTTTTTTGACAACGCCAGCATAGCAAAGAGCTTAGCTACGGTAAAAGAGCTATCTTGTCGGATCTGTTTGGCTAGCTCTAAGCCATCCATTTCTGGCATTTGCATATCGATAAATACGCAATCAAAAACTGGCAAATTATCTTTTACACTAATGGCTTTTTCTCGACAAAGTTGTAAGGCTTGGGCTGCATTTTTGACTAAGGTAACGGTTATATGCCAATGTTCCAGTTGTCGGCTTAAGTATTCTTTGCAACTGTCATTGTCGTCAACAATCAATATGCGTAAATTAGTAACATCCAATAGTGGTTGTACAGGCATAGATTTGCAACTTGCCTGTAAATTTATCTCTATCGAAAAACAACTTCCCACCCCCAATTCACTGCTGACGGTTACGTTTCCGCCCAACAATTCACAGAGCTTTTTAGTAATTGACAGGCCGAGTCCGGTGCCACCATATTTTCTAGTTGTGGATTTATCTACTTGGACAAAAGGATCGAACAGTACAGCAATTCTATTCCGGGGAATACCTACACCCGTGTCTTGAATCGCACAGTGAAAGCTAAGGCTATTGTCGGCGCAGACAACCGTTTTTCCACGAATGACAATTTCACCAGATTCGGTAAATTTTATAGCGTTGCCGACTATGTTGGTCAGCACTTGTCGTATACGACCGGGATCCCCTATGACAAAGGACTGATTGATATCAACAGTGTCCAATACAAGTTCAATACCTTTTGCTTGGGCTCTTAGTGCCATCGCTTCAGCAAAGTCGCCGAGCATATCCCGCAAATTGAAGTCAAGAGGTTCCAGTTCCATTTTCCCAGCTTCAATTTTTGAAAAATCCAAAATATCGCTTATTATCGTCAGCAGCGATTCTGCACTTGTCCTTGCCAGCCCCATTTTATGCAATTGATCTTTATTTAAATCACTTGTCATTAATAATCCGAGCATGCCTAACACACCGTTCATTGGTGTGCGAATTTCATGGCTCATTGTTGCCAGGAATTCACTTTTGGCTTTGTTTGCAGTTTCCGCTTTTTTTCTTTCTCTTTTAAGTTGTCGTTTAATCGCTTCATTCAAGGAGCTGTGATCTTTCATTATTCTCTGTAATTCTTGATCTGAATTATTGACAATACCTTGCAACAGCAGATAAGTACTACCATCTGAAAGCTGTACCAGCTTAACATTGAAGTCGACGTTTTCGTTTCGAGAGTTGTTTGAAATGGTATGGCTAAAGCGTAATTTTCGTTTTTTATTAATGGCTTTTCTAATGCGCTTGATTGTTTCTGTAGAAAAATGACATGCAAGACAAGGTTTCTGTTCATCAACAGATAACCAATTAGCCAGTGTATCGTTGTATTCTAACAAACACAGATTTTCAAGTTCGCAGATGCCTACGCCAGTATCAAAATTGCAAAGTAGCTCTTTTAGGACTTCTTTCATCTACGAATCACTTCCCGGTTATATCGAAAGGGGCTAGCGCATTACGATTTGTTGTTTCAATCCACCGATAACAGATAAAATTATCGCAATATCTGCATCTTCTACGCCGGCTTCTTCAAGTGCATCTTCTAGAAGTTCAACGACTTCGTTAAAATCAGCAGAAGAGATATTCATATTCGCATGGGCAAGGGCTAAATCCCGGCCCTTATATTTATCGGGACCACCCAGCGCTTTGGCTAAGAAATTGGTTTGATGAGAGATCAGACGGTTGATATCAATATCGCGAAAATAGTGTTCAATTTGTTCTGAGTCTAAAACTTTTTTATAAAAGTTAGAGGCTATTGCGCTAAACGTTTCGAATCCACCGTACTTGTTGAAGAGTGTGTCCGGCATTCTTTTCTCCGCTGTGTTATCGATTAATCTCGATTAAGTATAGTGAGCATTCGCTGTTTAGCATCTTAATCGGTGTTATTTTCACTGGCAGGGTTATATTGCAGAATTACATTGCAGAGATAGCTATGAAAGTACAAGCTTGATTTATAATCGACAAGAGCGACTTAAATGCGGGCGACTTAAAAATTTGACCAGCAAATCGAAGTCCTCGCTATCAGGGAAGTCTAAGGATTGACACACTGAAAAGTTTGCATTGCTGATAGCGCTGACACCATATACAAAAAAAAGAGCGCTAGATGCGCTCGTTTTTGATGTTTCAGTAATGTTTATCTGCGCCCTGGTTATTCCAGCAGTGATTGCATCAGCGGGTGCTGCAGCTCCTGTAAACCATTGATAATATCGAAGTGATGTCTGCCACCTTCTTCAACGGCTTCGGTGCTTATTTCAAAACTTTTCCAAATGTTGGCTTGCAGTGCATTTAAGCGTCTGAATTCAGGTCGCTCGTCAGCTCCTACCCAGCAGGTAAGCGGCGCCAGGTGTGCTGGTGCCTTAAGAGCTGGGCTCAGGGCAACTGCCTCAGACCAGTTCAGATGAAGTTGCTCATTCATGCCGGTATTTAATAGCGCTCGCAGGTCATGTACCCCTGAGATAGACACTGTTTTGGCTATCCGCGTTTGCACTTGCACTGGCAGTGGGCTGTCATCGCAGAGCATGCTGGTGACTAAATGGCCACCGGCAGAGTGTCCGCAAAGACGAATTTCGCCATCAATTTTTTGTGCAGCACAGTTGATCGCCTCGCCAATTTCTAACACTATGTCTGCGATGCTCACCTCGGGGCAGAGAGTGTAAGAGGGCATAGCAACTGCATAACCAGCCTCTAAACTGCCGCGGGCGAAATGTGACCAGGAACTTTTGTCAAATCTCATCCAGTAGCCGCCGTGAACAAACACTACCAGTCCTTTGGGGGTGGATTCGGGCAAAAACAAATCCAGTTTGTTGCGCGCTTTAGAGCCGTAGCTGATATCTAACTGCGCGCGATCTAGCTCCAGCATCTGTGCTCGAAATGCGCTGGCAGAGCTTTCCCAGAGTGTTATATAGCTCTGAGCATCCCCGATGTAACTGGCGTTAGCATAGGCATCACTCCAGTCACTGATTGGATAAATAGCGGTATCTGTCATTATGTAAACGCCTGTATTCCCGTCTGTGCACGGCCCAGAATTAGGGCGTGAATGTCGTGGGTGCCCTCGTAAGTATTCACCGCCTCTAAGTTCATGACGTGGCGAATAACCCCGTATTCATCACTGACGCCATTGCCGCCGTGCATGTCGCGGGCGATACGCGCGATGTCCAGAGATTTACCGCAGTTGTTGCGCTTCATCAGTGAGATCAGCTCGGCGCTGACATTGCCTGCATCCATCAGGCGGCCCATCTGTAGAGCGCCCTGTAACCCCAGGCTAATTTCAGTTTGCATATCGGCGAGCTTTTTCTGGATCAGCTGGTTGGCAGCCAATGGCTTGCCAAACTGCTTGCGATCTAAAGTGTAGCTACGGGCTTTGTGCCAGCAATCTTCTGCGGCGCCGATTGCACCCCAGGCGATGCCGTAGCGCGCTTTGTTCAGACAGCCGAAAGGCCCTGCCAATCCAGCCACGTTGGGCAGCAAATTTTCGTCTGGAACAAAGACTTCATCCATCATGATCATGCCGGTAACAGAGGCACGCAACGAAAATTTACCTTCAATTTTAGGTGCTACTAAACCTTTCATACCTTTGTCTAAGATAAAGCCTTTGATCTTGTTGTCATGCTCGTCTGACTTTGCCCAGACCACAAACACATCGGCGATAGGGGAGTTAGTGATCCAGTTCTTGGAGCCACTTAACAGATAACCGCCATCAACTTTTTTAGCGCGGGTTAACATTCCAGAGGGATCAGAGCCGTGATCCGGCTCTGTCAACCCAAAGCAACCGATCCATTCGCCAGAGGCCAGCTTTGGCAAATACTTCTGGCGCTGTTGTTCTGTTCCGTAGGAGTAAATAGGGTGCATAACCAGCGAGGACTGCACGCTCATTGCCGAGCGATAACCAGAATCAACCCGCTCCACTTCGCGCGCTACCAGGCCGTAAGAGACATAGGAGAGCCCGGCACAACCGTACTCTTCAGGCAAGGTAAGTCCGAGCATGCCCAGTTCACCCAGTTCAGTCATAATTTCTGGATGGAAGACTTCGTGGCGATTCGCCTCCAGAACCCGAGAGGCCAGTTTGTCCTGACAGTATGCATTGGCTGCGTCTCTGACCATACGCTCTTCATCGTTGAGCTGGGCATCGAGTAAAAATATATCGTCCCACTGCGGGGCTGCAGGTTTAGCTCTGGCTTGTTCCGGGGTCATTGTTTTCTCCTGGCCTGATACGGCGCACCTTAAATTATAACGGTCAAATAGCTGTTTCTCTTGGCAAATTTGACACATTAAATCGCATATTATCTCCATCTGAAGATAGCAATACAGAAGATCAAAATCTAGCAGTAATCGGTTTATTTGAAACTGATTTTAGCTGAACTTCAATGTCATTAACGTATTAAACACAATTTCTTAAATCCATCCTGACATAAGCGCGAAGGTAATTCTACGGCTACTAGGAATTAATTTTATATTTAAAGCTTTAAGCTTGAAATATATTTTAAAGCGAGGCAATATGGTTGTATAACAAGTGTCGCCAAACAGCTAGTAATAGTTACCAGTTACAGCCTCTCTTCATCATAGCAAGAGTGTGCTAATAGCTGTTGAGGCACAATAAATAGCTTGCTTTGTTTGGTTGCTGCAGGCGCTGACGGTTAGTCTACAAGGGAAATAAAATAATGAAAATAGCATGTTTAGGGGGTGGCCCCGCCGGTTTATATTTTGCCATCAGTATGAAACTGCGTGATCCCTCGCATCAGATTACCGTGATTGAGCGCAATAAACCGGACAATACCTTTGGCTGGGGCGTAGTGTTTTCCGATGAAACATTAGATAATTTCGCCCTCAACGATGCGACGAGCGCCGCCGCCATTAGAGAACACTTCGCTTACTGGGATGACATCGCAGTAGTGCACGACGGTCACCGCACGCTCTCCACCGGGCATGGCTTCTGTGGTATCGGTCGCAAGCAGTTGTTGATTTTGTTACAGCAGCGGGCCCGAGAATTAGAGGTCGAGCTGTGCTTTGAAACGGAAGTGGAAGATGTAGAACAATACCAACAAGATTATGATTTGGTAGTCGCCAGCGATGGCTTACGCTCTAAAATACGTACAAAATACCAACAACATTTCAAACCGGATATCGATGTTCGAAACTGCAAGTTTATATGGTTTGGCACTAAACAGAAATTTGACGGCGCTTTTACTTTTATTTTCGAACCTACCGACAAGGGCTGGCTCTGGGCTCACGCCTATCAATTTGACGATGAATACGCGACCTTTATAGTCGAGTGCACTGCCGATACCTACGATAACTGGGGATTTGAAAATATGACCCAGCAAGAGTCTATCGCTACCTGCGAGAAGATTTTCGCCAAACATTTATCCGGGCAAAATTTGCTGACCAATGCCCGCCATGTACGCGGCTCAGCCTGGATTAACTTTCCCAGAGTACTGTGTGAGCGCTGGTCCCATGAAAATGTAGTGCTGATGGGAGATGCTGCCGCCACCGCGCATTTTTCAATCGGCTCTGGTACTAAATTGGCGATGGAGAGCGCCTCGGCACTGGCTGAATATCTGCATACTGAGGAATCGATGCCGGCGGCTTTCGCCAAGTATGAGGATGCACGGCGCCTGGAAGTATTAAAGCTGCAATCAGCGGCACGCAACTCACTGGAGTGGTTTGAAGATGTCGAGCGCTACTTAGGGTTAGATCCGGTGCAGTTCAACTATTCGCTGTTGACCCGCTCCCAGCGGATCAGCCATGAAAACTTGCGCCTGCGCGACCCCAAGTGGTTGCAAAGTGCCGAGCAGTGGTTCAGGACAAAAGACGGTTACTGCTCGCCAGACAGCCCAGTGCGCGCCCCTATGTTTACCCCTTACAAGCTGCGTGAGCTTGAGCTGGTCAATCGGGTAGTAGTGTCGCCAATGGCACAGTACAAAGCGGTTGATGGCTGTCCTACGGACTGGCACTTAGTGCATTATGGCTCCCTAGCTAAAGGGGGCGCGGGGCTAGTGTACGTAGAGATGACTTGCATCAGTGCCAGCGGGCGTATTACTCCCGGCTGTCCGGGTTTATACAATGATAAGCAACAGCAGGCCTGGAAACGTATCACCGATTTTGTACACCTGGAGTCGACTGCCAAAATATGTGCACAGATTGGTCACTCGGGTGCTAAAGGCTCCACTCAGCTGGGCTGGGAAACTATGGATGCACCTTTAACCGACAGTGCAACTGAAGATAACTGGCCGCTGATCTCCGCCTCCGATATTCCCTGGTCAGCTGGGAACCAAAAGCCGACGCCAATGGACAGACAGTGCATGGACCAGATAACCCAGCAGTTTGTCAACGCCGCGAAAATGGCAGTGGCGGCGGGTTTTGATATGCTTGAAATACATTGCGCGCACGGTTATTTACTGTCCTCTTTCATCAGTCCGATGAGTAACAACCGTACTGATGAATACGGCGGCACGCTGCAAAATCGAATGCGCTACCCTCTGGAAGTCGTGACGGCAATTCGTCAAATGCTGCCACAAGAGATGCCACTATCGGTGCGCATATCGGCCAATGACTGGGTCGGTGATAAAGGAGTAACTCCACAGGAGGCGGTAGATATAGCCCGAATGTTGCAGGATGTGGGAGTCGATATCTGCGATGTGTCTTCCGGTCAGACTTCTGTACAGGCACAGCCCGTCTATGGGCGCATGTACCAGACACCCTTTTCCGATCGGATCCGCAACGAGAGCGGTATGGCTACTATGGCGGTAGGTAATATCTACCAGCCGGATCACGTCAACTCGATCTTGATGGCCGGTCGCGCTGATTTGGTGTGCCTGGGCCGCCCGCATTTAGCGGATCCCTACTGGACTTTACATGCGGGTATTTCGATTGGGGATCGCGGTGTTGATTGGCCAAAACCTTATATAGCTGGTCGCGATCAAATGGCTCGGTTAGCAGAGCGCGATGAATCAATTTTAAAAGTCTGATTTGTAATTGATCGCACAGCGCAGCAGAAAAAATTGTAAGTCCTTGTAGTAACCGAGACAGAGGCTTAACAGGACAAATGAAGGGTTAAATTTATAGATGAACTCACTGCAAACAAAACACGTAATCATCACCGGTGGCGGCACAGGTGTCGGCAGTGCCATCGCCAGCGCCTTCGCAGAAGCTGGGGCAAAGGTGACCATTAGCGGGCGCACTGCGCAGCCGCTGCAGCAACTGGCAGCACAGCTGCCTAACACCATCGCTATCTGCTGTGATGTTACCGACAGACAGAGCGTCGAGCGCATGTTAGAGCAGGCTAGAACAGAGCATGGGCCGGTTGATATCGCCATTGCCAATGCAGGTGCTGTGGACAGTATGCCCTTCAGTAAAATTAGCGCCGACCAATGGCAGCAATCACTGGATGTCAATTTAACCGGCACTTTTAACTTGTTTCAGGCAACGATGGCACAAATGCAGCAATTGGGCTGGGGGCGTTTAATCGCCATCGCTTCAACCGCAGCTCTTAAAGGCTACCCTTATGTATCACACTATTGCGCTGCTAAGCACGCTGTGGTCGGCTTAGTGCGTTCACTCGCCTTAGAGTGTGCCAGCAAAGGGCTGACAGCCAATGCATTGTGCCCGGGATTTATAGAGACACCAATGTTAGATAGGTCAATTGAAAAGATTATGCAAAAGACATCCATGGATCGCAGCCAGGCCAGAGCTGTACTGAATAAAGATAACCCTATGGGGCGCTTTATTCAGCCCGCAGAGGTAGCGGACAGTGCGCTGTTTTTATGTACAGACGGCGCCGCTTCCATCAACGGTCAGTCTATTGCAATTAACGGAGGTGAGGCATGAGTGCCCCAACGCAAAATGATCAACAGCAAACGCTGGAAAAGCAGCGTTTGCGGGTGTGGCTGCGGCTGCTAAAAGTGTCTCGCACTATCGAGTCGGAACTGCGTGAGCGCTTGCGTCGTGAGTACAGCTCAACCCTACCCAGATTCGATGTACTCTCAGCTCTGCAGCGTGCGCCGCAAGGGTTAAAAATGAGTCAGCTGTCATCAGTATTGATGGTCTCCAACGGCAACGTCACCGGCATTATTGACCGGCACGTCAAAGATAGCCTGGTAGTGCGTGTGCCGGTAGGTGGCGACAAGCGAGCGATGATGGTTAAGTTGACCGAACAGGGAGAGCAGCACTTTCATGAAATGGCAGCCTCCCACAGTCAGTGGTTGAACGAGCTGCTGCAAGATGTCGGGGCAGAAGATGCAACAGTGCTACTGGAGTTATTGGGTAATATTGATCGCCAAGCGGAGAGCAGCCAGTGACAGATTTAAGCCAATTTAAGCCAGAACATTTCAACTGGGAAGTCAGCGACAATATTGCGACCCTCTCTTTGAATCGTCCCGAGCGCAAGAATCCGCTGACATTTGAAAGCTATGCGCAAATGCGCGATCTGTTTCGCGATCTGGCCTATAGCGACAACATCGATGTCGTGGTGATCCGCGCCAATGGTGGAAATTTTTGCTCGGGCGGTGATGTGCACGAAATCATCGGTCCGCTGGTGGATATGGACATGAAGCAACTGCTGCAATTTACCCGTATGACCGGTGATTTAGTCAAGGCGATGCTAGCTTGCGGCAAGCCTATTATCGCGGCAGTTGAAGGTGTTGCAGTCGGCGCCGGGGCTATCCTGGCGATGGCCAGTGATATGCGCATTGCCACTACCGATAGCAAAACTGCTTTTCTGTTTACCCGGGTGGGTCTGGCGGGATGTGATATGGGCGCCTGCGCTATGTTGCCGCGAATTATCGGTCAGAGCCGCGCCGCTGATTTACTCTATACCGGTCGCAGTATGTCTGCACAAGAGGGCGAGCGCTGGGGTTTTTACAGCCGCATAGTCGCTGCTGATGAGATTGCTGCGACAGCCCAAGATATGGCGAAGCGCATCGCCAGTGGTCCCAGCTTTGCCCATATGATGACCAAGACCCAGCTCAATCACGAGTGGAACATGAGCATAGATCAGGCCATTGAGGCCGAAGCTCAGGCACAGGCAATCTGTATGCAAAGCGCAGATTTTGAGCGCGCTTATCACGCCTTTGTCGCCAAGGAACGCCCGCATTTCAAGGGCGATTAAATTTAAGAGGCTGAACATGTATAGAGATCAATCATTTTTAGACTGGCCTTTTTTTAGCGACAAACACCGCTTGCTGGCCACCGAGCTAGAGAGCTGGTGTCAGCAAAACTTGCCAGTTGATCACAGCGATGTGGACGCCGCCTGTATTGATCTGGTAGCGAAACTGGGCAGCGACGGCTGGTTAAAACACAGTGCCGTGGATGTTAGTAGTGACCAGTCATTAGATGTGCGCAGCTTGTGTCTGATCCGTGAAACCTTGGCGCGCTACGATGCGCTGGCGGACTTTGCTTTCGCCATGCAGGGCTTGGGTACAGGTGCTATTAGCTTGTTTGGCAGTGCAGAGCAACAGCAGTGGCTGGAGCAGACCCGCACTGGAACAACCTTGTCGGCCTTTGCCCTGACCGAGGCGCAGTCGGGATCTGATGTCGCCAACATTACTTTGAGTGCCCGCAGAGAGGGTGACGATTATTTGCTCAATGGTGAAAAAACCTGGATCTCCAACGGTGGAATCGCTGGGCTATACTGTGTATTTGCCCGTACCGCTGATACCGGTGCCAAGGGCTTGTCTGCCTTTATAGTCAGTGCGGATACTCAAGGATTTAGTATTGCCGAACGCTTACATACCATCGCACCTCACCCGTTGGCGCGGTTGACGTTCGACAACGTTCGCATCAGTGCCAGTAACAGAATCGGCGCCGAGGGTGAGGGTTTTAAAATCGCCATGTCGGTGCTGGATGTTTTCAGATCAACTGTCGGCGCGGCGGCGCTGGGTTTTGCCAGAAGAGCCCTGGCCGAAAGTGTCTCGCGGGTTAAATCCCGCGAGTTGTTTGGCAGCCCCTTGATTGAGCTGCAAATGGTGCAGGGACACATCGCCGATATGGCGCTGGATGTCGATGCGGCGGCGCTGCTGGTGTACCGGGCAGCCTGGACTAAAGATACAGGTGCCAGTCGGGTAACCAGAGAGGCGGCGATGGCCAAGTTATACGCCACCGATAACGCCCAGAAAGTCATAGATGCCGCCGTGCAATTACACGGTGGCGACGGGGTGCGCAGCGGTACTGTGGTAGAGACACTGTATCGGAATATTCGCGCGCTACGCATTTATGAAGGGGCGTCAGATGTGCAAAAAATTATTATAGCTCGCCAGGTGATGATTGGCAGCAACTAGAATTTTTGTCCAGAGTTATCGTCACAGTGACGGCTCCCGGGCTGACAATGATAACCCTCGATAAATCTAAAAAAAGGGAAATATCCATGCAGACAACCTTAAAACCTAGTGCACATAGCGACAGCTTTTGCCGCGATAATCTGCCGGCACAAGAGTTGTGGCCAGAGCTCAATACCGATAAATTCAGCTATCCGGATCAACTGAATGTGGCCTGGGAACTGACTGATAAAATGGTGCAGCAGGGCTTTGGTGATCACACCGCATTAATTGGCAATGGCCGGCGGCGCACCTACAAAGAACTGACCGATTGGTCTAATAAACTGGCGCATGCGCTGGTGGAAGACTACGCAGTCAAACCCGGAAACCGGGTGCTGATCCGCTCTGCTAACAATCCCGCGATGGTCGCCTGCTGGTTGGCAGCAACCAAAGTCGGGGCGGTAGTTGTCAATACTATGCCAATGATACGCGCCGGTGAGATCAGCAAAATTGTCGATAAAGCACAAGTGAGCATTGCCTTGTGTGATACGCGTTTAATGGACGAATTAGTTCAATGTGCCAAAGACAGCCAATATCTGAAAAATGTCATAGGTTTTGATGGCACCGCTAATTTCGACGCGGAGCTGGATCGTGTAGCCCTCAACAAGTCTGTGATATTTGAGACCGTAGCGACCAGCAGTGACGACGTGGCGCTGCTGGGCTTTACCTCAGGCACAACCGGTGAGCCCAAGGCGACCATGCATTTTCATCGCGACCTTTTATACATTGCCGATGGCTATGCTAAAGAAGTATTAAATGTTACCAGTGACGACGTATTTGTCGGCTCACCGCCTATCGCTTTTACTTTTGGTCTGGGCGGGCTGGCTATTTTCCCGCTGCGCTTTGGAGCTGCGGCGACGCTGCTGGAAAAAGCCACACCCGCAGATATGATAGAAATTATCGAAACTTACAAAGCGACAGTCAGTTTCACCGCCCCCACGGCCTACCGGGCTATGCTGGCGGCCATGGATCAGGGAGCGGATCTGTCCTCACTGCGGGTGGCGATATCCGCCGGTGAAACACTTCCCAAGGCCATTTACGACCAGTGGAACGAGAAGACCGGTAAGCCGATATTAGATGGCATCGGTGCCACCGAGATGTTACACATCTTTATCAGCAACCATCTCAATGATCGCAAGGCGCATTGCACCGGTAAAGTGGTCGCGGGTTATCAGGCCAAAGTGGTCGATGAACAAATGCGTGAACTGCCCCGAGGTGAGGTGGGCAACTTAGTAGTCAAAGGGCCTACTGGTTGTCGCTACCTTGCAGACGATCGCCAGAGTATCTATGTCCGCGACGGCTGGAACATCACCGGAGATGCCTTTTATCAGGATGAAGAGGACTTCTTTCACTTTGCCGCCAGAGCCGACGATATGATCATTTCATCGGGTTACAATATTGCAGGCCCTGAAGTAGAGGCCAGCTTGCTGTTGCATGAGCAAGTCTCTGAGTGTGCGGTGATAGGCATTGCAGATGAAGCGCGCGGGCAGATAGTTTGTGCCTATGTAGTGCTCAAACAGGGAGTCCTGCCCAGTGATGAAACCGTAAAACTGCTTAAAGATCATGTCAAGGCGACTATCGCCCCTTACAAATACCCTCGAGAAGTGCGTTTTATCGCCGAGCTGCCAAAGACAGCCACAGGTAAAATCCAGCGTTTCGCGTTAAAAAAATAATAGTAGCAGAGAGAGTTCCAGTGACCGAATTAAACAAATTATTTGCAGCAACAAAACAAGCCTTTGACTTACCAGAAGGTGTTATTTACCTGGACGGCAATTCCCTGGGCCCTATGACTCACGCATCGCGCACCAGATTAATTGATGAAATGGACAACCAGTGGTCGCAGAAGCTAATTCGTGGCTGGAACGAATCTGGTTGGTATCAATTGGCGCAGACCGTCGGTGATAAAATTGCCGCCTTAATCGGCGCCCCAAAAGGCACAGTGACGGCTGCTGATAATACCAGCATCAACGTACACAAAGTTCTTAGCGCGGCACTGGCGATGAACCCGGGCCGCAAGGTAATACTTTCAGACAGCGGTAACTTCCCTACGGATCTGTATGCAGCTCAAGGGGTAATCGCTGGGTTAAACGATGGTTACGAGCTTAAAGTTGTCACACCAGAGCAAGTGTTTGACGCTATCGATGAGAGTGTTGCAGTTGTAATGATCACTCAAGTCGATTATTGCACCGGGCGATTGCACGACATGGCAAGTATCACCGAGCGGGCCCGTGCCAATGGCGTTAAAACTATCTGGGATCTGTGTCACAGCGCCGGTGCTATGGCGATTCAATTAGATGCTTTGCAGGTAGATTTTGCGGTCGGCTGCGGTTATAAATATTTTAATGGTGGCCCGGGAGCACCGGCGTTTTTGTACGTGCGCGAAGAGCATATCAATAACATTCAGCCAGTGCTGACAGGCTGGATGGGGCATGCGAGTCCCTTCTCTTTTGAGCAGCAGTACACACCTATGCAAGGCATAGGCCGGATGCGCGTAGGCACTCCTTCAATCCTTGGGTTAGCCAGTTTGGATGCGGCACTGGATGTGTTTTGCAGTGTTAGCATGGAGCAAATTCGCCAACGTTCAGTAGAGTTGTCTGAAGTGTTTATGGATGAAGTGGCTAAGTGCTGCCCGCAGCTAGAGCTGGCATCGCCAACCGATGCTGGATTGCGTGGCTCGCAAGTCTCCTACCGTTTTCCACAGGGCTACGCGGTAGTACAAGCATTAATTGATCATGGCGTGGTAGGAGATTTTAGAATGCCAGACATTATACGTTTTGGCATAACCCCACTGTATCTGAATCGGGCCGACATTGTTAAAGCAGCTCAGATCATTGGCGATGTGATGGCTAACCAGCTCTGGGATTGCGATAAGTTTAAAGCCAAGCAGGCGGTAACTTAGCATCCAAGGGCACTAACGAACTAGCATAACGCTTATAATAGAGTGAAGTTCTCAGCATAAATAACAATTTTCTAAGCTTCTCACTGTGCTCCATCTGAAGCTTAAAAACGAAAATAACAACGGATACAAACTATGAAATTATTACACCCAGAGGGTTGGAAACCAGCCTTAGGTTACGCCAACGGCATCCTCGCCAGTGGCCAAACTGTGTATGTCGGTGGCCAGATAGGTTGGACCGCAGATCAGCAATTTGTCACTGACGACTTTGTAGAGCAGTGCCTGCAGGCGCTGCAAAATATTGAGGCGGTACTTAAAGAAGCCGGTGCTACCCCTGCAAATGTCGTGCGTTTAACCTGGTACGTGACCGACAAACAGGAATATTTAAACAGCCAAAGAGAGCTGGGTGCAGCCTATCGATCCGTATTTGGCAAGCACTTTCCGGCGATGACCATGGTGCAAGTCGCTGACCTGATTGAGGAGCGAGCGAAGGTTGAGATAGAGGCGACGGCGGTTGTTTAAACCAGTAGTAAGTCGTAAGTGGTAAGTCGTAAGTCGTAAGTATAGAAAAGCCAACTTTGTTGGCTATATTTGCGGCTTTAATTCTTGCAGCCATGCTCTGGCTTGTTGTTCGCAGTCGAAAAAATCGTGGGCGATATCGGCCCGGCGGTAAATGTTTGATACTTGATGTTCGATGGCAAAACGCACTGTAGTTTCAACCAGAACGATTGCGCAGGCATAGAGTCCAGAAAGCTTTCTAGCCCGGGCAGATTTATGCATCAATTTTTCTGCTTCAGGAGTGAATAAGCTGTCTTGGTGCATGATGATTAATTGCCCCCACGGAGATTGCATTTTCTGTACAGCGTGCTGCATCTCCAGCGCATATTGTTTAACTACTTCTTTATTAAAGGGGCCTTTGGCTTCGACTATTAATAAGTTCTGTTGGATATCGACCCGGTATTCTCCGTGCGCTATAAACATTCCCTGTTCCTGTTTAATGACAGTTTTATTATTAAAGTCATCATAG
>ASZI01000117.1 GCA_000416315.1 Osedax symbiont Rs2 | reverse complement strand
CAGATCTTTATAATACTCGCTATACTCTCCCTCTACAGAAAACATAGCAATTTTAGCTCCTTTTTTTAACATCTCCCCTCCCCTTTTAAATGCTTTCTATGCTGGCATTTTCAAGTATTTCTACACAGCTAGCTATAGTATAAATACCCATTCTTTTGTCTGCATGGGGTAGCTTTATAATAAAAGGGTGCTGACAACAACTGCCGATAAACAAACATAGGGCTGTGCAATTGTTGAACTTTATAAATGTCACATAAAAAAGGCCAACAAATCTACATTTGAAGGCCCTAATAATAACAGTGGATGATCCTGAGCTAAGTCGCTTATTTATCTGCTGGTAAATATTGTGCTTAAATTTTGGCTCTAACCATAGCTAACAACGCAGCAGTTGATGGATCGTGATCTGTCTTGTTCCCCAATGACATCTCTAGCGCCAGTTTTTTCCCCAACTGTACTCCCCATTGATCGAAGGAGTTAATATTCCAGATAACTCCTTGAACAAACACTTTATGTTCATATAGCGCGATTAACGCCCCTATGTTCTTGGGAGTAAGATCATCAATCAGTAAGGTATTACTCGGTTTATTTCCCGGGCAGTAGCTGTAATCTTGCTGATTTTTATCGCTACCAACCATAAAAGCTTCGGCCTGAGCTAACATATTGGTTAATAACGCCACGTTATGCTCAGGTGTTTGCGTATCTCTATTTAGGCAAGCGATGAAATCTATGGGCACAAAACGAGTGCCCTGGTGCAGTAATTGAAAAAAAGCATGTTGGCCATTAGATCCGGTCTGGCCCCAGACGACAGGCCCAGTGGCGTAGTCTACACTGCGCCCTGCTACATCGACGGACTTGCCATTACTTTCCATATCTAATTGCTGCAAGAACGCCGGCAACTGGTGTAATGCTTGATCATAGGGGATAACCGCCTGTGTATCAGCACCCTGAAAGTTGATATGCCAAATTCCAATCAGTGCTAAAATTACCGGTAGGTTTTCGGCAAAAGGAGCAGTGGCGAAATGCTGGTCGATTTCGTGAGCACCCTCTAATAGCTCTAAAAACCCTTCAAAGCCCACACTTAAAGCAATCGGCAGACCGATACTTGACCAGAGTGAATAACGCCCCCCTACCCAGTCCCAGAACTCAAAGATATTTTCCTCAGCAATGCCAAAATTTCTAGCCGCCTCAATATTGGTAGATACCGCCACGAAGTGCTGGCTGATATCTTGCTCCATAGACTGACAAGATTCTAAGAACCATTTCTTGGATGTCTGTGCGTTTAGCTGTGTCTCTTGAGTAGAAAAAGTCTTGCTAGATATTATAAACAACGTTTCTTCAGGGTTGAGGTTCTTCAACGTTTTTTGAACATGAGAGC
Source organism: Osedax symbiont Rs2 (assembly GCA_000416315.1). GTDB lineage: Bacteria > Pseudomonadota > Gammaproteobacteria > Pseudomonadales > Balneatricaceae > Rs1. Next base: position 16,872 of record ASZI01000117.1, on the reverse strand, counting down.
TATCAACGTTAGAGACGAAATAGAATTTTAGTTTTGGATGCTGGTACTCCAACAGAGCACGGCACACCATATTTGGACCCAGATCAGAGCCGCCTATGCCTATATTAATAACATTGCGTATAGGCTTTCCACTATAACCCAGCCAATGGCCGCTGCGAATTGCATTACTAAAAGACTGGATGTGTTTTAATGCCGCATTGATACCCGGCATTACATCGACGCCATCCACCAGCACTGGAGTGTTACTACGGTTTCGCAAAGCGGTATGCAAAACAGGCCTGTTTTCTGAAGTGTTGATCTTCTGGCCAGCTAACATTTGTTGTATTTTATCAGCCAGAGGAGACTGGGCAGCCAAGGCTTGTAGCTCATCCAGCACTTGAGCGGTAATTTTGTTTTTTGAGTAGTCTAGAAATAAGCCAGAGACTTTCAGGCTCATTTTATTAAATCTATCAGGTTGGCGGGAAAAATAATCGATAATTTGATCGGATTCTGTCTGCTTTGCTAGTCGCTGCAGTTCTGACCAAATCTCTGACGTCGCTGGACTGTACATCGGTTATCCCGTTCACAAAAAAAAGCATTATAACTTAACTACCTATAAGAATAGCCTATTAATTTATAATTGAGACTGATAGCTAGGTATATCCATGAGCGTTGCTTTTAGATGCTTATTTTCGTTGCCAAACATCGCCACAATAGACATTTAAAATATTTTAATACAACAACTTACAATATATAACTCAGCCTTCTAGTTGTAGCAACTGCCGCTTTAAATCTTCACCCCAACGATAACCTCCACTGCTACCGTCTCCTCTAATCACCCGATGACAGGGGACCAACAAGGCTATTTTATTCGCAGCGCAGGCATTGGCCACTGCCCGGTAAGCTTTAGGCTGTCCAATCGCCTTGGCAACTTGCGCATAACTGACTTTGTCCCCCTGCTTCACCTGAGCCAGAAACACCCAGACTTTCATCTGAAAAACTGTGCCATTAATATCCAACGGCAGTTTTGGCATCTCAGCCTGGGCTGCCAAATAGCGCTCCAATAATGTCATCCAATCGCCCAACTGGCTAGATTCATCGGTTGCGGCGATACTGTATAATGCATTTGGAAACTCTTGCTGCAGCGCGGTAATTAACTTCAACCTGCTGGCACCTATGTGCACAAAACAGACGCCTCTGTCAGTAGCGGCCATTAAAACATAGCCATAACCTGTGCTGCACAAGGCAACAGAGATCTGCAGGTCTTGTGCCCCTTGTTTATAAAGGCCTGGGGTCATGCCTAAATTACTGTTTAACTGCTCATATACACGACTCATCGAGCCATAGCCAGCCTGATAGATAGCACCACTGATGTCATCTCCCAACTTTAAGGATTTTTTAAGTTTCTGGATACGAAATAAATTTTGCATCTGTCTGGGAGACAATCCGTACTGCTGGCTAAAAGTTCGCTGCAAGTGAAAGGCGCTTATATCGAACTTTTCCGCCAGTTGCTCCAGAGACACTTTGTGTTGGGCATTTTGCTCAATATAGCTAGCGACTTGTTCTATCTTTTTCTCAACAGCAGTAATTTGCATCATACATCCCCCGGATAGTTACTCTATTGTAAATGTTATACCCGTTACGACTATCCGATTCTTGTTATTAATGAAAGCTAATCTAGATTGCCAACATCCTCAGTAAAACGCTTTCACACCGTTCGAAACCACAGCTAATGTGGTTAGCAAAATCCAATTCTATGAAAAAATTGAGCAGTTACCACTATACTAGGCAGCAGTTAATCGAGCCATTGATCATGCGTAATCAACAGTCAGCGATTGCAGTGAGCTGGTAATGACAAACCAGTGTCGTTAACATTCTCTGGGTAAATTGCATTAAACTCAGCAGATTCTTTGTATCGAGGGACAATGTTTAAAGTCGCACAAGGCGTTACTACAACCCTTTAGGCAACATCAATTCTCTGTATCATGGAAAATGCACAAGCTTTAAAGTTGATCGCTTTATCCAACAAAGCTTAAATAGCCACTTAAATACTGGCTAGCCCCTAAACAAGTTTCAACCTGCTATGATAGCTGCATTGCAGACCCAGCCCTTAACGCAACCTACTTTAAGACAATTAATGAGTTCAAAATATAGTCGCCTTGACAGATTCATCAGTCAAAAGACCTTAATAAAACGTAAAAATATCAGGCTTCTGCTGGCGCAAAAGCGTATTCAGGTAGATGGAAAAATCGCCCTGGACACTCAACAGCTGATAGGCCCTTTCAATCAAGTGATTTTTGACCATGAAATCTTACAGCAACACAGTGCCCAGTACTGGATGATGAACAAACCTACCGGTGTAGTCAGCGCCACAAAAGACCAAAAACACTTGAGTGTTATTGATCTACTAGGCGATGAATGCGCCGCTGATCTGCATATAGTGGGCAGGTTAGACCTAAATAGCTCAGGCTTAATATTACTCACTAATGACGGTAACTGGTCTAGTGCATTAACCAGGCCTGAAAACAAAGTGCCAAAACGCTATTTAGTCGATCTAGCTAACAAGATATCAGCAGAGTATATTGAAGCATTTTCCAACGGCATGTATTTTTCCTATGAAGACATTACCACACTGCCTGCCAAACTAAGCATCATCGCTGATAGACGCGCCGAAGTTGAACTTTTCGAGGGTAAGTACCATCAAATAAAACGCATGTTTGGCCGCTTTCGCAACCCAGTATTAGCCCTGCATCGCCTATCTATAGGAGAGTTACAGCTTGACCCACAGCTACCTCTAGGACAGTATCGGGCGTTAAGCGCCGTTGAAATACAATCTTTTAGCGCCTCTGATTGTTGACAAGCGCAACAGACAATCACACGTCCAACTTAAACTTCTCAGCTTCAATATGATTTATCAACGAAAAAAAACCGCGCCATATGCGCGGTTTTTTAATACTGATTACATTTTAAAGCGATGGGTTTCTTTTTGCAGACTCGATGCCAGACGAGCCAACTCTTCACTGGCCTCAAGTATCTGCTCGGAATCATTTCCCGTCTGCTTAGATAAAGTACTGATATGCTTGATATTATTAGTGACCTCTTCGGTAACGACTGACTGCTGCTCATTCGCCACAGTAATTTTTTCAGTCATTAGCTGAATCTGGTTAATGGCCTCAGTTATCCTGACTAATGCAGCTCCGGTATTCTCGGCCTGCTTAACCACTTGTGCCATTTGTTCTTTACCGCGATTCATCGCCTTGGCAGAAGCCTGGGCTCCTTTTTGCAGTTGCGCTACCATCTTCTCAATTTGCATGGTAGACCCCTGGGTGCTTTTAGCCAGAGAGCGAACCTCATCGGCCACTACTGCAAACCCTCGTCCCTGATCCCCAGCTCTAGCGGCTTCAATGGAGGCATTTAGCGCCAGTAGATTAGTTTGATCAGCAATGCCATTGATAACATCGACAATCCCCCCTATCTCGTTGGCTCCCTTCTCTACTTCAGTCAAAGTCTCAGCCATGTGATCGACTTCAGAAGAGAAAGTATGAATAGAAGAGATAGTATTGCCTACCTCTAAAGAACCCAACTCAGCTTCAGTATTGGCAAGTTTTGCCGCATCCGAAGCTTCATGAGTACTAGAGTTAACTTCCTGGAAAGTATTACTCATCTCATGAATAGCACGTTCTACCTGCTCAGTGCCTTCGTTTTGCTCTTTTACGTGGGTACGAGTTTGCTCGGTAATCAATGACAACTCTTCGGCGGCCGACGCTTGTTGCTCGGCAGATAAGCTTATCCGAGAAACCATCACTTTAAGCCCATCATTCATTTCTTTGAGCGAGCCCTGTAAATCACCAATTTCATCTTGTCTTTCAACAACGATGTCTGAAGATAAATCTCCGGAAGCTACCATTTGCGCTAAAGATGATGCATTAATCAGTGGCTTACTGATTCTCGAGGCCATAATAACCCCAAAGATAACGATAAAAACGACCGAGATCAGCAGAATTATTGCTGTCGATATCTTCAATTTATCGGCGGTTGCAAATGCCTCTGCTTCACCAATTTCGGCCATCAGTGCCCAAGTTACTCCGCTGATTTCAATAGGTGTATAAGCAGAGAGCACTCTGTCACCCAAAATATTGGTGATCACTTTAGTACCGCTCTTACCCGCTAACGCTTCAGTGACCGCTTCAGTTTGAATACCATTATTGGCAACTGATCCGGAAAACGAGGCCGCTACTGACCTGTTTGTAGGGTCTAAGTACGAATCCGAACGCATTCTGAAGTCCGGTCCGACTAAGTATGACTCGCCAGTTTCACCCATACCCTCTCTGATACTGGTAATATCATTAACGCCTTTTAGAGGCAATTTAAGCGCTATTACCAGCTCTACATTACCGGTCCCTGCTACCAAAGGTTGAGCCATGAAGGCACTGGCGTTGTTATTATCTGCGCCGTAGCTGGCAACGTCAGTAAAGGCGAACACTTTAGAGTCGCTGACATGTTTTACTAATTGCCCTAAACTGCTGTCTTTATATTTTCCGGTCTTTAAATTCGTATTTAAGTCGTTACCTTGAGAGACAGAGAAAAACACTGTGCCGTCGGGTTTAATCAGATACAAATCAGGATAACCATACTGCTGGGCATAGTTTTCATAAAAAGCAGTACCAAATTCATCAACTGGGCTCAAAGCTTCGTCAACATCAATTTCGGCTAACAGCGCCCATTGACTACCACCTACCGTTAATGGAACCCATGCAGAGAGCACCGATTTACTCAGGTAATTAGTGATAATGCCGGTGCCTGTTTCACCGGCTAATGCCTGGTCAATTGCCTCAGAGTTGGCATCAGAATCTTGCAGGTTCAACAGCGAACCTTGAATCGTACGATTGCCTCCGCCAATGGAGTCCGAGCGCATTTTGTGGTCCGGGCCCACCAGGTAAGTTTCACCAGTCTCTCCAAGTCCGGTACGTTCGCTCATCATTTTATTGAGTTGCTTACTATTAATTTGGAATACCACTACCCCTATCACACCGCCGTAATGGCGCATTGGCGCTGCGATAAACATTGAGGGGGAGTTCTTTGAAGGGTAATAAATTTCGAAATCAGAGCTGATATATTGCTCTTTGCGTCCCGCTTTAAGTGCTCTTTGATAAATTTTATTGAGTGGCGAATTTGCCAGCGGGCCCTTGGTGAGATCGGTACCGTAATCAATACCTTTATTCACTGAATATATAACTCGATGCTTACGCGCTTCGATCATAAAAACATCTTCATAACCAAACTTTTTCTGAAAGTTACGGATACCCGGATGCGATGCATAATGCGATTTGGAATATGCTGATTTATCGGAGCCACGATTTAGCTTCGATTTATTGCCCATAGGGGCTTTGTTCTTAACCAGATAATAATATTGAGCAACTACTGCTTCGTCATCCATCACAGAAACATACTTATTCAGCTCTGCGCCAGAGTCGACGCCCAGAGCTTCACTGTAATATTTAGTAACATCTTTTTGATAATAAGCCTTAAGCTCGGTACGCATTTTAGCGACGGCGGCGTCATCCAGTTTGTTGACAAACTTAATCAGATTAAAATTGTCCCTGAACTTTACCAGGCTATCTTTAGTGCTGTTGTTTTCAGTGAAGGATTGTATTTGTAAGGCAGTCTGGTGGAAGTAATTTTCAACAGCGTTCTTTTTAACTTCTCTGCCCGTTTTTAACTTTTCTAGTGCTTGTAGCCTTAAAGTCCCCGCCACACCGACTAGTACATTCATATCGCTACGTCTATCTTTAAAATACTGTTCTAATTGTGATTTCTTTATCTCTCGAACAGCTTCTAAAGAATTAAATGCTAGAGATTCCATTCCCTGGTTAGCTTGATTCAGACTGACTAAACCAATGATTGTTGCCGGAATAACTCCCAGCGCTAAAAAACTAAGAATGAATTTCTGTCCAATCTTAAGCTTTCCAAGTCCTAGACTCATATAACCACCTCAAATGATTTTTCTTATAATTTTGTCGACTGATCTTCAATGTTCATGATCAATACCTGCGAACACTTGCCGTCGACTTCTCACTTCAAAAACATTACAACCACCCTATGCAGCAATAGTTGTTAAATCGTTCAGCTAAAATATTAAAACTACTTTAGGCTAGTCTGAATGGCTTAGAATAACTATCAGCCAATGACTTAATATAGCGATCGCTAATGTGAAAGGTTTTTACGCTGCGATGCTAATATTTATGTTTTGTGCATCTTAACACTATATTCACTTATCCAGAACGACTTTATCTTTCGTTAAGTTCTCAACAGCTTATCGGCCGACAGTGGCTTTATTGAAACATATATTTCAATCTGACTAGCACATGCCTATCTACCTTCTAAGGTTTGTTATGTACAAAGTGATTATTTGCATCGCATCTTCCAGAACATCGTACTGTTTGGCCTTTCCCAAGACCCTTATGCCTTGAATCTGCAGCAGCAGAAAATGACTGATTTGTTGAATATTCTGCTCGCTACCAATTTGATCTCGCCGCTGTGCATTTGCCAATACGTTCTCTATTGCCTTTAATATAAGCGAATATAAACGCTGACCAGCCCGACCAACATCGTCATCAACAAGCGACAGTTCCAGAATGGCATTTTGTACAAAGCAGCCACTGGTTTGGCTAGTTTGCAGTTTGGCGAAATAGCTAAAATAGTTTAGCAGATCATCAAGTTCTGAATCTTGGGCACAAAGTTCGGACAGAGCAGGCACAGAAAAATTATCTATGTAGTAATTTAGCGCCTGATGATAGAGGTTTTTTTTGTCACCATAGGTGCTGTATAAACTAAACCTATTAATGCCTAAATGCTCAACCAAATCATTTAAGGATGTGTTTGCATATCCTTTTCGCCAAAACATTTCTACCGCTAGCAACAGTGTCGCCTCTGGATCAAAATTCTTTTTTCTCGCCATTTCTAACAATAACCTTACAGGAATATGAGAATTTAGCCTTTTGTGCATCTTACTACATTTAGCATGCCCACAGACCTCACCAGCTAATAGCTTACAGCATTCGCCGCTAAGGGTTAGCTGAATCTTCTATAGCCCTCTGCAATTATCGGTACTTCCTCTCGCAAGCCCCTTGACAATTTACCGGTACTGCAGCAACATTCAATAACTAACCAATCATTCAGGAATATTTATCTCATGAAAATTTATGAACTAGCAGCTTCTCCTAGTGCGCGACGCGTGGCTATATTTTTAAAAGAAATAGGCCTAACAATTGAATCCGTGCACGTAGATATCCGAGCTGGGGAAAACCTCAGCACTGAGTTTCTTGGTAAATCTGCAAACGGTCGGATTCCTTTGCTAGAACTGGATGATGGCAGCTATATTTGTGAATCAGTTGCGATTTGCCGTTATCTTGAGGCAAGCAGCAAGCAACAGCAATCTCTGTTTGGCAACAGTGCACGCGAGCAGGCAGACGTTGAAATGTGGCATAGAATGGTTGAACTGCAAGGCCTGTTTCCAGCACTACAGGCGTTTCGAAATATTTCAGGTGTCTACTCTGATCGCGAAAACATTATCCCGAGCTGGGGTGAAGAATCGCGCAGCAGACTGGTTAGCTTTTTACCCACTTTAGAGCGACAATTATCCGCTAATAAGTTTATCGCCGGTGAGAATTTCTCTATCGCTGATATCACTTTATTTGTACTTATTAATTTTGCCAAAAACATCGATGTGCAAATTCCAGATAATTTAAGCCATTTAGCGCAGTGGTTTAATGACATAGCCAGTCGCCCATCGGTTCAGTAATAACGGGATAATCTAATGATCGATTTATATACTTCGAATACGCCTAATGGCTATAAAATATCCATCGCCCTGGAAGAGATGGGATTTGACTATAATGTAATCGAGATAAAGCTAGATAGCGGCGAACAAAAACTGCCGCAATTTCTGCAGATAAACCCCAATGGCCGAATTCCCGCAATAGTTGATCGTGACAATAACGACTTCAAGGTCTTTGAATCCGGTGCGATCTTAGTTTACCTGGCTGAGAAAAGCGGTAAGTTCTATAGTACTGATGTGCAACAGCGCTCTGTCATCATGCAGTGGTTAATGTTTCAGATGGGAGGCGTAGGCCCGATGATGGGTCAGGCAAATGTATTTCATCGCTACATGGAAGAAAAAATCCCAACAGCAATCAGCCGTTATCAAAATGAATCCCGGCGCTTATTTGAGGTCCTGGACCAACAGCTAAGTAACAACGCCTACATTGCCGGTGCAGATTACAGCATTGCCGACATGGCCACATGGCCATGGGTGCGCCGCTATCAATGGAGTGGGGTCTCTATTTTAGGTTTAGAGCACTTACAGCGCTGGATGGAGCTTGTAGGTTCGCGCCCCGCCTGTATTAAAGGGGTGAATATCCCCGAAGCAAAACAGCAGAGCGATGCACAGAGAATTAAAGAAATTCAAAACATGGTCAGCCATTAGCGCACAGCATATGCTGCCTTTAACGACCTTAATTAAGCCGGCAAAGATACTGTAGATAATTAACTGCGGTTATTTGCAGTATCTGCATTTGGGGCCCTATGCACCTTGTCCGGTACAGTCCCTACAGCAATCAGTTGTCCAGTAACTTTGGCCAATTTATATTAGCAGTAGCAATAAATCCCGGTATATCCTTTTTCCATAACTGTTGAATCTCCTTATCATAGTTTAAATACAATTTACCCTTTACTATATTCCAGCGCAGGGGGTCACCAGAAGCTCTGCTATTTTTTGCCGCCACTGCCCAGGCGCAGAACCCCCCGTACTGAGGTGCATATTTACTGGGATCGGCTTTAAACAAAGCCAGATTCTCAGCTGAGGAAAATAGCCACTTAGTTTTCTTGTAACTGGTAGCGAACTGACTACTGCCTTTTAGCGGCTTTCCCACCGTGAAGTAGGCAACTGTGTCGTAGCCACCTACTGCGTTGTTACTAAAAAAACTGGTATACACTGCATCTGCGGCAAATACGTTCGCCGCCCAAAACAGCATCAAAGCTGAGAATATTTTTTTCATAACGCCCCCTGTAAAAAACAATTAAAAGAATAGCTGAGATTTCTCGATCTTAACTATTTCACCGATCTACGCATATATAGCAGTCTGTGCATTTGTCTATTACAGTTGATACGTTTTGCGACACTGGTTTAGATTCAATTTTCAGTACAGCCAAGCACCTTTTCACTGTTGCTTAATGAGCTTGGCAAGTCGCCCGATACCGATGCAAATATCTTCCTCGCCGCAATGACTAAAGTTCAACCGACAGTTTGCATTTAATCCATCTTGTTGTGGAGTAAAGACCGTTCCCGGAACAAATGCGACACCCGCTTCAAGCGCCTTCTCAGCTAAATTCAGCATATCAACTGGCCCAGCAGCATTGAGTGTCAGCCACAAGAACATACCACCGGATACAGGCTTGACTGTTACCTGATCCCCCATAGTAGCCTGTATCTGCCCTAACATTAAATCATGCCTGCCCCTATATAGCTGGCGTAGTTTTAACAAGTGCTCAGAAAACTCTGGGTGAGTCAGTAGCTGTAAAAGTACATACTGCAATACAGAGTTTAGATGTATGTCTGATATCTGTTTTACTTTTATCAGCTGCTGTATCCATTCTTTGGGAGCCTCGATCAAGCCCAGACGCATACCCGGACAAGCTATTTTCGAAAAAGACCTTAATACAATAGACCCCTGTGGATAGAAAGATGAAACCATAGGCAGTGTTTCCCCCCTGAATCTCAGTTCTCTATAAGGGGCATCTTCAATGATGGTGACTTGATATTGCCGGCAAAGTTTTGCAATACCTTGGCGAATTTCTAGACTGTAACTGATCCCAGTTGGATTATGAAAATCAGCGATCAAATAAAAGAATTTGACATTTCCTGTTGCAAATAATTGCTGCAGTTTTACTAAATCAGGACCTTGCGACAATTGCGGTACAGTTAACAATTCTGCCTGGGCCAATTGAAAAACTTGCAGTGCTCCCAGGTAACTGGGGTACTCCACCACCACTTTGTCACCCGGGTTTAAAAAACCGCGCGCTATTAAGTCTAGCCCTTGTTGGGAGCCACTGGTCATTAGCAGATCATGGCTTTCAATTACTCCATAGCTCTGTTTAAGGTGTTGCAGAAGTGGTGGGTAGCCCTGCGCCTGCGCATATTGAAATAGTCCACTGTGCTGGGTTAGGTCAGAAAATGCCTGTTGCATTAGATCCAGAGGAAAACTCTCGGTAGCAGGTAGTCCCCCGGCAAATGAAATCACCCCATCACTTTGGCTAGCCGAAAGTATTTCTCTTATATATGAAGGCCTTAGTTTTTGTACTGCTGATGCGGTAATCATTATAGGTTCCTAAATTGACTTATTAGAAACTTCAGCATATCCTTTGCTCTGGGTTGAGGGTTGTCGATATAACCCTTCTTGTATGTCGATATATGCTATTAAATTAAAAATGCCAAATTTTCAACAGACCAGCAGAGTCAACGATGCCCTGCAATACATTCACAGCGATATTAACAGAAGCCTAACAGCTGCAACTTTAGCTGCTCAAGCCAGGTATTCGCAACAGCACTTTCACCGCCTTTTCCAGGCAATTGTCGGTGAGCCTGTAAATCAGTATGTACGCAGAATTCGCTTGGAATCAGCCGCCAATCACCTGATGTTTAACCCACAGCAAGCAATCATTGAAATAGCAGCAAAGTGCGGCTTTCACTCTTTATCTTCTTTTAGTCAGGCATTTAAAAAGCAGTTTCTGGTCACACCCGGACAGTGGAGAACACTCAAAGAAAATTCGACCAGCCCTCCCTATTTACAAGCCCCTGAATTAGCCAGCCACTATAGGCGGATCTATTGCAAGGCGCTTCCACAAGTTCAGTATGTTCATTTGCCGGACCGGCATATCGCCTATATAAGGCACTTAGGCTACAACAGAGGTATCAAAAAGACCTGGCAGCTACTGCAGGCCTGGGCGATAGCAGAAGGATTTGAGCAGGGCAATCAGCTGGGTTTGCATCACTCTAACCCAACCCAAACGCCTCTCGATCAATGTCGCTATGTGGCCTGTATTGAAATAGATGCTCCACTTACCAAGAGGGGCTTGGTTAACTCTACGGTGATACCGGGAGGGCTACATGCACGCTTTGATTTTTCCGGCAGATATGGAGAGCTCTTCCCCTGCATGAGTAAGATATTACAGCAGTGGTTACCCAATTCCGGATTGATTGCCACAACTACACCGGCATTTGCCCTGTATCATAAGAACCAATTTTTAAGCAGTGACGAAAGATACCAGTTGAGTTTTTTCCTGCCGGTATCATTCTACTAGAGATAAAACCAAAGCAGTTGTCACTTAGCTATCGCGACGAAACTCGTCCGGAATTTCAATATCTCGCTCTTTAGGCATGTTTGGCTTTTCTGCGCTTTGCGCACGGTGACGCTTCAACTGGAAGACATAAGCCAGCACTTGGGCGACAGCCTTAAACAGGCCAGTGGGGACTTCTTCACCAATTTCGCAGCTGTAATACAATGCCCTGGCAAGAGGCGGTGACTGTAGTATTGGTACGTTATTTTCTTTTGCCACTTCTCTGATTTTTAAAGCGATAAAATCAGCTCCTTTAGCAACAATAATCGGAGCGTTTCTGTGATTGTCTTCGTATTTTAGTGCTACCGAGTAATGGGTAGGGTTGGTAATTACCACGTCTGCTTGAGGCACATCTTTCATCATCTGTCGCTGTGATATCTCGCGCTGCATTTGCCTTATTCGGCCTTTAACCTCCGGTTTACCCTCGGTATTTTTCATCTCATCTTTGACTTCTTGCAAAGTCATTTTCAACTTTTCCGCCGATTCATAAAGCACGTAAGGGACATCGGCTAAGGCGATAATTATCAAACTCAAGCTGATGATCAAAAACGCCCAGCCGATCAGAGAGATCGACTCCGACATAGCCACAAACACATCCATCTTACCTAAATCGTAAAGGTCGTTTCGCACTGTATTTAAAAAATATAAGGCCAGTGCAGTTACTATTGAAAACTTGGCGATGGCCTTTGCCAGCTCTACTAAAGATTTTAGCGAGAACATCCTTTTAAGTCCTGCGAATGGATTCATTCTGCTACCTTTAGGCGCTATTGCCTGGGTACTAAAGTTCCATCCGCCTAAGCTAATAGGCCCTACCAAAGCGGCCACTAACACCACCGCCATAAATGCCATAACAGCCCAAATAGCTTCAACAACCGATGACGAGAAATTTATCAGTAGATATTTTTCATCAAACGCCTCCTCGCGACTCAGCGAGAAATTATCGACCATCATCACCCCTAAGTCAGTAATCGTCTGGGCACCAAAAAGCAGTACCGCAGCGGCAGCCACCAACAACAGTAGCATTGTATTTAACTCTTTAGATCGGGGAACATCGCCTTTTTCACGCGCCTCTTTCAGGCGCTTGGGGGTGGGGTCTTCGGTTTTTTCCTGGCCGCTATCTTCTGCCATTAGACTCTCACTGGGCTGTTAGTATTTGACCGGCAAAAGCCAGCGCGTGGGCACTAATTTTTTCAAACTGCCCGAGGAAGCCGGAAAAGGTCATCCAGGTAATGAATATACCTAAAGTCATGGTAAAGGGGAAACCTACTGCAATAATGTTTAACTGCGGTGCCGCTTTACTCATCACGCCAAATGTTACATTGACAATCAACAGTGCCGTCACAGCCGGCAACGCCATCACAACTGCAGCTTGAAACATCCAAGTAGCCGAGTTAACTATCTGCCATAACTGAATTTTATCCAGTGCAGAAACCCCTATCGGCAGCACTGTAAAGCTCTCTGCCAGTGTTTGGAACATAATCAAATGACCATTCATAGTGACGAATAACATCATTGACATCATCATATAATATTGGCCGACCACCACAATGGAAACTCCATTGGCCGGATCGTTGACTGAGGCAAAACCCAGGCCCATCTGGTTGGCGATCATCTGCCCGCCGATGGCAAATATTTGAAACATCACGTGCAGCGAAAAACCGATAGTGACGCCAATTAACATCTGCTCAGCTACTAGAAAATAAGTTGACAGCGACAGTCCATCAATCAGCGGGACAGCCGGTAATACTGGCACTATCACGACACTGAAGGATATCGCTAAAATGAGTCTGATGGTCTTAGGAACGTATTGGGTACTGATAAGTGGCATCGACATCATGAAAGCTGCAATGCGAAAGAAGGGTAAGAAAAAATCTCCCACCATCTGCTCCATTTGCAGAAAGCTGAGATCAAACATGTACTAAAGACCTATAACTATGGGGATTGAATCGAAGATCAACCTGAATACATCGGTGAATTTAGTCACCATCCAAGGTCCCATGATCATAATCACAAAAATGATTACCAGTAGGCGTGGCAGGAAACTCAAAGTCTGTTCGTTTATCTGAGTAGCCGCCTGGAAAGTCGCTATCACCAAACCCATTAACAGGCTCGGCAGTACGATCATACTGACCAGCATCACCACAGTCCAAAAAGCTTCTCCAAAAAGGTCAAGTACGTACTGCGGTGTCATGGTAGCCCCCTACATCCTAAAACTAGAAGCGAGTGTACCGACAATCATAGCCCAGCCATCAACTAAAACAAACAGCATGATCTTAAAAGGCAGTGAAATGATAACCGGTGACAACATCATCATACCCATCGCCATTAAAACACTTGCAACCACCAAATCTATCACCAAAAAAGGAATAAACAACATGAAGCCAATCTGAAAAGCAGTTTTTAATTCACTGGTGACAAAGGCGGGTACTAATACTGAAAAAGGCACATCGGCGGCAGTAGAGAGGGCGGGAATGTCCGCTATTTTTAGGAACAAATTCAAATCTGACTCGCGGGTCTGAGCCATCATAAATTCTCGAAACGGTCCCTCAGCGGCTCTTAAAGCCTGCAGTGGTGCCAGCTCCTCATTAATGTAAGGTTGAACCGCTATTGCGTTCACTTTATCTAATACTGGGCTCATTATGAAGAATGACAGGAACATCGCCAGGCCGACCAGAACTTGGTTAGAAGGTGTGGATTGCAGCCCCATGGCCTGCCGTAATATTGCAAAGACTACAATAATTCGGGTAAAAGAAGTCATCATCATGATCATCGCTGGCAGGAATGTCAGCATGGTCATCAATACGAGTATCTGGATAGTTACCGAATAATTTTGTGTACCATCTTCAGCTATCGAGAGACTGACAGCCGGGATACCTATATCTGCAGCAAAAAGTAGCTGGGGAAAGAGCACTGCCAAAGCAATTGTGAACAACTTAATCATCGATGGCAAAATCCTATATCATAAAAATTGGCTAAGATTGGAGAGATAGCTTTGATCTACAGACAACGCTCTATTTTTTTGTTTTCATTGTCTGTTGTTTTAGTTTCACAGCAGCCGCTTGTAAGCTACTAGAAAAATCACTGCTATTATCGAGCACTATCGGGTTAGTAATTTTATGCAACAAGCTTACATGGCCTGAGGCAACACCTAGCAATAGCTGCTCTCCTGCGACTTCTACAAGCACCGCCCGCTCGCGGGTACCTACATTAATCGCCGAGAGAATTTTTATATGCTGTTTGGAGCCCTGAATGCCGGTCACCCTGCGCATCAGCCAGGCTAATAAAAATATAATCCCCAATACAAAAACTAAACCTAACGCCATTTGCATAACTGAGGCCCCCATATCTGAACTAGGTAACTCCAGATTGGCGGTAGCGGCGTTCTGCTCAACCGCTGATATGTTAAAAGATAACAGCAATAACAGCACAAAAGCTCTTTTAAACCAGCATACATAGGCCATTAACGTAATCGCTTTATTCTTTCCTGTGGGCTAATCACATCGGTCAACCTGATGCCGTATTTGTCATTGAGTACAACCACTTCACCATGGGCAATTAGTGTACCATTGACTTTCACATCCAGTGGTTCTCCAGCGACTCTGTCGAGTTCGACTACAGATCCCTGGCTCAGTTGCAGCAAGTTTCGAATGGCAATTTCAGTATTTCCCACTTCCATGGACAAGGTCACAGGAATATCCAAAATCACATCAAGTTTAGGATCTCCAAGCGGGATAGCTTCGTCATTTAACTCATCCAGATCAACAGGTTTAGCTTCCTGACTAGCTGTGTCGTCCTCAGCACCTGTTTGCTCTTCCATCGCAGCGGCCCAATCGTCAGCCATAGATTCTTGGTCTACTGCATTATCTGTTTCATCACTCATGCTGACTCCATACCAAGGACAAATAATTTAAATATATAACTTTTAACGCTCATGTAACATCACTCAGAATGATCAATTTTATCTAATATTTTCACGGCTAAATTGCCCCGTGAAGTCCCTAATTTACAGTTAAACACTGGTACTCTGTTTGCCCGCAGCTGTAATAGTTCCGGAATTTCAACTGGAATAACATCACCTGCACGAAGTTCTACGATATCAGCGAGGGTTACCTCCCGCTGAGCCACAGTAAGATTCATAGCTAATTTAGCCAGCAAGGTTTCCCTCTGAAGGGACTGCTGCCAGCGCTCGTCTTCATGCGACTCTTCTTTTTGCATACCTGAGACCAGTTCGTTACGAATTGGCTCTAACATTGAATAGGGGTAAACAATGTGGAATTCACTAGTACCACTTTCTAAATCGACCTGAAAAGTACAGACCACAACCACATCAGATGGATTGATCATATTGGCCATGCCCGGATTAACCTCATGGCCTATACGTTTAAATCTAAGGTCGATAACCGGTTCCCAGGCATCTGTCAAATCAAGAAATAATGATTCCAATAACTTAAACACCAGACGGTTTTCTGTCGGGGTAAAATCACGTCCCTCTATCTTCGCATGTCGCCCGTCACCACCGTAGAAATTATCCACCAGCTTAAAAACAAGTTTAGCGTCCATGATAAATAGGCCTGAACCTTTAAGCGGATCCACTTTCATTACACACATACTACTGGGCACGTATAATGTGTGAACATAATCGCCATATTTCAAAAACTGGATATCTTCAACGGCTACATCAGCGGCGCTGCGCAATAAGTTATAAATACTGTTGCGCGCGTTTCGAGCAAAGCGCTCGTTGATTAACTCCAAGGTAGGCATCCTACCTCGTACCACTCGCTCGTTACTTGCTAAGTCGTATTCCCTGACACCGTCAGTATCTTCTGCAGCAGCTGATTCATCTGACCCGTCGTCGTCAGTATCGTCTACGCCATGTAATAGTGCATCGATTTCATCTTGTGATAGTAAATCTTTTACTGACATTAATTAGTTTGCCTTATAAAAAGGCTAAAAAGAGCATCTTTAGACATTGTTTTTATGTGCTTCACTATTGCATTACAAAGTTGGTAAATAATACTTCTTCGACCCCTGGAATATCAATGCGCTGTTGCAAGATTTCGCGCAGGAGTTTGGTCGCATCACTGCGCAAATTCTGTTTACCTTCAATTGTGCTAAGCTTAGCAAACTCTTGGGTTGAAAACATGGTATTTAATCTGGAAACGATCAATGGCATATGTTTTTCTAATGCCGGGGCAACCAGAGGATCTCTGCTCTTAGCAACCACATATGCTTGTAAATAATGAGTGCGCTCGTCATCGGACAAAACAGTTGAAACAAACATTGGCCTGCCACTTTTTGTGCGTATATGGGTATAGACGGCTGGCAACCTGACTTCTTCTACTACTTCATCGTCATCAGAACCCATCAGGAAAAAAGCCCCAACACCACCACCGCCTAACAAAATAACTGCCGCTGCTATTATGATGATCAATAGCTTTTTTGAGCTCTTTGGGGTCTCTTCGGTTTTTTCTTCGTCAGCCATCAGTAATCCTTACAAGC
>ASZI01000116.1 GCA_000416315.1 Osedax symbiont Rs2 | reverse complement strand
AACTAGACTAAATTTTGCTCATAGCACTGACAATTGAATTTTTTTTACTGATGGGTAAAATAAACTAACCAGTCACCGACCTGTAACAAAGACTAGATAATTCGGGAGGATAGCTGGCGCGCTGCCTGGATCAGGTTTTTTGAGTAACTTCGCGATAGCTGGGGACTCAAGCCTTCACTCGTCATTGCAATGCCGATGGCAGCGACAGGCTCATTTCTTAAATTTAAAATTGGCGCTGCGATGTGGCTCACTTGAGGGTCTGCCTGATCGTGGGCCACGCTGTAACCCAGTAACTTAGAGCGCGCTATACTCTGCTCAATTTGAGCAAACTGTAGAGTAATATTAGGATCTTGTTTTTGTTCTATCTGCATATAGCTTTGTTGGGTTTGCTGGCTATACATCGACAAAATCGCCTGCCCTGATGCCGAGCTGTGCATGGCTAATGTCTGGCCAATAAATAAGTTAATCGCCTGATTAATCGATGACTCAACTTTTGATATGACCACCACTTTGCTGCCCACCGGCATGCACAGAAAAACCGATTTATGCAGCTCGTTTTTAAGAATTTCTGCAATCGGGTAAAAAAATGGAATGATGCTTTGCCTATTGTAAACCGTAGACGCTATCTGAAAAATCTTAGAGCCTAGACAGTAAGATTTTTTTCGCCCGGGATCCAAAGCTACCATTTGCTGCTCTAACAGCACACTGATGATTCGATGCCCACTGGCCAGAGGGATAGCGGTTTGAGCGCACATTTCAGTAAGTGTTAATGGATAAGTGGTGCTGGCGAGCAGATCTAACATCAAGATAGAACTATCCACGGCCGGGGCTTTGGATTTCCCTGGTTTTTTTTGTGACACTGTCACTTTATTTATTGTCACGCTATCAACCCCTTTCTGTATATAAAATTATTAATCAATACTTTGATGCTTTACTGCAGAAATCCCATTGTATGAAAATTAAATTTAATAATTTTCGGTAACTGATTTTCTTACAGCAGTATTTATTTTGCTCTTTATGCAATATCGCCAAGCTTTTTTTGGTCATTTTGTACAACTGCCACTTATCATAAAAGATTTCATCTTAAATTGATGGTTTTTCATATATGGAATAAAAATTCTATATACAGAAACATATTTGACAGTATGATTTTCAGCTCTTAGGATGATCTTATTGAATTTAAGGCAATAGTCATGAAAGTTGAAAGAAATTATATAAACAGTCAATTTACTCTCTCAAACAGCGGTCAGAGCCTGCCTGTTTACAATCCAGCCAATGGCGATTTAGTTGCCCAAGTTCCCCTGGCCAGTTCTGAAGAGGCCAGTAATGCGGTACTGTCTGCCAGTGCAGCGCAGCGCGACTGGCGTTTATTGACCAGCGTAGAGCGCGCCAGCTATTTGCATCGCCTCGCAGACGCTCTGTTAATACGTAAACATGAAATAGGCCAGGCGCTGGCGCTGGAGTCGGGTAAGAGCCTTGGAGATGCTACCAATGAAGCCGTGTATGGGGCTGACATTACCCGCTATCACGCCGAGTGGGCGCGGCGTATCGAAGGAGAGATCATTCCCAGCGACTCACCCTCTGAGAGTTTGCTATTACAACGCGAACCTATAGGTGTTGTCGCTTGCTTAATTCCTTTTAATTATCCGGTGTATACCTTATTGAGGAAAATCGCGCCCGCACTTATTACCGGTAATACTGTAGTGGTTCGCCCCAGCAACAACACCCCCTGCTCCGCATTTGCTATTGCCAGAGCCGTCCAGGATGCTGGGATCCCTGCGGGAGTAGTGAATATTCTAAGCATGGATCACACCATTGCAGAGCGGGTCTGTACCCACCCCAAAGTCGGCATGATCACTTTAACTGGCAGCGTTGGCGCCGGCAGAAAAGTACTTGAATATTCACAGGTCAATATTGCTAAATCATCACTGGAACTCGGTGGTAAAACCCCAGCCATCGTCGAGGCAGATGCCGATTTACAAACTGCTGCCCGGGAGATCGTCAGCTCAACCACCACCAACTGCGGGCAACTTTGCACAGCCGTTGAACGGGTTTATGTGCATGAAGATATCTATGATCAGTTTGTCGCGCTACTGCGTCAGCATATGAGAGACTTAAAATTTGGAGATCGCTCTGAGAACCCCGATTTTATGGGACCGTTAATCAACGAAAATGCCCGTTTGAATATCCATCAAATGGTGGCCAGAGCAATCGATGATGGTGCCACCTTGGAAGTCGGTGGTTTCATTCCCCAAGGTAGTGGGCACTTTTATCCGCCGACTTTACTCACTAACTGCCGTCAAGATATGGAAATTGTGCAAGAGGAAATCTTCGGCCCGGTGCTGCCGGTGCTTAAATACTCAGACTCGGATCAGGCATTGGCGCTGGCAAACGATCACCAGTTTGGTCTGGCCTCGGTCATTTATACTGAAAATTACCGTACTGCAATGAAAGTAGCCAATAATATAGAGGCAGGGGAAGTTTACATCAACCGCACTCCTGCAGACCCTTATCAAGGGTATCACGCCGGCTGGAAACGCTCCGGATTAGGGGGAGACGATGGCAAACATGGCATGCTCGAATATACTCAGACACGATTAGTGGTTATGAAATACTAGCAACACTTACTGGCAGCGCAGCTAGTGAGCTGGAATTAGGCTAAACAACAGATCAGCGACAATTGGGTACCATGATGAAAGTTATTTCCTGTGAAACACACGTAGTTGCAACGCCTGCCCCGCACATCGGTGGCATGTACTGGATTTTTGTCAAGCTGACTACCGACTGTGGTATTCAAGGTGTTGGCGAGGTCTACGCCGCCTCCTTTCATCCCACTGTGATGGTGGCAGCGATTGAAGATGTTTTTGGCCGTTATCTTAAAGGCTATGACCCGCATCATATTGAACGTTTCTTTCGTGAAACTTATTCCAGCGGTTTTACCCAACGTCCGGACTTAACCATGATGGGGGTTACCAGTGGCCTGGAGATGGCCTGCTGGGACATTGTCGGCAAAGCAGCGGGAAAACCTGTCTATGAGTTGATCGGCGGTAAAGTGCATGAAAAACTGCGCTGTTACACTTACCTTTATCCCGCCAACACAGAAGGTGATTTTGATTATGATAATGTTGAACTCGCAGTCGAGTGTGCGCAAAAGGATATGCAGCTAGGTTTTACCGCCCTTAAATTTGACCCAGCAGGTCCTTACACTGCCTACTCGGGACAGCAGATATCCCTGGAAGCACTGGATAAGTCGGCCGAGTTTTGTCGTAGAATTCGCGACGCCGTTGGTAACAACTGTGATCTGCTGTTTGGTACTCACGGACAGATGACCCCCGCCTCGGCAATTCGCTTAGCGCAGCGTCTTGAACCCTTTGACCCGCTGTGGTTTGAAGAACCGGTCCCCCCAGGTCAGGCAGAGGCAATGGCCCGCGTCGCCAGACAAACCAGTATTCCGGTGGCGACAGGTGAACGCCTTACCACTAAGTATGAATTTCACGATGTATTAAAAAATGGCGCCGCTGCTATCTTGCAAATGAACTTAGGCCGGGTTGGCGGAATATTAGAGGCAAAAAAAATAGCCGCTATCGCCGAGGTCTATTACTGCCAGATTGCGCCGCATCTTTACAATGGTCCTATAGGGGCTGCCGCCAGTATCCAGCTGGCAACAGCAACCCCGAATTTTTTAATTCAAGAGAGCATAGGCACTTGGGATGGTTTTCACGCTTTGATAGTTGAAGAGAAAATACAGTGGCAAGACGGTTATATCATCCCCTCCAGCAAGCCAGGTTTGGGGATCGAGCTGAATATGGAAGCCGTTAAGGCACACTCTCCCTATACTGGTAAAACGTTGCATTTGTCGATGGATGCAAAACCATATGACAACAGGCAACAATCCGATCAGAGCTGGAAAGGCCCCGCTCACACGCCTGCTAAGCAATAATTTGAGTATCGATATGAATTACGATTTTATCATAGTTGGAGCGGGTTCCGCTGGCTGTATCCTCGCCGACCGCCTCTCTGAATCTGGCCAGTACCAAGTCCTGATAATTGAGGCCGGTGGTCGTGATACTAGTCCCTGGATCAAGCTACCTGTGGGCTTTGCTAAAACCTATTATCATCCCAAATACAACTATATGTACTACACAGAGCCCGAGACGGCCATGGCCGGTCGAAAAATGTATGCCCCAAGAGGAAAAGTGCAAGGGGGGTCCGGCTCTATAAATGCAATGATCTATGTGCGTGGCGCCGCTGCGGATTTTGATAGTTGGGCAGCAGCGGGTAATTCGGGTTGGTGTTATAACGATGTTTTGCCCTACTTTAAAAAGCTCGAACAACACCCACAAGGCGACAGTCAATATCATGGCTCTAGCGGCAAAATAGCCATCACTGAGATGAAAGATGCTGCACACAAACTCTGTGACTACTATCTCAAAGGCGCGCAGCAATTAGGTTATAAAATCAATCATGGTTTTAATGGCGCAGAGTTTGCAGGGGCTGGTGTCTACGAGGCCAACATCCGTAAAGGTCAGCGCGACTCCAGTAATTCAGCGTACCTCAAACCTGCACTGAAACGAAAAAACCTGCATTTCAAGCGTAACTTAAGTGTCGATAGAATCGTCTTTGATCAACATAAGCGCGCTGTTGCCGTGGGGCTAAAAAACGCGACTAAAGAGACTGTTTTTACTGCCACGCGGGAAATCATTCTCTGTGCAGGGGCTGTAGGCTCCCCTAAACTATTACAGTTATCCGGGGTAGCAGACAAGAAATTACTGGCCAGACATCAGCTAGCACTGGTCGAGCACTTGCCTGCAGTAGGGCAAAATCTACAAGATCATCTGTGTGCCAGTTTTTATTATAAAGCCAAGGTAAAAACCTTAAACGACGACTTCGGGTCACTGTTTGGCCAGGCAAAGGCGGCGCTGCAATACGCTTATAATCGCAGTGGACAACTGTCGCTGAGCGTTAACCAGGCCGGTGGATTCTTCAAGGGCAACGAGAGCGAGCCCAGCCCTAATATCCAGCTCTATTTTAACCCTATGTCATATCGGATCCCAACAGATGCCAACGCCCGATTAGTGCCTGAACCGTACTCCGGTTTCTTAGTCGCCTTTAATAGCTGTCGCCCCAGCAGCAGGGGAAGTATTGAAATTGCCTCTGCTAATAGCCGGGACGATGCATTAATTAAGCCCAACTATCTATCCACCGACAAAGACCGACAAGAGGTATTACAGGGCTGCAAATTAGTGCGTAAAATAATGCAGGCTCCGGCATTGAAAGCCATTACCCTTGAGGAAGTATCGCCGGGCGAAGATGTTTTTGACGATGCCAGCATGCTTGAATACTTTCGCAAAAATGCCGGCTCTATCTATCATTTGTGTGGAACTTGTA
>ASZI01000115.1 GCA_000416315.1 Osedax symbiont Rs2 | reverse complement strand
TTAATCATTGCCGCGCTTTTTCTCGGTGAAAAAATTACCCAGAGAAAAATCGTCTCTATCTGCTTCGGTCTTTTGGGCGTGTTAATCATCGTGCAACCCGGCTATGCCATTATAGATATAGCCTCATTGGTTGTACTAGGTGCAGCTATAACTTTCGCCATCTCTTACTCGGCCACCAAATACCTGTCAGCCTCTGAGAAGCCTATCTCTATATTGTTTTATATGTGCGTGATCCAATTGCCTATAGGACTCGTTATGTCTATTCAGGAATGGGTTACCCCGGTGGGAATACAGTGGCTGTGGTTAAGTGTTGTAGGGCTGGCCGCGCTGTCGGCGCACTTTTGCACAATCAAAGCTATGCAACACGCCGAAGTAACAACGATTGCTACACTGGATTTTCTCAGGCTTCCCTTTATCGCATTGTTAGGGGTTCTTTTATACGCAGAAGCATTTGAGATTGCTCTGATTGTTGGTGGCACACTGATGTTATTAGGAAATTTATATAACGCGAAAGGGTTTTTATCGGGAAAAAAGCCAGCAGTGAAACGCGCTGACTAGAGGTTCTAAATATATGTAGAACTTGGCTTACAGCGCCTGTTTAATCGTTGCTATTAAGTGATCGATTCCCTGCAAAGTGCCATCTTCAAAAGGTGGCATGATGGTCAGGCGGATGAATTGCTTAAAGCGCGGCTCTAAACTAAACAGTTCGCCGCTGAGAAAATCAATTTTTTGCAGATCGACATTGTCCAAAAGCTGCTGGGCACTGAGCTGACCCGGCAGCTTAACCCACAGAGCATCCCCGCCAGTGGACTGGGTTATCTGAATGTTCTCGCCGAGCTCTTTGTACAATCGCAAGGAGACAGCAGTAGTGGCAACTTTTATCTGTAGGCGCCAGTTGCGCAACTGGTTTTGATATACAGACCCCAGGTAATAACGGCTCAGTGCCTGTTGCGAAAAATAAGAACTGCTTATCTGGCTAACGGCGAACTGGGTCATATATTCTGTTTTAAAGCGTCCCGGGCAACCCCAGCCGATACGCTCCGTATCACCTAATACTTTGGAAATAGAACTGACCATTAAACACCAGCCCTGTTGGTCGTAGCTGGAGATAAGGCTACTGGGATTGCCGACAAAGTTGAGCATAGAGTTAATGTCATCTTCAATAACCGGCGTCTGATACTTTGTCGCCCAGTCTGCAATTCGTTGTTTATAGGTATCCGATAAGGTAATGCCTGTTGGGTTGTGGCAATTGGGGTTAATTATTACAGCTTTCACCGCGCTATCGCGCATCACCTGCTCTAGTATTTCAGGGTCCGGCCCCAGGGGTGACATCGGAACTTCCAGTGCTTTTAGTCCCAATACCCCCAGTAAGGCAAAGTATCCGGGAAAAGCAGGTACCGGGATAGCCACAGTATCCCCCGCTTTACACAGTACTCGCAGTGCATGCTCTAAAGCGTGTTGGCAACCGTTGGTTATTTGGATGTCAGCGGCATTGACGTGGCAATTGCGCAGCGCTAAATGCTCGCTAAGGGTCTTGCGCAATTTGCTATAGCCAGAGGAATTGTCGGTTTCACGCTTAAGGTTTTGCATGACCGCCTGTTGAAACTGACGTTGAAAGCTCATGAACATTTTACTGTCAGTGGGCACTGCCATATGAAAGTGCGGATTGCTGCCGCGATTGCCCATCACCATAGTAGTTAGCCAGCGTTTGGAGGGCTCAGCTAAACGGCTATCCGGGGTGAAATTTTCAAACGGGGAGTTATCGGCGTCTGCTCGGTGATAACTGACCACAAAACCAATGCGCGGCACACTATTGATAATGCCGCTCTGGGTCAAGGTTTCTAGTGCCGAGCGGATAGTATTGATACTGACGGCTTCTCGTTTTGCCATCTTTCGAATCGACCCCAGCTTATGCCCTTTGCCGATTTTTCCCTGCAATATATGCCGCTCAATTTTTTGGGCGATGCGCAAGTAGCTCGGCAGGTTGTTATTCTCTGTACCCATCAAATAATCCATTTATTGTATCTGTGTCTACAGGTAGCTTAAGCTTATACTGTCAGCCGGTAAAGAAAAATTAGCCCATTTGGCTTATTGCACAGAGGTATCAGATGTCGAATATAGAATTGCTCAGCCCATTTGTATTAGTTGCCTACACTATGTGGTCAACACCCGGCCCCAATAATATGATGTTAGTTTACTCAGGGGCGAACTTTGGTTTCAGGAAAACCTTACCGCACCTATTGGGCATTATTTTTGGCACTTGTCTGTTAAACGGTGTGGCGGTTCTGGGGCTTAAGCCGCTGATTGATGCCTACCCACAGCTGATGTTAGTGCTTAAAATTACTGGATCGCTGTGGTTGGTAATGATCGGCTGGAAAATGGCCAATGCCAGTAACACTCAGGCGGATCGGGCCGCTTCTAAGCCAATGCGCTTTATGTCTGCGGCGATGTTCCAGTTTGCCAATCCTAAAGCGATTACCGCAACCCTGGCGCTGGTCAGCCTAATTTTAGTGGCTCTGGAGTCCAATGCTGATCTGTTGTGGATGATTATAGTGATCATTCCACCGCTAAGTTTTATTTCTATCATTCCCTGGCTGTTGGCGGGACAGGCAATTCGACGATTCCTGTCCACAGATTTACGCTGGAAATTATTTACCCGCGGCACCGGTACATTGACCGCTTCCTGCGCGCTGTTTTTGTGGATATAAGATATAGCTAGGGTTCAATCTCTGTGCTGTCGCGACAGCACAGAGAAAGGCTATTAATTAGCAGCGAAAGCTTTTCAGTCTTTAATTATTATGCGCTGTTCTGTTGCGGCTGTTTAAAAGCTGCAAAAGCAGTTCAGCTTTTAATTGTCTTGCGGTTTTCTCTTGCGACAAGTGCTGGGGGCCGCTTTGAAATAGTCGCGAAAGCAATTGCTAAAGTGATTGCTACTGACAAAGCCACAGGCGATGGCGATGTTAGTGATAGAGTCATCGCTTTGTAGCAGCAGGCGCCTGGCATAAGTCAGGCGTATTTCTAAATAGTGTCTGGATGGAGAAGTGTGTAAGTGCAGTTTGAATAAACGTTCAATTTGCCGTCTACTGGCTTTCAGATAACTCGCCATCTCCTCAATCGCTATCGGCTCTTCGATGTTATTGTTCATCAGCGCAATAGCACTGCGCAGTTTCTCGGGAAAACTCTCGCTATCGCCACTTTGCACTAATTGATCAGTGTCCTGATCAAGAGATCTGCTACAGCTCAAAATTTCTTTAACGGCGCGGGCGATGTCAGGGCCTTTTAATCGTTCAACGGTTTTTAGCATCATCTCCAGTGCAGCGATGGCATCTACACAGCTAATATGTTTTTCGGTAATACTATAGCTGCAGCGGGCTAGGTTGACGCTATAGTGCTGCTCTTGCATCAGTGCGTGATTGTCTAAATGCAGGGCGCAGGGCAAGTTGTGCAAAGTGTTGGCCTGGGCCAACGCGATAGCGCCATTCCATAAACTGCCAAGCAGTAGCTGCTTACTATCGGCTGCTTGCAGTAGTCGATCCAACTTAGGTTCTGGGTGAAAAGTACAGCGCAGACCCCCGCAGACTATCAGTATATCCAGCGCATCCTCGCCGCGAAGTTGAATCTCTGAGATAGGACCATTAACGGCAATATCAATCCCCAAGTCACTGGTGACACTGCAGGCTTGCAGGGCATAACTTTGCACAGTGAAAAGATTTTTAGATTGGACTAAATTGGCGGTTATCAGTACGTCAACAGCGGCGGTAAAAGACATCATGGAGAAGTGCTGCAGCAGGATAAACCCTACTTTGATGGTCTTCGACGGTGTCGTGCCTGCAGGTAAAAATGCACTGTTAGTATCGAGCATACTGGCGCTGAACTGTCTGGTTTTTGAGGAATTAGGCATAGTCAGTGGTTGCTGCTAAAGAATGTTAATATATTTTAATTGTTGTTGGCGATATGTTCGCATATTTCCAAGCATAAAAACACAGTAGCTCAGATTCAGGCAGCATAGCAGCAATTTTTTTATAAGCTGGATACGGTCCTAAAGTAGCATTGTTTTTATAAATGCTTTAGGTATAAAATAGTTTCAAAATAATAGCGACAGAGGAAGTAGCATGAACTTTACAACAATCGCGGTGATTGGCGCTGGGCAAATGGGTCAGGGGATAGCACAAGTCTTTGCCACTGCAGGTTATAAAGTCATATTGAATGACATAGATAGCGCGGCGATCGAGCGTGGTATTGCAACCTTAAAGCGCTCGCTGGCAAAACTGGCGGAAAAAGATCTGCTAAATGAATCTGCGGAGCTAATCAGCGGCCGGATTAAAGGTAGCACCGACTTTAGTGCGCTGATAAGTGCACAGTTAGTAGTAGAGGCCGCCACTGAAAACGAACAACTCAAACATAAGATATTTTCCCAATTAGACAAAATTTGTCCTCCCAGCACTATTTTGGCAACTAATACTTCTTCTATTTCTATTACCCGATTGGCGGCATCGACCGAGAGGCCCGAGAAGGTCATAGGTCTGCATTTCATGAATCCAGTGCCACTGATGAAGTTAATAGAAGTGATCAGGGGGTTGCAGACCGATGATCAGACTTACCAAGGTGTACTGCAGCTAGCAGACAAGTTAAATAAAATTGCAGTCACTTCCCAGGACCGTCCGGGCTTTATCGTCAATCGCATATTAATGCCGATGATTAATGAAGCTATTTTTACTTTGTATGAAGGGGTGGCCAGCGCCGAAGAAATTGATCAGGCGATGAAACTGGGGGCAGCTCATCCGATGGGGCCTCTGGCGCTAGCGGATTTGATAGGGCTAGACACTTGTCTGAGTATCATGCAGGTTCTCTACGAGGGCTTCAGTGACAGTAAATACCGTCCCTGCCCACTGTTAAAACAAATGGTAGATGCCGGTTATAACGGACGTAAGAGCGGCCGTGGATTTTTTGACTATGATTGATAGTAATCTGTTAAGTACAA
Organism: Osedax symbiont Rs2; assembly: GCA_000416315.1. Lineage (GTDB taxonomy): Bacteria > Pseudomonadota > Gammaproteobacteria > Pseudomonadales > Balneatricaceae > Rs1. The sequence continues at coordinate 6,813 of ASZI01000115.1, read as the reverse complement.
ATTTAGAGGAATAGATAATGGACCAGTTTGAGAATGTTTTATTAGAGAAACTTGATGGCAATGTTTACTGTCTGACAATCAACAGACCTAAAGTGCTGAATGCCTTGAACCAGCAAACATTACTGGATATGTCCGCAGCGCTACAGGTAGTCGCTGATGACAGTAGTGCCCGGGTATTATTAGTCACAGGCAGCGGTGAAAAAGCTTTTGTAGCGGGGGCAGATATCTCGCAGATGCAAAACTTAACGCCGCTGCAGGCGAAGAAGTTTTCTGAGACGGCACTAGCGGTGTTTCGCCGCTTTGAAACCTTGGATATCCCGGCCATAGCCTTAGTTAATGGTTTCGCCTTAGGCGGAGGTTGTGAGCTGGCTTTAAGCTGTGACTTTATCTTGGCCTCAGAAAACGCCAAGCTGGGTCAGCCGGAAGTCTGTCTGGGTGTGACACCGGGCTTTGGCGGCTCGCAACGACTGCCGAGAATTGTCGGGCGGGCGATGGCGATGGAAATGTTGGTCAGCGGCAGGATGGTCGATGCCAACGAAGCGCTGCAACGAGGTTTGGTAAACCACGTTTATCCACAGGCTGATTTGCTGCAGCAAGGTCTCAAGCTTGCGGCGAAGATCTGCAGCAACGGTCCGGTAGCGGTTAAACTGAGCAAAGAGTTAGTGCAGCGCGGCCAAGATCTGGATCTGGAGAATGCCTGTGCAATGGAGAGTGATTTGTTTGGACTGAGCTTTGCCTCGGATGAACAGAGTGAGGGCATGCAGGCCTTCCTGGAAAAGCGTCAGGCTGATTTCTAGGCTTGAAAATTGTCTTTTGCCCAGCCGCGGCTTATAGCTCGCGGCTCTCTCGCCTAACTTGTGAGTAGCCGTTAGCGATAATACAGACACAGCGGTCGACCTTCTATCTCAACCACTTTTAGCGGCATGTCGTAAATTTTTTCCAGTACCTGACTCTGCATGATCATCTGTGGGCAGTCCTGATAAATTATTTGCCCCTGCTTCATGGCGATAATTTCGTCGCTGTAACAGGCGGCAAAATTTATGTCGTGCATCACCATGATAATGCTCTTGTGCATTACTTGTGCCGCTTGTTGCAGCCTCTGCATAATATTGACACTGTGTTTCATGTCTAAATTATTGAGCGGTTCATCCAAAAACAAGTATTGAGTATCCTGAGCTAATACCATGGCGATAAACGCCCGCTGTCGCTGTCCGCCGGATAGCTCATTGATATAGCGTAGCCGCAGCGGCTGCAAATCCAGGAAGTCGATGGCACTGTCTATTTTGGCCTTATCAGTAACGCTTGGTCTGCCCTGATGGTAGGGGAAACGACCAAAGCAGACTAAGTCTTCTACTGTTAATCTGGCGACTATGTGGTTTTCCTGGCGCAGTACCGCCAGTTTCCTGGCAAGATCAGAGCTCTTTATCTGGCCTAGCAACTCGCGGTTCAAAGTGACAGAGCCACTAGTGGGCTGCTGCAAACGACAGACCAGCGATAATAAACTAGATTTGCCGGCGCCATTGGGGCCGATAATCGACGTGACTCCGGCGGGTTTAAAGGTCAGGTTTATGTTTTTGAGTACTTCAGTGCTACCGTAGCTCAAACATAGTTGTTGGGTTTGAATCATCTGATATTGTTCTGCGAGTTAGGGGAAAGGTTAATCTGGATCATCTGATTTTGTTTCTTAAAATTAGCACTAAGAAGAATATGCCGCCGACAAATTCGATGATAATGCTTAATTTAACGCTGTAGTGTAAAAAGTGCTGTAACAGTACGTCACTGCCAACCAAGGTGATGATTGCGCAGCAGATAGCCATTGGTATCAGGTGACGATGCAAATGACTGGCGCTGACTATGTAAGCTAAGTTGACGACCAGCAGACCAAAGAAAGTCACAGGTCCCACCAGGGATGTAGAGAGACCGATAAGACTGATAATAATAATCAAGGTTAATCTACTCAGTCGCCGGTGATTAATACCTAAGTTAATCGCGATAGCTTCGCCGAGTGCCAGAACATCATACTGGTGATGATATTTGCAGACAAAGACGCCAATACAACCGATAAGCATAGTGGAAATCAGTAGCAGATGTGGATCCGCGGCATTGAAACTGGCAAACATTGAATCTTCTAATAAGGTGAATTCAGCGGGGTTCATCATCCGCATCAACAGCGAAGCGAGGCTGTGAAACAGCACCCCAAACACTACGCCGATTAAAATTAACAAATACAGAGAGTGGCGTTTTTTAACAAACAACCATTGGAACAAGCAGCTGGCTGCCAGTACTAGCAGGGATATTTCTAGGGCCCATTTCAGGTAGACATTTAGCAGCGTGTACTGCATAGCTCCGAGCAAAAACAGCAGCGCGGTTTGAATCAAGATATACAGTGAGTCAAAGCCGATGATCGCCGGGGTAATAATACGATTGTTGCTCAAAGTCTGAAACAGCAGTGTCGCAGTGCTGATGGCAATCGCTACAAGCAAAAAAGTCAGCAGTTTTTTACCGCGAAACTGCAGCGTGAATTCCCAGCTGGCAGTGACATTGTAGCTCAGATAAAGCAGGCATGTGCACAGTGCCAACAATGTCGCTATGCACAATCTCTGGTTGGCAGTTAAGTTGATTTTCAAGCGCAGATGACTTTTTTTAACAGTGTCAGGCAGTTCTAAGTCAGCGATGTTATTAATGTGCATAGCGGCGATTTCCCAGTAATAAATAGAGGAAAATACCGCTGCCTATGACGCCCATCACGGTTGCTATAGGAATTTCATAGGGGTAGTTGATCAGACGGGCTATTATGTCGCAAAACAGTACCAGGGCTGCTCCAAACAACGCCACCAAAGGTAGCGAGCGGCGCAAGTTGTCGCCGACCAAAAGACTGACCATATTGGGCACTACTAAGCCCAGAAAGGGGATTACTCCGCAGTTAACCACAGAGACCCCGGTAATCAGGGCAACCAGTAGTAAACCTAGTGTAAATGTCAGATTGTAGTTTAAGCCTAAGTTAATACTCACTTGCTTGCCAAGTCCCGCCAAGGTCAGTTTGTCTGCAATGAAATAGGCCAGCACACTCAGCCCGACCGCCAGCCAGAGTAACTCGTAGCGTCCGCGCAAAATCATCGAAAAATCTCCCTGAACCCAGATCCAGATCGACTGCAGCAGCTCAGTTCGATAGGCGATAAAAGTAATAATGGCAGCCATCACTCCTGCGTACATGATGCCAATTAACGGTACTAAAAAATCTGAGCGCAGCGAAATTTTTCTCAGCATTAATAAAAAAATAGCAGTGCCGACGACCGACATCAAACAGGCGACCAGCAGCTTGTAAAAGACGCTGGCTTGCGGGAAAAAAATTAACATCAACAACATGCCTAAAGTAGCCCACTCGACAGTGCCTGTAGTGGTGGGTTCGACAAATTTGTTGCGCGCCAATTGCTGCATGATAACCCCGGCAACTGCCAGCGAAGTTCCGGATAAAATCAGAGCCGCGGTTCGCGGGATGCGAGAGATGAGTAACAAATCTAATGAGTCGGCATCCATACTCAGCGAGCTGCTGCCGATCAGTAAGCTGCTGAAAGCCAGCACTAGCACAAGCGTCAGTGCCCAGAGGTTAAATTTGTACATTAGTGGCTATTTTTTAATGCCGTTAATACTTCAGTGACACTGGCGGCTACTGCGTTAACGCCCCCGGCTAAAATGTACCAGTTGGCACCGTTTAGATAGACGATTTGTCGATTCTGTGCCGCCTTGGATTTATTTATCAGTTCATTGTCCAGTAGCGCTTTGGCAGCCCCAGAACCTTTGCCGATAGCTGCGTCACGATCTAGCACAAAGATCCAATCCGGATCGGTTTTTAAAATAAACTCGAAAGAGATAGGGTCGCCATGGGTTGCCGCCTTGATATCGGCAATCGCGGGGGTTATGCCTAAATCATCGTGCAGCCAGCCGAATCTTGAGCCTGGCCCATAAGCGCTAATCTTGCCGCCATTGGTTAAAATAAATAAGGCATTTCCAGCGCTTTTGGCGAGCTGCTGAATCTGCGCTACTTGTGTGTCTATATCGTCCAACTTACTTTTAAGTTCTTCCTGGCGATTAAAAATCTGCGCAATTTTAGTGCTGGTGGCTTTAAATTGCTCTAAATAGTTCGCCCCCCAGATACTCAAGTCTATGGTGGGCGCTAATGCAGACAGGCTCTTGTAGGCCTTGGCGGAGCGGGTAGCAACTATCACTAAATCCGGCTGTTGTGCGGCGATGACTTCCAAATCAGGCTCAAACAGAGAACCGGCATTTATGTAGTTAGCGCTTTTATATTTTTTCAAAGAGCCTGAGGCAAAAGCCTGTGGCAACCCCAAAACCTCGACGTTTAAGGCATCTAAGGTATCTAAGCTGGCTAGGTCAAAGGTGATCACTTTAGAGGGCGTTTGGGTAAATATTGCAGTGCCTTGAGCGTGTTCGATAGTGACTTCTGCAACACTGGGTAAAGCGGTCACAGACAGGCTGAGAGCAACCAGAAATAGGGTCGATATTTTCATTGTTAAACCTTTGATGATTTGAGTAGTGATTTGTTTAGCTATCCATGACGCGGTGTCTTGCATCGTGGTAAGTCTCTTCGTTTTGTCTGTGTCGCCAGTAGGGAACGCAGTACAAGTAATCTCTATCAATTGACTGTGAGCGAAAGTACTGACGCAGGCAAAGTACAGTTTTATGCTCGCTTGCTATCGCTACCGAAACTCCTGCCAGTGGTAAAGCGAGACTTCTTATCAGCGGCAGCAAGCTTGTTTGCGGGGTAAATGTCTGCTCTAACCAGTGCCATTTAATATTACAGATGCGCTCACAGTCGATAAAAGGTAGATGTCCTTTAGGAAGTTCCATTACTACTTGCACACTGGCGTGCAACGGGAGCTGATCTATGACTGCCATAATTGCCGGTAGTGAGGAGGCATCACCGATTAACAGGAACGCGCTGGCGTTTAAATTGCACAAGCGCATTGGTCCTGGCCCCGCCAGTCCAACTTGATCCCCTTTAAGCGCCGTTTTAGCCCAGGCGCAGGCAACGCCAGGGTCTGGGTGCAGTACAAAGTCAACGGTGAGTAGATTGTTCACTGTGTCGTAGTGGCGTACTGAGTAAGTGCGCGAGCTGGGTTTAAGCACGCTACTAGGTTGCTTATCTAAGTCTTTTTGTGGCTGTTCGTCACTGTGACGCTGATGGCGGTTTTTGCCCAAGTGTTGCAAATTTAATTGCTGTTGCCCATCGCGCTTAAAAAATAATTTTATATGCAGGCCAGCACTGTTCTCTCCCAGCCGCTCAAGACCTGCTCCGGTTAAAATAACCCTTTGAAATAACTCTGTGAGTTTATAGCTTTGCACTACCTGCAATATCAGAGCTTGCGTCATTTTTACCACTGATCAATATTATTTGTTAAGAATAAACGTAATGATAATGATTGGCATTAATAAAGTCTAATAAACAATGTTAATTCAGGGGTTTCTTTGCAGATTTATCGGTAGCGCCTCGACTGAGGCTGTGTAATTGCAGGAACTGGAAGTGATAAGCCCCACAGCAGTGGTGGGGCAGGAAAGTGCTATTAGTTATTTAATCTGCGCTAAGATTTGGTTTAGACGCTGTTTGTTCATTACAAATTTTGCACTGTAAGTGGTCGCTTTTGCCTGGATATCAGCTAAATTAGTGGGTGCGCCTGCGACAATAACCCCAACCATCGCCATGATTGCATGCGGGTTACACTGCACTACATAGACACCTTCTTTGTCTATAGTGTAAGAGACGGGCTTGCTCATATCGCCTTTGAAATCGACGGCGCCTTCAGGGGCTAGTCCCGTGACAGTCTCTGCGTTGTGGCCCATGTCCTTAGGTATAAATGTAACAGTATCACCTACTTCGACATTTAGCAGGGCCGGTTCAAACACCATAGCACCGGTTGCATTGCCATTGAGCATTTGTACAGTATGCTCTGCTGCAGAGGCTGTAGTAGCAAGACTTGTGGCTAAACAGGATACTAAAACAGCCGCTAAAAATTTGTTCTTCATTTAGATACTCCAGTTACTTTTACGGGTCTATTAAAAATCAGTTAAGGATTGCCTACTCTGATTGAAATCAACAAATTAATCAATGCTAATCTCATTCGCAGCGAGAGCTCAGTGTGTGTGCTGCATTTTAGGTAATATAATATTGTTGCATTTAAAAAGCAACAATATTATATTTTATCTTGTTGCCGATCAAATACAGCTAAAGCAGTCGCTTTTATAGATAGCGCTTATGCTACAATTTTGTCTGCTATTCACTCTAATAATTAAGTACTGCTTAGGTATAACACTTGGGCACTGCGACAACCGCTGGCCGACTTATAATGAAACTGACCCAATTTACCGACTTTGGTCTGAGAATACTGATGTACCTCAGTTATGAGAGCCGCCAACAGCCGGTAAAAATTATCGAAATGGCCGAGCAATTTAATATTCCACGCAACCATTTAATCAAAGTAGTCAATAAGTTAGCTAAGTTAGGTTGGGTTCATACCAGTCGTGGGCGCTACGGCGGAGTGACCTTGGCGATTGCCCCTGAAGAATTAAAAATAGGACAGGTAGTGGGTGAACTGGAAGAGAGTTTGCAGCTGATTGACTGCAGCGCTGGCCCTTGTGCCTTTACCTTGAACTGCGGGGTTAAATCAATTCTAGATCGGGCCATGCTGCAATTTATGCATGAGTTAAATCAATACACTTTGGCCGATGTAGTGCAGGGAAAAACTCGCCAGCAAATAAAGACTATGCACTTAAGTTATATTGCGACTGATGGCTGAA
>ASZI01000114.1 GCA_000416315.1 Osedax symbiont Rs2 | reverse complement strand
TGCTTGCCGTCGGGTTGGGGCTTAAACCTTTTGTGCATCCACATATATTGATCGGGTTGTTTTTTGATAGCCGTTTCAATACTGTCGTTGACTACTTGGGCAAAGGCGGCTTTGTCATTGCTGTCGCAGCTCGGTACTTGGCTGAACTCCAGAATATAACCGCTGTTATCGGGTTTTCTATAGTGCGCCAGCATTAATAGCGCGGAATCGTTAAAACGCACCAGGTTCGAAGTGGCAGTGATAGTAGAGGCGCTGTGGCCAAAAAATTTGACAAAAACACAACCTTTACTGTTCAGATCCTGATCCGGAGCAAACCAAACACACTGGTTGTCTCTGAGTTTTTTGATTACCAATCGCATGTTTTTTCGCTCTATCGGCTGGCAATATTTGGAGCGGCCGGCGGTGATGGCGTCGTCTAATAGAGGGGTGTTGTGCTTGCGGTATAAAGTATTGAGTGGCGCACTGGTAAAAGAAAATAACAGTCCACCCAAATCCAGAGTGCTGAAATGTGCACCGACTAATACTACACCTTGGCCACGAGCGAGAGCCGTATCTAATAGTGGCAGGCCGCGGGTTTCAATTTTGTCAGCGAACATTTCCCTGTCGCCATAATGGGCCCATGCCGTCTCGACTATGCCAATACCGTTGGCGATAAATATATCTTTGAGGAATTGTTGTCGCTGTTGCTTGTCTAGCTGTGGGAAACACAGTTTGATATTAACTTCAGTCACTCTGCGCCTTTTGACTGCCAGTAGTCGCAGCAGATTACCCAGCGCAGTGCCGACTAACATACCCTGTTTGAAAGACAGTTTAGCAAGGGTGCGTACTAAGGATAGAGAGAGGTGGGTAGGCCAATTTTTTTTTAGATCATTCACAGCTAGTTACATAATTAAGTTACAATTAAAAATCATTATATGCAGATGACAAGGTCGGCGCTATCACTAGTGTTGAAAACTTCATTTAGCGACAGATTTCAAGATTAGAAGGTTATTATACATTGAATTTGAATGCCTGGCAGATTTACAAAAGACTCTTAAGTTACCTGAAACCTTATCTGGGCTTTTTTCTATTAAGTATCTTTGGCTATGTCCTCTATGCACTAACACAGACTGCTTTTGCGGTGTTGATGGAGCGAATAGTGGCGGAAATGGACGCCCCTTCAGCAAATGCTTACATCTACTTACCGCTGGCTATCATCTCTATCACTTTGGCCAGAGGCGTGGGAGGGTTTATCGGCACTTACTGTTTAGACAGGGTCGCCTTTAGTATAGTCAATGAATTGCGCAGTCAGATATTTTCCGCAATCCTTAAGCTGCCCAGACAACAGTATCTACAACATGACAGCAGCCACTATCTGGCGATACTGATTTATAACGTTGAACAAGTAACAGCGGCGACAACTTCTGCGGTGCGCACCTTAATTCGCGAAGGCGCCACTGTAATCGGCTTGATTGGCTATTTATTTTTCTTAAATTGGCAGCTATCGCTGCTGTTTTTTTCCGCCAGCCCTTTTATTGCCCTGGTGATCAGTTACGCATCAAAACGCTTTCGGCGACTGGCAAAAAATATGCAGAACTCTGTTGCCGATATTACCCATAGAGCCTCAGAAAGCTTGCAGGGCAATGAAGTGGTGAAGACATTTGGCGGCTACGATTCAGAGTTATTGAAGTTTCAGCAGGCCAGCGAGGACTTTAAAAGGCAGTCGTTAAAGATGACTGTCACAGCATCGCTGAATTCCCCTATAGTACAGTTTTTAGTGTCATCGGCACTGGCGCTGTTAGTCTTTGTTGCACTCTTTCCCGGGCTGATGCAGCCAATGGCTGCCAGTGAATTTATTGCGTTTTTGATTACAGCAGGCCTTATTGCGAAACCTTTGCGGGCGCTGACCGAGATAAATGGGCCACTGCAGCGAGGTATCACTGCTGCAAAAAGTGTTTTTGAAGTGATAGATGCTCAGCCGGAAAAAGATACCGGCACCGTTAAGGTCAGCAGAGCGGCAGGGAAAATAGAGTTTAAAAATGTCAATTTCAGTTACGCTGAAGAATTGGTATTGAAAGATATCAATTTCACTGTAAATGCAGGAGAGACAGTGGCATTAGTCGGCAGGTCAGGCAGTGGTAAAAGCACTTTGGCCAATTTGCTGCCGCGTTTTTTCGATCTCACTAGTGGTGAAATACTGTTAGACGGTGTGGGCTTGCAGCAATACCAATTAGATAATTTGCGAGAGCAAATCGGCATTGTTAATCAGCAAGTAGTGTTATTCGCCGATACCATTAAAGCCAACATTGGCTACGGCAACTTGAGTGAAAAAACCGACGCACAAGTGCAGCAAGCCCTGGAAATAGCCAATGCCAGCGAGTTTGTCGAAAAGCTGCCCCTGGGAGTTCTAACTCAACTGAGCGAAAAAGGTCTGATGTTGTCTGGAGGGCAGCGCCAGCGCCTGGCGATTGCCAGGGCAGTGTTAAAAGATGCCCCGGTTCTGATTTTGGATGAGGCGACTTCTGCACTAGATAATCACTCTGAACGCTACATACAACAAGCACTTGAAAGAGTGATGCAAAATCGAACCACACTAGTGATAGCCCATCGATTGTCGACGGTGAAAAATGCCGATACTATTTTGGTCATGGACAGTGGCGAGATAGTCGAGCGCGGCAATCATCAACAGTTAATGCAACTCAACGGTTTATATGCCCAGCTGTACCATCAAGGTTTTGAGCAAGAGAGCGCGGGTAGTGAGTAGTGTGAAAAAATTAGTTAATTTTAGGAGTATTCGTCTGTGCTTGATATAACCATGCCAGAATTTAATAAAACTTGTGTCTTAGTTGTTGGCGATGTGATGCTGGACAGGTATTGGCACGGGGCGACAGAGCGAGTCTCACCAGAGGCTCCGGTGCCTGTGATTACCGTCAGTAAGCAAGATGACAGGCCCGGTGGTGCGGCTAACGTAGCCTTGAATACAGCCGCGATGGGATCACGGACCTTGCTGTTGGGAATTGTCGGTCAAGATGAGGCGGCGGCTGTGCTAGAGAGCCGCTTAAATGCGGCGGGGGGCGGCTGCCATTTTTTTGTGGCGGGGACTGAGCCGACCATCACTAAGCTCAGGGCAATCAGCCGTAATCAACAGCTGTTGAGAATGGATTTTGAGCAACGATTTTCCGATAGTTATGCCACCCAAATTAGCAGCGCTCTAGCGGCTCAGATTGAGCAGGCCGATGTGCTTATCCTCTCCGATTATAATAAGGGCACTCTGGCTGATTGTCAGAGTCTGATTGCTATGGCCAAAGCTGCAGGCAAGCTTGTGTTAGTGGACCCTAAAGGCAGTGATTACCGTCACTACAAAGGGGCGACTTTGCTGACTCCAAACATGGCCGAGTTTGAGGCGGTGGTGGGTAAATGCCACACCGAAGAGCAGATCATTGAGCGCGGCACCGCCTTAATTGCAGAATTACAACTAGAGTGCCTGCTGATCACTCGCAGCGAGAAAGGTATGACCTTGTTGCAAAAGCAGGGCACAGAAGTACATTTTCCGGCGCGAACCCATGAAGTGTTTGATGTCACAGGGGCCGGAGATACGGTGATCTCCACCTTGGCCGCAGCTCTTGGGTCGGGAACCCCAATGCAGCAGTCTGTTGCTATTGCCAATATGGCAGCGGGAATCGCCATTGGAAAACTCGGGACTTATGCGATCAGCGGCCCAGAAATCAGAAAAGAGATCGCCGCCACCCAGCGCAGTGCCCGTGGGGTAGTCAACGAAGAACAATTAATGATAGCGATAGAAGATGCCCGTTTAGCCGGAGAAAAAATTGTCTTCACCAATGGCTGTTTTGATATCTTGCATGCAGGTCACGTAGGTTATCTGGAGCAGGCGCGACTGTTGGGGCACCGGTTAGTGGTAGCCATCAACAGCGATCGCTCAGTAAAAGCGCTCAAGGGAGAGGGCAGACCGATTAATACTGAAGATCGCAGAATGGTGGTGCTCTCCGGTTTGGAAGTGGTTGACTGGGTAGTGTGCTTTGATACAGCGACACCTGAATATCTGCTGCAGCAAATTCGACCTGAAGTGTTAGTCAAAGGCGGCGATTATGGTATCGAAGGGGTGGTAGGTGGCGACTTTGTGCGCAGCTACGGCGGTGATGTACAAGTGCTGTCACTGTTGGATAACTGCTCAACCACAGCTATTGTCGAGCAGATACGCGAAGATAAATCTTAACTAATGAGTCGCTACCTCTCTCCCGATGTTAGATAACTGCTGTTTAAAAAAGCAGCTATCTGTGTGGGTGGGTGGGCTATGCGACCTTATACTGCGCCTGATTAAAGAGAAATTTCGCTAATTGCGCGTTGGTATTTTTGCACGTTTTCCCTTAAGTTCCGTTGATTGATAGTGCCAATCACCGCACTGCTGACCCCGGGTTGTGCAAAAATCAGTTTTAAGCTGGACAGTATCGGATCATCGTATTGCTGTTGTTGCAGGTGTCCTGAGGCGAAAGCTTTCTTGATAAAAATGCCTTTGTTGTGCCGCTGGGCGTACTCGATAACAGCCAGCTCTTGTCTGTGCATTAAATTGTAAGTCACCATCGCACAGTCCGCCTGTTGCAGTGCTGCGATCCCGCCGTCGATAGTTTTAGTGGACATACCTATGGCGCGAATTTTTCCCTGCTGTTTTAGTTTGGCTAAGGTCTGTAGTGCTAAGTGTTGCTCTATTATCTGTAAATCATCGCCGTTGGAGTGGATCATTACAATATCCAGATAATCGGTGTCTAAGCGCCGTAAGCTGCGCTCGACACTGGCAGTAATCGCCCGCTCACTGAAATCATAATTTGATGCCCCACTTAAGGGATCGAATTCTTCGCCGGCTTTGGAGCTGATGATCCACTGCTGTCGCTGTGCGGATTTAAGTAACTGGCCCAAGCGCTGCTCGCTGTTTCCATAGGCGGGGGGGGGATCAAGCGTATTAATCCCCAGTTCGCGACAGATATCCAGTAATTTAAGTACTTGTTGGTCGTCGGGAATAGTGAAAGTATCGGGGTACTTTACTCCCAGATCTCGGCCAATTTTAACCGTACCAAAACCTATAGGGCTAACTTCGACGCCAGTGTTGGCTATGGCCGTGTATTTCATCACTTAGCGTCACCCCAGGCAGGCGCAGAGATCGGCGGGGGTTTAATGCTCGCTGTTATGTCCAGATCAGCACGGTACTTCGCCTTTAGCTGTTGTCGGCTGAAAGTGTCAGAGACCTTATCAGCCAGATCTGGAGTCAGTGCCAATTTAGTGGGCCAAGTGACCAGATAGTTTTTATCGCTGTGGCAGTAGGCGGCGTCCGGGCGGGTCAAGCCGCTCTGCTTTGGTTCGGCTCGGCTAATCTGCAAGGTATCCCAGCGGGCATTTTCTAGCTTCACCCAGGGCAGTATTTTAGCTGTGAGCTGTTGGGCTGCCACAATTTGCTGACGGTTATCACGCTGCATTCCCGTCTCGGCGATATCGCCGCCGTAATACCAAGTAAAGCTACCATCGCTATTAATGTGATGGGTAATGGTCACCAGCGGTTTGCTGCTGGCTCCAATACAGTGGGCATAAATAGGCAAGTTAGTGCTGTGTGTGACCATGGCCATGTGCAGCGGGCGCAATTGCATTTTAGGCTGGGATATCTGCAGTTGTTCTAATATTGCTGCATTTCCCTGGCCAGCGGCAAAAACAAAGCGCTGGGCAGTTATTTTAATGTCTTCTTTTAAGCTGCTGAGGGCAGTGATATTACCGCTGAGATCTTTGTCCCATTGGCAGTGCGCTGTATCGATTTGCAAAATGCGCTGGCGCTGCTTATCGCTCAGAACTTTGAGTAGCGAGGGAACGTCGAGCACAATTTCATTGAGTTTGTATAAGTTGCCTTTGAAATCCGGGTGCGCAAAGATCTCTGGGTAATCAGCTTGGTCGATAGCATCGACTCGCCCGCTCATCGCCTTTTTAGCAAAAAATGAGGTGATTTTGGCCGCCAGTGAAGCCTGTGACCACAAATAGTGGGCATCGCTAAGGGTAGTCACCCCCCGTAAATCTAACTCACCGCTACCCTCGAGGCTCTTTTTCCAGCGCGCCGGCATGTCTTTAATAGCATCCGAGGCCTGTGACAGAACGCCGTTAAGCGCGTATTTTACGCCACCGTGAATGATGCCTTGAGATTTGACGCTCTGGCCCCCACCTATGCTGTGGGCCTCTAATAACAGCACATCATAGCCTTGCTTGCTCAGTGTGTTGAGCATCCACAAACCGGCAATTCCGGCCCCAACTATGACAATATCAGTGTGCACTTCTCTCATATGAATTCTCTAATGCGCTTTAACAAACAATGATTCACTTTTGCAGCAGTTTCGCTAATGGTTAGCCATCCGCGTTTAATAAATAGCGGCTAAAGTCAGCCAGGTCTTCAAATATTAAGGTTGAAGCAGGTAGTACTGTGTTAACTAAAGTGCGCTGGCCCTTGCCTGTTTTTACCAGAGCAGTGGGCATATCGATGGCCCAGGCCGCCTGTAAATCACGCAGTGAATCTCCGACAAAACAAGCGTCTGAATGCGCGACTGAAAATTGCTCGAGTATTTGTTCTAACATGCCGGGCTTAGGCTTGCGACAAGCGCAGCGATCTTCGTCGAGGTGCGGACAAAAGACAATTTTGTCAATTTTTCCACCTTTGGACTCTACCAGCTCAATCATCTTCTGATGCATCGCCTCTAAGGTCTTCAGATCATAGTAGCCGCGAGCAATCCCCGACTGGTTAGTGGCGACTGCAATTTTATAGCCAGCAACAGATAAATCGGCAATTGCCTGAATACTGCCGGGAATCGCTTGCCATTGCTGCAAAGTACGGATGTAGTTGTCAGAGTCGAAGTTTATGACCCCGTCACGATCTAAAATTACTAGTTTGATAGACATCGCCAGATTAGTTTTGTTCAGCAGCTCTGCTCAGGGCGCGTCGGTCGGCGTCCTCACAGAGCCAGTGGCCGGCGAAGATATGCGCCTCTTGAATGCGCGCTGTTTCAGTGGCGGGCACCGCCAACGTGTAGTCGGCAATGTCGATTAGTTTGCCACCGCTCTCGCCGGTCCAGGCCCAAGTGTTGGCGCCGACACGCTGTGCGGTCTGGATTGCATCTATAATATTTTCGCTGTTCCCCGAGGTGGAAATACCTATAATGATATCTTCGGGCTTCGCCAGCGCCTCGACTTGACGGCTAAAGACAGTGGCAAATGAAAAATCGTTGGCGTGGGCTGTCAGTAATGAGGTATCAGTAGTGAGTGCGATGGCTGCCAGAGGTGCGCGCTCAGCTTTGTAGCGAACCACAAATTCAGTGGCTAAATGCTGGCTATCGGCGGCACTGCCACCGTTACCCATAAAAAATAGTTTTCCGCCGGTGGCAAAACAGCGATCAATTTGTTGTGCCAGCAGTGCCAACACGGACTCACACTGGGCCATTTTTAAAAAAAGCTGTTGATGGCGTTGCAGTGCATTTAGATAAGAGGACATGATAGGGTCAACCTTGATAAATTTAATGAAATTCTAACTGATCTGCTGCCCGGGATAAACTACAATAGCTGCCAAAAGAAGCGTAATTAAGCAAATTTTTCCGGTGAAGTGTCCTTTGAGATTTATCTACAGTTGTATTTTTTATTTCCTGACGCCGCTGATGCTCCTTAAATTGTGGCTGCGCGGTCGAAAGTCTCCCGCTTATCGGCAGCGAATTGGCGAGCGATTTGGTTTTCCCTCAAAAGTTTCAGCGACGCCTCCACTCTGGGTACACGCCGTTTCCGTAGGTGAATGTGTGGCCATTGCTCCAGTGTTAAAACAGCTGTTGGCGCTGTATCCTAAATTGACTATTCTAGTGACAACATCAACTCCCACAGGGGCGGATCGCATCGGCAAGTTGTTTGCGGGCTACAGTCAGCTGTGGCACCAATACTGCCCATACGATCAGCCGGGATCCGTGGCTAGATTTTTACGTGCACATAAACCTCAGGGGCTGTTGATTGTCGAGACAGAACTGTGGCCAAATATGCTGGCGCAGTGTCACAGCAACGACATACCAGTGCTGTTGGCAAATGCGCGAATGTCGGACAAATCGGCCAGAGGTTATGCCAAAGTTGCCAGCTTAACCAAACAAATGCTGCAACACTTGGATTTGCTGGTGGCCCAATACGACAGTGATGGTGAGCGATTTGTGCAACTGGGGCTGGAGCATAAAAAATTATTGATTAGCGGCAGTATTAAATTTGATCTGCAAATTGCTGCTAATACACTGCCTGACGCCGCGAATTTGCGCCGGCAAATAGGCAGCAGGGCGGTATTGATTTTAGGTAGCAGTCACAATACAGAAGAGCAGGGGCTGTTAGAACTACTGGTACAATTATGGCGACAATTCCCAGATCTGTTACTGATTATAGTGCCCAGGCACCCGGAGCGCTTTACTGAAGTGACAGAGCTGGCGAAGAAATACTCTGACAGAGTGATCAGACGCAGTACCGGACAGTTTGATCCCAGCTGCCAGATATATATTGGCGACACTATGGGCGAGTTGGGCATGTTGTATGCAGTGGCAGATTTGGCAGTAGTGGGTGGGAGTTTTGTCGCGGTTGGTGGTCAGAGTCCCCTGGAGCCTGCCAGTGTTGCCAAAGGGGTGTTGATGGGGCCTCAGCAGTACAATTTTTCAGTGATATGTCCGCAACTCGAAGCCGCACAAGGCATGCATAGCTGTAGTGACTACACTGAGCTCTTGCAGCAGTTGCAGAGGCTACTGGCAGCCCCTGAGCTAATGCGCGAAATGGGTTTACGGGCAGAGAAATACTTTTTATCGCAGCGCGGTGCAACCGCTATAGTGTTGCAACAAATACAGTTGGTACTGTTGAAACAATAGTGCCACAACGGCTAGCCAAAGATTGACTTGGTTGGTGAATTGGCCACAACGGTCAGCCAAAGATTGACTTGGCTGGTGAATTGGCGACAACGTCAAGTTTGCTACTCAGTGATGAGATCTACAGATATACAACATAGAGGTTTAACAGTGAAAATTTACAAACTAGTATTGAAGCTCAGTGTCTTTAGCAGTATTTTATGGCTATCTGGTTGCGGTCAGAAAGGCCCTTTGTACCTGGAAGAAAACAGTCCAGAAAAAACCAGTGGGCAAGTGATTGAACAACCTGCCAGCAACCAATAACAGCGATTATAGCCACGGATTATAAGA
The DNA here is from genome assembly GCA_000416315.1 of Osedax symbiont Rs2. Classification (GTDB taxonomy): domain Bacteria; phylum Pseudomonadota; class Gammaproteobacteria; order Pseudomonadales; family Balneatricaceae; genus Rs1. The sequence goes on along the minus strand of ASZI01000114.1, from coordinate 18,040 downwards.
CAGTGGCTGACAATTATAGAGTATAGGCGAAAATCTAAATGGATAGTTTTGAGTACCGCGACAATAGACTTCACTGTGAAAATGTACTGCTGAGTAAAGTCGCAGAAGAATTCGGTACCCCGACTTACGTCTATTCAAGAGATGCCATTGAACTCGCTTATCTGGCTTATGCCAATGCCTTGCAAGGTCGTGATGACATGGTCTGTTTTGCAATTAAGGCGAATAGTAATCTGGCGGTGTTAAACATACTGGCTCGTTTAGGCGCTGGTTTTGACGTGGTTTCGCAGGGGGGATTGCAGCGGGGTCTAGAATCCGGCGGACGCGCTGATCGGGTAGTGTTTTCCGGGGTCTCTAAACAGTCCAGTGAAATTCGCTATGCTCTGCAGGCTGGAATTCACTGTTTTAACATTGAGTCCGCCGCTGAATTAGAGCGCATTAATAGTGTCGCTGAACAAATGGCAATGCTGGCACCTATTTCATTTAGAGTGAATCCCAATGTCGATGCCGGTACTCACCCTTATATATCCACAGGTTTAAAAGAAAACAAATTTGGCATTGCCATTGAAGATGCACCGCGCCTGTATCAGCACGCCGCCAGCCTAAAGCATGTCAAGATCATCGGCATGGATTGTCATATAGGTAGTCAGTTGACCGAAATAGCACCTTTTATGGATGCGATGGATAAACTGCTGGCGTTAATTGATACCTTAGAGACACAGGGAATTAGCATTAAGCACTTGGATCTCGGTGGAGGACTAGGCGTTTGTTACACCGATGAAGTACCGCCGACTCCACAACAGTATATCGATGCGGTATTAGATAAGATTGCCGACAGAGAGCTAACGCTAATCTTTGAGCCCGGGCGCTCTATCGTCGCCAATGCGGGGGTGCTGCTAAGTGAAGTAGAATATTTAAAACATAATGAGAGCAAAAACTTTGCAATTGTCGATGCGGCGATGAATGATATGTTGCGACCGGCGCTGTACAGTGCCTATTTAGATATACTGCCGCTGCAAATCAATGACAGCCAGGAGTTTCAAGAATACGATGTGGTGGGGCCGGTGTGCGAAACCGGAGATTTCCTGGGCAAAGACCGTCGACTTAATATCGTAGCGGGAGACTTGCTAGCGGTCTGTTCAGCCGGGGCCTATGGTTTTACAATGAGCTCTAATTATAATACCCGCACCCGAGCTGCAGAAGTGATGGTCGATGACAACAAAAGCTACCAAATCAGAGCCCGAGAGACTTTTGCAGACCTGATCAAAGGCGAAAAAATACTGCCTCAAGATTAGTATAAGCGACTGCTAAGTAGTGCACTAAAGACAGCCAACAAACAATACCTGGAAATACAGATGTTATTACGTTTTACCAAAATGCATGGGTTAGGCAATGACTTTATGGTTGTTGATCTAGTCACTCAGCGCTATAAATTCAATTCGCAGATGGTAAGACGTCTAGGTGATCGAAAGCTGGGAGTAGGTTTTGACCAGTTGCTTATTATCGAGATTCCCAGTGATCCCGACATGGATTTTCGCTACCGGATATTTAATGCCGATGGCTCTGAAGTAGAGCACTGTGGTAACGGTGCCCGCTGTTTTGCCCAGTTTGTTCGGGAGAAGCGTTTAAGTGTCAAAAAGCAGCTGAAAGTTGAGACTGCCAAAGGACAAATGTTGCTAACTATCCGTGAAGATCGCCAGGTAGAAGTTGATATGGGGGCGCCAATATTGACCCCTGCAGATATTCCCTTCATTGCAGCGAGCCAGCAGGTTAGCCATAACCTACAAGTGTTAGAACACCAGCTAGAGATAACGGCTGTGTCTATGGGAAACCCCCACGCTGTGATAGTGGTCGACGACGTGCATGCTACAGCAGTGGGGGAACTCGGTCCCGCAGTGCAGAGTCTGAGTTGTTTTCCAAGTGGTGCCAACATAGGTTTTATGCAAATTGTCAGTGATACAGAGATAAACCTGCGAGTTTATGAACGCTCGGTCGGTGAGACTCTCGCCTGTGGTACAGGCGCCTGTGCCGCAGTAGTGGCCGGTAGATTGAGAGGGTTATTGACTGAGCGGGTTAAAGTCAATGTGACAGGCGGTGCCCTGGAAATATTTTGGCAGGGGGGTAGCGAGGATCCTGTTATAATGACCGGACCTGCGACCAATGTATTTGAAGGAAAGATGTTTATATGAGTAAGTTAGACAAGCAAGTGACTAACGTAAAGTTATCCCGCGAACAAGTGGCTGCGTTTTTGCAAAATGACCCGGACTTTTTCCTCGAATATGAATACTTGCTGGAAGTGCTGACAGTACCCCACCCTTCAGGTGCTGCAATATCACTGGTAGAGCGTCAGTCATCGTTGCTGAGGAACAAAAACAAAATGCTGACGGTGCATTTATCTGATTTATGTGACGCCGCCAGACACAATGATACCCAATTCGAAAAAACCAAACGTATGGTGCTGGCGCTGTTAGATGCCCAAACCCTCGATGATTTGGGGGATGCGCTAGAGGAGAGCTTGTGCCGGGACTTCTACGGTGATGCCACTTCGCTGATCTTATTTGCAGATAGACAGCTGAGCGTTAACAACAGACGCATGATGCCCAGAGAAATGGCCGGAATTGTCGAGCCATTGATGCTGAGTTGTGAGCCAAGTTGCGGTAATTTATCTGCAGCTGAGAATCACTTTTTGTTTGAGGGGCGCTCAGCGATGATACAGTCCGCTGCTGTAATTCCCTTAGTGCAAGGCGAGACTATTGGCTTGTTGGGGGTCGGCAGCTACGATGCCGATTATTTTCAGAGCAGCCAGGGCACACTGTTTTTAAGTTATGTCGGCGAAGTACTCAGTAGGGTTGCTAGTCGTATATTACATCAGCAATCAGAAAAACTAACATAAGACTGGCTGGGTCGGGATTTACACAAGTGCTGCTGAGAGTTATCTATGGTCTCCTTTAAAGCTGGCAAACAATTAGCACTGCCGATACAGCAGTACTTGCACCAGCTGCAAAAGGAGCGGCGATTAGCCGACAATACACTGCTCAACTATCGCAGTGACTTGCGGGCTCTGTTGGATTTTGTCGCAGATTATCGGATCGGCAAATGGCAGCAGCTAAGCGCAAAGCAGGCGCTGGCATTTGTCAGTGACGTGCAACGCCAACAGCGTAGCACAGCGACGACCGCTCGGTTAGTTAGTTCAATACGTGGTTTTTTTTCCTACCTGCGCCAGCGGCAAATAATTGATACTGATCTTTTACTAAACCTGCAATTACCGGCCCCCACGACTATCAAAAAGCCCGCTGCAGCTATCGATATCAAGGCGCTATTAGACATACCAACAGATGATTTTATTGGTGCCAGAGATCGTGCATTACTGGCGCTGATTAGCAGCAGTGGTATCCAGGTGGCTGAGGTGGCGGCACTGGATATGTTCTCAGTGGATTTTGCCGTCAAAGCTTTGCGCATAGAGCGCAAAAATCATCCCAGCGCCACAATAAGCCTTGCTGAAAATACTTTAGTTGCAGTGAAAAACTGGTTTAGTTATCGCTCTGCACAGCTGGCTATTGATCCGGCTTTATTTATTTCCAGATCGGGACGTCGGTTAAGCATCCGGGCGATCCAGCAGCGTATTCATGCCAGAGGGCGACAGCTGGGTTTACCCGGGCTCAGTGCCAATGCGTTACGACAGCATTACTGCCAGCAATTAATGGCCGCAGACGTTAACATCGAAGTCATCAGCCAGCACCTCGGTAAAGCGGTTGGCATTCGAGGACCCGCTGCGGTGCAAAACAGTGATATACAACAGCTATTAGCTAGTTTTAATCAGGCCCACCCGAGGGCCAAAAAGCGATGAGAGCACTATGATAAAATGCCTGACTTTCGATTTAGATGACACCTTGTGGGATGTCTCACCTGTTATCAAAAACATGGATATAAAGCTCTATCAGTGGCTGGGCGAAAACGCCCCCGCTTATGCGCAGCAGTTCGATATTAGCAATTTTTCGCTACTGCGTGCCTATGTGGTCGCCAACTTCCCAGAGATAGCCCACAGTGTCACTAGTATCAGGTTAAAGTGTCTGGAAATAGGGCTGAGCCGTGCCGGGTATTCTTCACAACAAGCTCTGCAGCTTTCCAGAGAAGCTTTTGCGGTGGCGTTAGTGGCTCGTCAGCAAGTGACGTATTTCCCTCACGTTTGGCAAGTGCTGGATCAGCTCAAGGCACAGGGCTATAGCATGGGGGCGATTAGCAACGGTAATGCGGATATCCACAAAGTGGGCTTGAGCAAGCATTTTGATTTCCAATTTAACGCTCATCAGGCGGGGGTTGAAAAACCAGATCCGCAAATTTTTCAGTTGATGTTAGCGCATCAGCAACTGCAACCTGAGCAGGTCATCCATATCGGCGACAACCCGATTGCCGATGTGCTAGGGGCTCAGCAGCTGGGGATGGCGACTATCTGGGTAAATGTACTGCCTCAGCTGTGGTCGCACGCTTTTCAGGCAGATCAGCAGATCAGCTGTATCAGTGACTTGCCGGCAGCGGTCGCCAGTATAGTGGCAGCCACTGACTAAATAAAGTACTCCAGCAGGTCATTGAGAAACAATGAGCCCTGTCGGGTCGGGGCAATGTTATCGCCGACCTCCAGCAGACCTTTAGCAGTGGCGGCTTTTAGCTGCGCATCAATACTGCTTAACGACTGTCCGGTCCGCTGAGAATAATACTTTGTGGGAGTCCCCCCGGTTAAGCGCAGGGCGTTCATCATAAACTCGAAGGGCAACTCATCTGCGCTAATGATATTCTCCCCCCCCAGAGGATTGAGGCTCTCAAGATAAGCTTTAGGGGAGCGTTTCTTCACGCGCCTGACTATTTCTAACGCCCCGCTGCGTTCATCGTAGAAACTCAACTTGGCGTGAGCACCGGCGCCAATGCCAAAATAATCACCGAACTGCCAGTAATTAATATTGTGCCGGGCGCGAGAATTTTCCCGGGCGTAGGCGGATATTTCATACTGGCTAAAACCGGCGCTGGCAATCAGCTCTTGCCCCTGCTGTTGAATATCCCATAGGCTGTCTAAATCCGGGAGCGTTGGCGGGCGAACGTGAAACTCGGTATTGGGCTCAATAGTGAGCTGATACCAGGACAAGTGATCGGTACCTAGGGCAATAGCAGTCTTTAAGTCCTGCATGGCCTGCTCTGGATTCTGGTTGGCGAGACCGTGCATCAGATCAATATTGATGTGCGCAAAGCCGATATCGCTGGCGGCACTGATGGCTTTGATCGCCTCATCCCCAGAGTGAATCCTGCCCAGTAACTGTAAATGCTCGCTATTAAAGCTCTGCACCCCAATCGACAGGCGGGGGACCCCGGCGGCTTTAAACCCGGCGAAGCGCTCACGCTCAAAAGTCCCGGGGTTGGCCTCCATGGTTATCTCAATATCGCGACTAAACGGGATAAGCTGCTGCGCGCCGTCGAGTATCTCGGCAATGGCACTGGCGCTGAACAGACTGGGAGTGCCTCCGCCGATAAAGATACTACTGATATCACGTCCCTGGGCAGCGTTTTTTTCGGCGCGCAAATCGGCCAACAGTGCTTTTACATACTGCTGCTCAGGAATTTCACCACGCACTGCATGGGAGTTGAAGTCACAGTAGGGGCATTTGCGAATGCACCAGGGGATATGGATATACAGAGCCAGTGGGGGAAGTGTTTGCGATTCGGGCATCAGCGAAGATAATTATCGATTAATTTAACAAAATCGGCGACCGCCTGACCGCGGTGGCTGATCTTATGCTTTTGCTCAGCTGTTAACTGAGCAGCCGAAAGGGATCGACCACCGAGCAGTTCGGGCTCAACTAAAAACAGCGGGTCATAACCAAAGCCAAACTCACCTCTTGCTGATGTGAGGATACTACCCTCTAAAGTGCCCTGACAAATAAGTGGTGTAGGGTCTTTTGCATGGCGCATAAATACTAAAGCGCAGCGGTATCTGGCGGTGCGTTTTTCGCTAGGTACTTGTGCAAGCTGCTCCAGTAGCTTGCTGTTATTGGCGCTATCTCCTGCACCTGAGTACCTTGAAGAGTATATTCCAGGGGCTCCTAACAGCGCATCAACTTCCAGACCTGAATCGTCAGCTAGAGCTGGCAGGCCGGTGACTGCACAAGCGTGGCGGGCTTTGAGGATAGCGTTCTCGACAAAAGTAAGTCCGGTCTCGTCGGCATCACTGACCTGAAATTGGCTCTGCGGCAAGATCTGGATATGCATGGCAGAAAAAATTTCAGCGAATTCTTTTAACTTGCCTTTATTAGAGCTGGCTAACACTATCTTATCTATCATTTGGCTCTCTGTGCGATTGTTTGTGAGTCTTTGCAGCTGGTCTCACAGCTACTCTACGTAAAATTTCTGGCTGATATTTACGCTAATAGCTTGTTTGTTAGGGTCGGGTTGCACCGCAACTTTAAAATTCATCAGCTCTTTATTTGCGAAGCGAAAACTGGCGATGTAATAAACAGCTTTACCCTCCTCAATAGTGACAAACTCTAATTGCTGTTGCTGACCCAATAGATTTTCTACGCTGCCGCTGTTAAAGCTTTTCACTGCACTGCTGCTGCCATCGGCATGTTTGGCAAATACCGAAATATTCAACATGGCAGTGTATTTACTGCGTACCAGCTTATTTTTTTTAGCGGCGTCTGCGTCTATTACAGTGCTGTTAAATGCATTGTAATAGATTATATAGTCTGGGGTTTCTACAATTTGCTGAGCCATAGTTGCAGTGCTGAAAATCAGCAACAAGATGGCATTGAAAAGAGTTTTCATGATAATTCTCCAATCCTGAATTCATTACTGACAAGTGGTTTAGGTTTGCTTGCAGCAATATGTTAAAAGCTCAGCAGCTTACAAAGCTGTGGCATAGCTCTTAGATAACAGCTCAATTATGCGCCTTAGCAGTTAAAATCGCTCTACTAAATTCTAGTATTGGCAGCATTTGACCAGCATCGTAAAGAGCGGCTGGTCAGAGCTATGGCGTTAAATAAAAGGTCGCAGCTGCGACTGTATTAACTGAATGGAAATAATGATAACTATCGGTGACAAGTCAAAGCCGCCAATCGGTGGGATCACTTTCTGCATCAATTTATAAACAGGAGCGGTGACTTGCATAATCAATTGGGGAGCAGGATGCGGGCTGCCGGGGGCGACCCAGCTGATAATAACAGATCCCAAAACCGCGTAGAAAATGATATCCAAAAAGGTGTACAGCACTCCGGCGAAAGCCAGGATACTGACCCATAGAACCGGGATAGTGTGGCTAGTTAGCAAAAAGACAAACAAGGCTTTAAGCAGTAGGGCAAAGACCACCGGAGAAATATCGATATTGGCTATTTTTGGTATCATTTTTCGAAGTGGGTTAATCACCGGCTGAGTGATGCGTACCACCCCCTGAGAGATAGGATTGTAATAATCGGCTTTAACCAACTGCAAGATCACCCGCAGCAGTAATATAAAAATGTAAAGATCGCCCAAGGTGCGAATAATTAATAAAAGAGGGTTTGCTTCCATAGTTTAACTGCCTAATAAGTTATGGGTCTGAGTTAGTCAGGGAAATAGCAACAGGCCAAGGTTAAATCCAAGTTGTCGATGTTTTCCAAGATAAAGTTTAGCATTCAATAAGTCTAAATGCGTGTAAATAAAGTGCTCAAGCCAACTCTGTGGCCAATTCTTCAGATCTATTGATGTTAGCCTGCATGCCAAGTTCAATAATTTCTGCAAAACCAGCCGCTTGGAAACTTAAAATGGCTTGCTCGGTAGTCCCTTTAGGGGAGGTCACTCTGCGTCTTAGCTCTGCCGGCTGAACAGCGCTTTGCTGTGCTATTGCAGCCGCTCCGCTGGCGGTCTGTAATGCAAGTTGCTGTGCAACTTGTCTGCTCAAGCCCTGCTTAGTAGCAGCGTCTATCATCGCTTCCATCAACAGAAAAAAATACGCAGGCCCTGAGCCTGACAGCGCCGTCACTACATCTAATTGCTGTTGCGTATCGACCCAAACCGCCAACCCAGTATTGGCGATGATTTGTTGAGCGAGTTGTTTTTGTTTGGCATCGACAGTCTCATTTGCCCACAGTCCACTCGCACCAAGCTGTACCAGTGCGGGAGTGTTAGGCATACAGCGAACCCCTGCCAGGTTCCCGCCGAGCCACTGCTCAATACTGGAGGCGTTAATGCCTGCTGCAACCGAAATAATCAGTGGTTGATGTTGTTGGGCCACATTTGCAAGAGGAGAGGTGACCGCTTGCATTAACTGCGGTTTTACAGCCAGTACCACGACGCTCGATTGAGTCATAGCCCAAGCATTGTCTGTGCTGATTTTGATCCCCAACTCAGCTAAATCTGCGAGCTTATCTAGGTCTCGTCCCGTGGCAATAATTTGTTCTGCAGGGTAGCCATTTTTTAACATGCCACCAAAAATTGCTCTGGACATGTTACCGGCGCCGATGAAGGCAATAGTCGCTTGCATAATAACTCTCTATTAATTTATCGCTGATTAGCTGGGTGTATTAGGGTAACTTCTGGGGCCAAACAGCGCTGTTCCGACCCTGACAATAGTCGCCCCCTGCTCTATGGCCGGGACAATATCTGCAGACATTCCCATAGAAAGTGTATCTAAGCTCGGGTGCTGTTGCTGGCACTGAGATAAAAGTCCCGCCAGGGCGGCGAAAGCTTGTTGCTGTTCGAGGGGTTCTTTTGTGGCTTTTGGAATAGCCATCAAGCCACGCAATTTAAGGTTTGGCAGCTCAGCTATTTGGCTGATTAAATCTGCAGTTTGCTCAATACAGCAGCCCGCTTTGTTGGCTTCAACCGATATATTAACTTGAATGCAGATATTTAACGGCGGCAAGTGCGCAGGGCGCTGCTCAGCTAACCTTCGGGCTATTTTCAGTCGATCGACACTGTGTACCCAACTGAAATTTTCGGCGATGGCACGGGTTTTATTGGATTGTATCGGTCCGATAAAATGCCAGATCAGTGGATACTGAGAAAGAGCGGCAATTTTATCCAGCGCTTCCTGCAGATAATTCTCGCCAAAATGAGTCTGCCCTGCGCGGTACAATTCAAGCAGTTGCGCTGAGTTTCTGGTTTTACTGACCGCCAGTAATTGAACCTTGTCAGCAGGTCTGTGCGCCCCCTGGCAAGCATTGGCAATGGCAGTGCGAACCTGAGTTAAATTGTTTGCTATGCTTATCATATATCGTCAGTTCATAATCTTGGTTGGCCAGTGAATTTATATCTACTAATCGCTGTAACTCTGTGATTTTTAACCTTAGTATAGGCGATGTTAAGGAACATTCGAATAAACCTGCAAGTTTCACTACGGATTTATTTGTATGTTCCCTGGTAAATATGAGCTGATGCTTTGGCGTCTGGGCGCAGTATTTTTAAATAATTTACGAGAGTTTAAACTATGGATATTACTGAGTTACTGTCTTTTTCCGTGCAACAAAAAGCATCAGATTTGCATATTACCGCGGGATTGCCACCAATGATACGTGTTGATGGTGAAATCCGTCGAATAAAAATGGACGCGCTTGAGGACAAAGAAGTCCAGACACTGATATACGACATAATGAGTGATAGGGTACGTAAAGATTACGAGGAGAACTGGGAGGCTGATTTCTCTTTTGAGGTACCGGGCCTGGCTCGATTTCGTGTCAATGCCTTTAACCAAAACCGCGGAGCGGCTGCAGTGTTTCGTACTATACCCAGTGAAATACTTGGCATGTCAGATCTGGGGATGGGAAAAATTTTTGAGACACTCTCCAATAAACCTCGCGGTTTAGTGTTAGTGACCGGCCCCACAGGTTCAGGTAAAAGTACCACATTGGCGGCGATGGTTAATTACATCAACGAAACACGTGCCGACCATATTTTAACCTTGGAAGACCCGATAGAATTTGTTCACGAAAGTAAAAAAAGTTTAGTCAACCAGCGGGAGATTTCCCGTGATACCCGCAGTTTCAGTGCGGCACTGCGCTCGGCTTTGCGTGAAGATCCGGATGTGATTTTGGTGGGTGAAATGCGTGACCTGGAAACTATCCGCCTAGCTATCTCAGCTGCAGAAACAGGACACTTAGTCTTTGGTACACTGCATACGACTTCTGCTGCTAAGACCATGGACAGAATCATTGACGTATTTCCCGCAGGGGAAAAATCTATGGTCAGAGCAATGCTCTCGGAGTCGCTAGAGGGGATTATTTCGCAAACCTTATTGAAAAAAATTGGTGGCGGGCGTGTAGCTGCGCATGAAATATTGATCGGCACTCCGGCTATTCGCAACTTAATTCGCGAGGCAAAAAGTGCTCAGATATACTCTTCTATTCAGACCGGTTCCGCTGTAGGTATGACCACTTTGGATCAGTCACTGGCTGTATTAGTACGCAATGGGATGATTTCTCGTGAGTCAGCCAGAGAAAAAGCCAAAGTCCCCAGTGCTTTTTAAGGTTAAATGCCAGCAGTTCAGCGATGCTTAATAGTACCCAGCACCTTGAAGCGGTTTCAGCAAAGGGCTAGCGATCTGGCTTTTTGGTTTTTATCCCAGCGCCAAGGCCAGCTTGCTAATAGTTGTTTTTAAGATAGCTAAAAGTCTTTGCGGTGCTGTAGGATGATAGTTTAATGATGAACAGGGAGTTTGTCGCACAGTAACAACTAGCTGCGTAAATAAAAGGTCAATCTGTGATTCTTAATCATTTGTTAGAAGAAATCGTCAAACAAAAAGCTTCGGATTTGTTTTTAGTCGCCCAAGCTAAGGCGAGCATCAGAGTCAGTGGTGAATTAGTCGCCGTTTCGGAACAGCCGCTGAGCGATGATCAAGTACGGATGTTAGTCCACAGTGCGATGAACGACCGCCAGAGAGAAGAGTTTCAGCGAACACAAGAGTGTAATTTTGCCATAAGTGTCGATATTGGCCGCTTTAGAGTAAGTGCATACTACCAGCGCGGCACCCCGGCTATGGTACTAAGGCGCATTTATACCGAAATACCGACACTGCAAGAACTGCAATTGCCTGACCTGCTCAAAGAGCTCTCCATGTCAAAGCGCGGGTTGATTTTATTTGTCGGCGCCACCGGCACAGGTAAGAGCACCTCGCTGGCATCCTTGATAGATTACCGCAATGCCAACAGCGCCGGTCACATCATTACTATTGAAGATCCGATAGAGTTTATGCACTCTCACAAGAAGAGCATTATTACCCAGCGAGAGGTCAGTATCGATACTGATTCTTTTGAGCAGGCGCTGCACAACAGCTTACGCCAATCTCCGGATGTCATCTTGATGGGTGAAATCCGCAATCTAGAGTTAATGCGCTACGGTTTAACTTTTGCGGAAACCGGTCAGTTATGTCTGGCTACCTTACACGCCAATAATGCCGACCAGGCGCTGGCCAGGATCATCAATATGTTTCCCGCAGAGTACCATGAGAAGTTGCGCATGGAGCTGTCGGTTAATTTGAAAGCCATTATTGCTCAGCAATTAATCCCGGCCAAGAACGGTGATGGCAGACGCGTAGCCACTGAAATATTACTGAATACACCTTTGGTAGGCGAGTTAATTAGCAAAGGTCGCTTTGGCGATATCAAAGACGAAATGAAAAAGTCTTCTAATCTGGGTATGCAGACCTTTGATGAATCTCTGTATCAGCTGTATCTGCATGGCGAAATCAGCTATGAGTCGGCGCTAAGTCATGCAGATTCTGCCAATGATCTGCGTCTGATGATTAAACTGAGTGTCGATACGCAAATAGATACTGGAGTGACAGACTACCAATTCTCACTACAGGATGAATAGTTGCAAATCTAAAGCCGATCAGTCCTCTTCATACTCAGCGAATCCACTTCCAATACACATACACTTGTACTATCTGCCCGGTATTGACAACTCTGTGAACAAAGTTACTGTTAGTGCTTCATGCTCAGAGCAATACGTTTTCTCTGTGCATCCACTTCAAGCACGCGCACTTGCACTATCTGTCCGGTCTTGACAACACAGCGAGGGTCTTTGACAAACTGATTGGCTAGCTGGGATATATGTAGCAACCATTCCATCCTGATGTACCCCGATGTCGAGCGAAACTGTGAATAAAGTTGCTGCTAGTGCTTCATGCTCAGCGCAATACGTTTTCTCTGTGCATCCACTTCAAGCACGCGCACTTGTACTATCTGTCCGGTCTTGACAATGCTGTGAGGGTCTTTGACAAATTGATTGGCTAGCTGGGATATATGTACCAGGCCATCCTGATGTACCCCGATGTCGACGAAGGCGCCGAAGTTGGTAACGTTAGTGACTACCCCTTCGAGTTGCATGTCAATGTTTAAGTCATTGATGCTAGTGACATCATCAGCAAAGTTGGCGGTGCTGAATTCGGGTCTTGGGTCGCGGCCGGGTTTTGCCAGTTCGGCAATAGTATCTACCACTGTATAGCGGCCATACTGGCTGCTTAATCGTTCAACATCAAGCTGTTGCAGCAGGCTTTGGTTGCCGATTAACTCAGCGCTACTGGCCTGCACACTGGCGGCCATCTTCTCTACCAGAGGGTAGCTCTCCGGGTGAACCGCACTGTTATCCAAAGGTTGTGTTGGATTGTTGATACGTAGAAAAGCGGCGCACTGCTGGTAAGTTTTCTCACCCAGCCTGGGCACTTTGAGCAATGACTGGCGATTGTCAAAAGCGCCGTTTTGCTGGCGCATGTTAACGATATTCTCGGCGATACTCTGGTTAATGCCAGCGACTTGGGTTAGCAGCTGCACTGAGGCGCTGTTTAAATTAGCGCCGACTTTATTCACACAGTCTTCAACCACGGCTGCCAGCTTCAGCCCCAGCGCCTTTTGATTCAGATCGTGCTGGTACTGGCCAACACCTATGGCCCTGGGCTCAATTTTTACCAGCTCAGCCAGCGGGTCCTGCAGTCGTCTGCCGATGGAAATGGCGCCGCGAATGCTGACATCCACATCTGGGAACTCGTAGCTGGCAAGTTCGGATGCTGAGTACACAGAGGCCCCCGCTTCGCTCACCAGTACTTGAGTGAAGGTTATCTGAGTGTGATTTTGCAGCTCTTTGACTAACTGCTCGGTCTCTCGTGAGGCGGTACCGTTACCTATACTGATCAGGGCAACTGAGTGTTTTTCCACCAATTCCTTTAAGCAGGCCAATGCGCTCGCCCACTGTTTTTGCGGGGGATGCGGGTAGATCACCGCTTGTGCTTGCAGCTCACCATTGGCGCCTAAGAGCGCAACTTTTACGCCGCTGCGCAAGCCAGGATCTAACGCTAAAGTGACTTTTTGTCCCGCCGGAGCCGCCATTAATAAATCGGCTAAATTTTTAGCGAATACATCAATAGAGTTAATTTCGGCGCGCTCGCGCAGCGCTTTAGACAAGTCACTTTGCAACTGTGGCTGCAATTTATCCTTCCAGGCGCTCTGTGCCAGCTGTCTTAGCCAGTAATCCTGGCTGCGTCGCTTACCCAGATCTAGCTGCTGTTCGATCAGTCGCTGTGGGTAGAGTTGATTATGCGCAGGCGGCAGTATTTGCAGTTTTAATACCCCTTCTTTAATACCGCGAAACACTGCCAGAGCACGGTGCGCGGGTACCTTGTTGAGTGCCTGGCTGTAGTTAAAGTAATCGCGAAACTTACTCTGTTGATCCGCTTTGCCACGTTTTGCTTTAACCTGGAGCAGTGCATTTGTATTCAACCAGTTGCGCAATAGTCCCAATAGCTGTGCATCATCCCCCAGGCGCTGTATGAGAATTTGTGCGGCGCCTTGCAAGGCATCTTCAGTTTTGAAAATTTTCTCTTTACGGTTGAGAAATTTCTCGGCGATATACTCTGGATTGATACTTTCTGCAGCCACTAAAGCATCCGCCAGAGCTTCTAACCCAGCATCTATGGCGGTTTGTGCTTTAGAGTTACGTTTGACTTTAAAAGGCAGGTATAAATCTTCAAGGGCCGTTTTATGTTGGCAGCTATCGATAGCTATTTTCAGTACAGCAGTGAGCATTCCCTGCTGCTCGATACTCTTCAAGATGCTCTGTCGACGTTGCTGCAGCTGTCGCAGATACTCTAAGCGCTCGGCCAGTTGTCGCAATTGGATATCGTCCAGTGCCCCTGTAGCCTCCTTGCGATAGCGGGCAACAAAAGGCACAGTATCGCCCTGATCTAGCAGTTGCATCGTTGCCACTACCTGATGCTTATTTATCTCTAATTCAGTGGCGATCTGTTGAGCTATATCCATTGCGAAATATTCCAAAATACCGATATTACAAAGCTGGGAGTATAAACTGCAGTGGACAACTTGTGATAATTATTCTGCAGTTTGCTGATAAACTCTTTATTGCAGTAGGTTTAAAAGGTAACAGAGCAAATCCGTCAGCTCTTGGTACCCTCCATCGGAAGGGTTATGCCCTTAGCATTTGCTCTAACTTTTGCACATCTAACCGCTATAAAGCTCATCCAGAAGATAGCTAACTTATTCGCATATTCCGCGGATAATCGCGTATTATATAGGCATATTTTTCTCTGTCAGGTGTTAGTTGGTCGATGTTTAAACGCTCATTTATAACGATACTTTTAAGCATAGGGCTAATTTTTCTGCTCAGTTTAGTCTCTGAGTACTCAGAGGAGAAAGCCATCAGTGAATTACAGCAGCGCACCCATGCCGATTTAAATCGCTATATTTTGACTATGCGACAGAAGTTGGCACGTTTTCGTGACATTCCGCAGCTGTTATCCAAACACCCCGATTTAGTACGGATGCTGCGAGTGCAAGCCAATTCAAATGACTTAATGCGAGCGAACCGCCTGCTGAGTGAAATTAATAGAATACTCGGTACTCGCGACAGCTATCTGATGAATGTCCATGGCCTGACGGTCGCCTCCAGTAACTGGGCCAGTGAACGCTCTTTTATCGGCGGTAATTTTAACTACAGACCCTACTTCAAAACCGCTATCGCCGGTGGCTTAGGTCAATATTTTGCCCTGGGTACTACCTCTAAAAGGCGTGGTTTTTTCTACTCTTATCCAGTGCGGCATAAAGAGCGCATTCTCGGGGTAATAGTGGTGAAAATTGATCTTAATGAAATAGAGAGGGACTGGAACGAAAAAGATATCAAGTTACTGGTGTCTGATGAAGACGGGGTTATTTTCATTTCTACCCGTAAAGACTGGATATTTAAAACCTTAAAGCCCCTGGCCGTTGGGGACCTAAAGCGCATTCAGAGCAGTAAGCGCTACCTGGACAAGAAGCTAGTGCCCTTAAACATTACCCATTGGCGCCCCAGCGGCAAAAATAGCCAGATAATTAAATTGCGCGAGTCCGATGGCAGTAAAACAGAGCAACAGTATCTAATGCAATCCGGCATGGTTGGCAACAGTGACCTGAATGTCTCAATATTAGCGGATCTGGAGAGTGTGCAGAGGCAAGTGCTGGCGACTTTACTCTATGTGGGCACTGTATACATTGCCGTGGTTTTATTAGTGATGGTTATCATTGCCAGGCGCAGAATCGCTAAACAGCGCAGCCAGTTTGAATTGCGAGAATTACAGGCACTGGAGAGCAGCGAAGCTAAAGTAAAAGCGATTATCAATAACACTTGGGCCGGATTGATTACCTTAGATACCAAAGGTTGCATAGAGACGATGAATGTCACGGCGCAAAAACTCTTTGGCTACACTGAAGATGAATTGACCGGCAGGGAGTTCTATCAGTTGCTGTTGGATGTCGATCAGCAGCTGTACCTGCAGCAGATCGATCAGCAGCGCTCCTCCAGCGTAGAAACTTTGATTGCAGGGAGAGTGCTGTGTGGCGATAACAGGCAAGTGCCGGTCGAATTTGTGGTCGGAAAAATGCGTCGCCAGGGAGATTTGAATTTTTTGATCACAGTGCAGGATATTACTGAGCGCAAAGAGTACGAGGCACAATTAGAGCAATCAAGACAGTTACTGGAAAGCCGGGTAGAGCAGCGCACCTTAGAGCTGACTAACGCCAATGAGCGTTTGTTAAAAGAGATCAAGCAACATAGCCAGACCCAGAACGAGTTGATTCAAACCGCCAAACTGGCAGTTATTGGTCAAATGTCAGCGGGCATCAACCATGAGCTAAATCAGCCGCTGATGGCTATACGTGGCTATGCGGATAACGCCCGAAAATTTTTAAAGCTAAACAAAGAGCGGACCGTTGACGAAAATTTAGATGAAATTGCCCAACTGACCGAGCGCATGGCCAAGATATTACACCCACTAAAAGAGTTTTCACGCAAAAGTAGTGGCCAGTCGCAGCTAGTACCTGTTTCGGCATTGCGCGCCGGAGTACTGGCTATACTCTATCCGCGCTTAGAAAAGTCTAAGGTGGAAGTTGATTGGCCAGAATTACAGCAAGATTATTTTGTCGCAGGTGAATTGGTTCGCCTTGAGCAAGTGATGGTGAATCTGATTGCCAATGCAATGCAGGCGGTCGAAGCTGAACGACGACCAAAAATAGTTATCGCTCAACAATTAACCAAAAACCGGCAGTTGCTGATCAGTGTTCGCGATAATGGTCCCGGTATCGATGAAGAAAAGCTAACGCGGATATTTGAACCCTTCTTTACCACCAAAAAAGAGGGCCAGGGCCTGGGGCTCGGGCTGTCAATCTCGCAGCGGATCATTGAAGATGTCGGCGGCCTGCTATCTGCAAAAAATTATAGCAGCGCTGATTCTAAATTCAGCTGCCAGGGTGCTGAATTTAATGTACTGCTAAACATAGGATCAAAGTAAAAGATGCAGCAGCTGAGAAGTAGTAAGTTTTCTAACAAAGTCCTATTAGTCGACGACGAGAAATCTATCCGTATGTCACTGGCACAGAGTATTGAACTGGCGGGATTTGAGGTTATCACTTGCGCCAGTGCCGAGCTTGCTCTAGAACAGTTGGGGGCTCAGTGGGACGGAGTGATAGTGTCTGATATAAGCATGCCGGGCATGGACGGTCTGACTTTGATGGGGCGAATTTTTAGCATTGACAGTGAAATTCCGATGATTCTAATGACCGGACATGGAGATATTTCTATGGCAGTGTCGGCAATCCAGCAGGGGGCCTACGATTTCCTGGAGAAGCCTTTCTCCCCCGACAAGTTACTGGATGTCATTCGTCGCGCTAGTGAAAAACGCGCCCTCAGCCTAGAAAACCATCGTTTGCGTAACGAGCTGGAAACACAAGTGGCACTTGGGCCACGGATCATTGGCAACAGCGCTGAAATAGTGCAACTGCGCCGTCTAGTCGGCAGTGTTGCAGATGCTCCCACAGATATCTTAATCGAGGCGGAAACCGGCACTGGCAAAGATTTGCTGGCGCGTTACATTCACGAGCACAGCAACAGACGCGAGCATAAATTTGTGGCGATCAACTGTGGGGCTGTTCCCGAGAACCTGATCGAAAGTGAATTGTTCGGCCATGAGAAAGGCGCTTTTACCGACGCCAAGGCACGGCGTATCGGCAAGTTTGAGTACGCAGATGGAGGTACTGTTTTTCTCGATGAAATAGAGAGCATGCCACTGCTGCTGCAAGTGAAATTACTTAGAGTTATCGAAGATCGCAGCATAGAAAGACTCGGCTCCAATGAATCTATAAATCTGGATTTGCGAATCATAGCGGCCACCAAAGTTGATCTTAAAGCATTGGCTGAACAAGGTTTGTTCAGAGAAGATTTGTATTATCGGTTAAACGTAGTGAAAGTAACAATACCGCCGCTGCGCCGACGAAAAGATGATATTCCATTGTTGTTTCAGCATTTTTCTATCATTGCCTCCACTCAATATGGTCGCGATGTAGAAGAGTTGTCACGGGAGCGCACGGCGGCTCTGATGAGTCATGACTGGCCCGGCAATATTCGCGAGCTGCGTAACATTGCCGAGCGCAATGTGCTTTTAGGGGAAAATTGTACTTTTGATTTCGAAAATAAGTTGATCCCACAGGAACAGTCCGGCCTGAACCTGGCAGAGCAAGTAGCGCAGTTTGAGAAAATGCTGATCCAC
>ASZI01000113.1 GCA_000416315.1 Osedax symbiont Rs2 | reverse complement strand
GCCCCCGCAACGGTATGGTTTTGCTAAATGATATTTTTTGAATGCAAAACACGAGCCCGGAACCAGCCACAACAGCGTCGTTATTTTAACAACATACAATTTATTTTTTAGCTATGTACACGGGGATGTGTACTGGAGATGATCTATGCAAAATATTCAATCGAGTGTTGCCACTCAAGCCCCTAGCTTAACCGTTTCTAATACTAAGCAAATTCTGGCGGCACTGACCTTAGGTTTTGCGTTAGTGCTGTTTGTCGGCTTTGCCCCTATGGAAGTCATTCATAACGCAGCACACGATGCCCGTCACGCCTTCGCTTTTCCCTGCCATTAATTTCAGTTAAACACTGAAAATTAAACAGCTGGTCTACCTTACTCTGTAACATCGAGGGATTCCGGCCGTTTAAATTATGCAGCAACCACTTATTTTTAGGGCACATTCATGACTCTGCGCAACCTTATACTGTCGGCTTTGATGGTCGGCGTTATTTCTGGCCTCTGTTACGGCCTGTTCCAACAATTACAAATCAATCCATTAATCTCCGCCGCTGAAGTCTATGAAGTGGCAGACCCCGCCGATGCAGGGGCTAACGATGGCCACTCTCACGATCACGGTGAAGCATGGGGGCCTGAAGATGGCATGCCACGCATGGCATTTACGCTGGGATCTAACATCACCATCGCCTTCGCCCTGGCTCTGATCATGATTTCGCTGATGGCACTGCACAATCAAAAATCTGTAAAACCTAAGTTGAACGCCCTGCGCGGTGCAACTTGGGGAATAGTGGCTATGTTCAGTTTCTTTGTCGCCCCGGCAATGCTCGGACTTCATCCCGAAGTACCTGGTACTAAAGCAGCGGCACTGGAGAGCCGGCAGATTTGGTGGCTCTTTTGTACCTTAGCCAGCGCCTCGGGCATAGCGATCGTCTATTACTCCCCTATACTATTCAAGGGAATTGGGCTATTAATTGCAGCCGCCCCGCACTTAATCGGAGCACCACTGCCGACTGAACAAGGTTTTGCCAATACTGACCCGATCGCAGTGCAGGCATTGACTGAACTCACCAGTCAATTTTATATGATGACAGCGATTGGCATGTTGATCTTGTTCATCATTATGGGCACGCTCTGCGGCCTTAGTCTGAAAAAGTTCATTAGCAGCAATGCTTAAATAACTGCAAATGTTAACTGCGCAAAAAATCAACCAGCTGTTTATGCTTTTTGCAGAAGAGAATAAACAGCTAATTGCGCAATTGCGCAATGATTCCCCGGAGGCCATAGTCGATCGACAGTGGCAGTTTTCCCTGCCGATGTTGCACCAGTTTATGCAACATTTTTACAGCCTTGAAGATAGCGATTACCAAAAGTTTCGCAGCACTCTTTTCAATAGCAGTATTAACCATGACTTGGCCGCTGCAGGATGGATCATCAAGATAGCAATCAACAGAAAAAATGTAGACCGCAGTGTCTATGTATTGCAAAGATTAGAGCCGTAACTCTTGCGCCTAGCGCTCGCTGGCGTTTAAACAATTTACCTAAACTACTTGATCAAAGCTCAGACTCACGCAGCGGTATCGCATACTGAATCTTAGAGTCTTCAAAGCGCGGATCATAGTCCCGGCCGTAAACTTCCAGATCTGGCCCGCCGCTATGTCTCTCCCCAGAGCCCAGCAACCAGCTCGAATACACATAATTAACAGTATTATCCAACTCACCGGCCGCCCCTTTGTGGGTAAAGCTTGCATAACGTGACTTATCGATAACAAGACTGTGCATGCCCTAAGGCAATACACCCAGGCGACTAACTGCTATTGTCGCGTAATACTCCAGAAGATCGCTGTCCTGTGCCACTTGTTGTACCACGGCGTAACAAATGCCGGCTATTGAATCCGGAATTTGTGCAATGCGCCCGATAAACTCTGACCACAGACCCGGCAGTTTATTTGCAATGTTATTTTTCTCAGAGTCCACACTGTAAAAGCGTGTTCTGCAGCCAACCAACAACATCTCACTCTGTTGATAAACTTGCGGCGTCAAGGATACTTTTTCTTCAGGTGCTCTAAATACTGGCTATTAAACTGCAGTTTCTTTAGGAACAAATTTTTATCTGCCAATTTTCGGTACGCATTGGGTGTGAGCTTAAACGCATCTTTAAAGGCGCGACTAAAACTCTGTTGCGACTCAAACCCGGCGATGAAGGCGATATCGATAATACGCATATCACTAGAGAGTAGTTTATCCAGAGAATTGGCTAGACGACATGAGCGGATATAGGTTTTCAGTGTTTCATTAGTCAGTCCTTTAAAAATTCGCTGAAAATGCCACTGGCTCATTCCCGCCTCTTTAGCCACGCCAGTAATTGTTGCAGTAAAATCCAGATTGGCCTCGATATAGTCGATGCCCAGCTGTACGCCTTTTAGATAATCCACACTAGTACCTTTAGAAAAACCCTGTCATTGAAATTAATTTGCCCGCAGTATCGTACCTGCCTAAACTCGCTACATTCTTGTATTAGGAGTGCCTATTATGCAAATGGCTCAGATTGGGTTTTGATATTTTGTGCTATGGTCAGTTTTTTTAAGCCGCTATCTCCCTTAAGAATCAATGCCTATAGCGTGTTTCTTTAATTTTAAGGCAATAGTGTTATGGGATACCTGTAATCGCTGAGCAAGTTTGCGCGAGGAGGGATACAGCGGATACAAGCTGTTCAACAGTTGCTTTTCAAAACTTTCCAGGGCAGTACGCCAATTTTCAATACTTTCAATACTTTCAATACTTTCAATTGTCTGCGCCATTGGCATACTGACACTGTTATCCGCAGGTGCTAATTCTGTACATAAGTGTTGATGCTCTAACATATCGCCATCCGACATAGCCACTGCCCGAAACAATGCATTTTGCAGCTCTCTGATGTTGCCCGGCCAGTGATGGGCCATCAATTTATCCAGCGCCGCCGCTGATATCTGTGGTGCCTGACGACGCGTCTGCTCGGCAGCTCTGGTGATAAAATGGCGGGTCAGCGCTGGTATATCAGCGCGCCGCTGACGCAGCGGTGGCACTTGCAAGTTGAGCACGTTAAGACGGTAATACAAATCTTCACGGAATATTTTTTTCTCCATCATGCTCTGCAGATCCCGATGAGTAGCACTGATAATACGCACGTTTACGGTAATCTCTTTCGCGCCGCCGATCCGCCTGAAGCTAAAATCCTGCAGAAAACGCAGTAATTTAGCCTGCAGATAAGCAGACATCTCGCCTATTTCATCCAACATTATCGAACCGCCGTCCGCCAGCTCAAACAAGCCCGGTTTACCACTTTTACTGGCACTGGAGAACGCCCCGGGTGCATAGCCAAACAGTTCACTCTCCAGCAAATTTTCCGGCACTGCAGCGCAATTTATCGCCATAAAAGGCGCACCGGCGCGCATCCCACTGTCATGTAATATGTGGGCAATCAGCTCCTTACCTGTACCAGTTTCGCCCTGAATCAATACCGGCATATCTAAATTGGAGAACCTCTGGGTAATTGCCAGCAGCTTTTGGGTGGCTATCGATGAGCCAATTAGCGACTGGCTGCTCTCGCTGCCACTGTGATTGACAGCGGAAATTTGCTGACCGAGACGGCGCAAGCTCTGTAGCAATATCACCGCTCCGGAGACAGATTTACGCTCGCCGTTATAGGAAAAAAACGGCGTTATCTGCGCCAAAAAAGACTGCCCTGCACAGCTTATATCTATGCTTGTGGAATATTCGCTAAGCAGAGATTGCAGCGGACAATCGATAAAATCAGTCAGTGACAATCCTTGCAGTTCGTCTTTGGCCCTGCCCAATAAAGTAGTCGCAGCGCTATTGGCCAGTAATATTTTACCGGTGCTGTCGATATCCAGGATCGGATCCTGCAGCTTAGACAACACCGCATCTAAGTGCTGAGCACGGCGCTCGCCCGGCAACAAGTCCACTTCGACCACCTCGATAATGCCCTCAATCCCCTGCAGCCCTTTAACCAAATCAGCTAAATTAACTTGGTGATCCAACTGTACAAAAGTGTGATGCTGATGCATTTCCACTGTAATTAAATTCCAGTTCTGACCGGTGAACACTTTAAGTATCTCTTGAGTAATACCAATTCGGTCCTGGGAGCAGATATCAAAGCGCATAATTTTCTCTCGTCACATTTTTATGACATTGTAATAAATTCATGACAGACAGGCAAGCTACTTGAATTCTGCCCCCCCCCCCCCCTGTGCCTGACGTTGACTGCCATGTAAGGATAATTTTGCACACAAATGAGTGTCACTTTTTTATTACACACTGTTTTATACTCGACCAATAAATTATTTAAGCAGTTGTTTTATATGCGTTTTAAATATATGGCATAAGCATTGCTTTTACGATTACAGATAATAATGCTAATTAGGGTATGCAAATGACCATAAAAAACAAAAACATCAAAGGTGACTCCCTCGGCCAGAGCGCTCTGGGCAGCGATGTTCGCTGGACTGGCGACTTAAAACGCCAGCGCAATGCCGGCCCATCGCTATCGCATAAAGACTGGTCTGGAGCCGGATTTTCAACCAGGGCGGTACATGCAGGCACCATGGATGACGAAGTGTCCGGTGCGGTAGGCACACCCATTTATCAGACCACCACTTTTATTTTAGGTGATGAGCAGTACCGCTCCGTGGAAGAGGGCTATGCCCGTGACCGCTTCATCTACACACGTTACGGCAACCCTAATCAATGGGCACTACAGACTAAACTAGCCGCACTGGAAGGCGCAGAATCAGCACTGGTATTTAGCTCAGGTATGGCTGCTATCACCGCCACTGTGTTAGCACTGGTAGACAAAGGCGCACACATAGTTTCCTCAAATGAGCTGTACGGCGGCACTTATAACTTGTTCAATCAAGAGCTACCAACTTTTAACATGAGCGTCAGCTACGTTGACCCACGCGATTATGCCGCCATTGAAGCGGCGATAAAGCCCAATACACAAATTTTATATTTTGAAGCTTTGACTAACCCGCTGTTGAAACTGGTTGATATTAAACGTCTTGCAGCAATCGCCAAGCGCCATCAATTACGTTTGATCATAGACGGTACTTTCCTGACTCCAATTAGCTGTCGCATCGTCGAAATGGGTGCCGATGTGGTGATTCACTCCGCCTCAAAATACTTAAATGGACACTCAGATGTGATTGCCGGAGCGGTGATGGGTAGCAGAAAGCTGGTCGATATGATCTGGCCACGGCTATTAACGTACGGCGGTAGTTTGGATCCACACGCCTGCTTTTTGTTTGAACGCGGCTTGAAAACCTTGTCTATTCGTATGGCCGCACACCAAAAATCAGCCATTAAATTAGCCCAGTATTTAGCCACTCATCCGCTGATTAACTTCGTTTACTACCCATTGCTGGACTCTCACCCGGATTATCAATTAGCCAAACAAGTACTCAATAATGGCGGCGGCATGATCGCTCTGGAAGTACAAGGTGGCGATAGCGCGGCGCTTAAATTGTTGGACCAGCTACAGATCCCCAAACAAGCCACTAGCTTAGGTGGGGTCGAGTCATTAATCAGTTTGCCATATAACACTTCACACGCTGGCTTTACTTCTAAACAGCGCACGCAGATGGGCATCAACCCCGGCTGTATTCGCCTGTCGGTTGGTATTGAAGATGCACAAGACCTTATAGCCGACTTTAAGCAAGCGCTGGCTTGTCTGTAAAAAATTATTCTGTGGCAGAGCAGCTCTGCCCACAAAAAAATAACTGGAGAATAAAATGCGCAATGGAATTTCTGTTACTGGTCTGAGTGAGTTTGTTAACGAAATTAAAGAAGATGCCGCTGAGGGAATTGCCAAGTATGGGGTACAGCTGGACTGGCAGAGCGGTACTCGCTCCAAAGTAACCACGCTGCCAATGAGTATTGGCCCGCACACCATCAGCCGGGATTTCAGCTGGGAAATTGACGAGCCTAGACAATTGCTGGGTTGCAACCATGCTCCAAACCCGCAGGAATATCTGCTCTCGGGTGTCGGCGCCTGTATTTTAGTCGGCTTTGCCGTTGGTGCCTCAGTGCTGGAAATCCAGCTCGAATCACTGCAAGTGACTGTTCGCGGCGAGTTAAACCTGGCGGGCTTTTTAGACATCGACCCACAGGCATCTGTACCTTTTACCGAGCTGCAATACTGTATTCAGGTCAGCGGCGACGGCAGTGATGAGCAGTTTGAACTGCTGCGCCAAACAGCACTAAAACAGAGTCCGAATGCAATGACGATCATGAAAGGCGCAACAGTCAACGGCGAGTTAATTATCAACAAATAAGCAACCTGCTATAAGTGCTGTGTTATCTGCACAGACATTTTTAGATGTTGTGACTACAACAGCGGCATTTTAGAAAAGTGACCACTGTTACCTTGCAGAGGAACCCGAAGTACAAGCCAAAACCTTAGCTACTTCAATATTAACTAGCTCCCGGCAAAAGGATAACCTTGGCCGGGTATTTGTGTGATCCACAGCCACTAGTTGCTATGCAGTTCAAGAGACTGAATTAATGCGCCTCGCATTTCGTTCAGCCGCCCTCAGATTCAGGTAGCGGCTGAACATTTATCGACCAGAACAATCTAGTTTTCTCCACTGTCTGGTACCTCCAATTTGAACTGGAGCATCCGAGCAGTGTTTTTTATGTATTACCCGCAGTGCTTTGCTCTGTATTGGCGGGGTAGTTTTTTTACCTTTTTGAAATTGTAATGAACAACTTGAACACCGGCTATGACGCCACTGCCGATGCAGACATAGCGTTAGAAAACTCAGAGTGGACCGATGCTCTGCAAGATATCTTAAATACCCAAGGTGATAACCGCGCCCTGGATATCCTGCGCAATTTGCAAAACTACCTACTGGGTAAAAACATCAATCTAACTGAGGCGACCCTCAATACACCCTATCGCAATACTATTGCTATTAACCAGCAGCCCGCCTATCCGAACAATCCTGAGCTGGAGGCGCAGCTAGAAAACATCATTCGCTGGAATGCCATGGCTTTAGTGCTTAAAGCTAACGATCAAGGTACTGGTGTCGGCGGACATATCGCCACTTATCAATCAGCAGCCACGATGCTGGAAGTTGGCTTTAACCATATTTTCAAAAACAAAACTGCCGATTACGGCGGTGATCAATTATTTGTCCAGGCCCATGCGGCGCCGGGACTCTACGCCCGGGCTTTTCTTGAAGGGCGTTTGAGCGAGCAGCAGCTGACTAATTTTAGACGCGAGTTACAAGAGGGCGGCGGTTTAAGCTCTTACCCGCACCCGCGACGTATGCCCGATTTCTGGCAGGGGCCGACCGCCTCTATGGGTCTCTCCACCCCCTCGGCGATCTACCAGGCACGCTTTATGAAGTACCTGGAAAACCGCGGTTTAAAAAACAAAGATGGCGGTAAAATCTGGTGCTTTATCGGTGACGGCGAATCCGATGAGCCGGAAGTACTAGGGACAGTTAACATGGCCACCCGTGATAACCTGGACAATTTAGTAATGGTGATCAACTGCAACTTGCAGCGTCTGGATGGCCCAGTGCGCGGCAATGGCAAGATTATTCAGGAGCTGGAGAGCAGCTATCGCGGCGCCGGCTGGAATGTCATTAAGGTCATTTGGGGCAGTGAATGGGATGAGCTGTTTTCCCGCGACCACGACGGTGTTCTGCAAGCGCGCATGGATCGGGCGGTGGATGGTGACTATCAGTTCTATACCGTTTCCGATGGTCCCACTGTACGAGATCACTGGACCGAGGGCGACCCTAAGCTGCAAGCGCTGATGAAAACTTTGTCAGATGAACAGATCCGCTGTATCCGTCGTGGCGGTCAGGACCGCGACAAGATTTTTGCCGCTTTCGATAAGGCGCTTAAAAGTACTGGTAAACCTACCGTAATACTGATGAAGACAGTTAAGGGAGACGGCTTAGGCGCCTCCGCCGAAGGGCAAAACACCAGTCACCAGAAAAAACAGTTCACTGTTGAGGAGCGTATCGAAATCGGCCGCCGCTTCGGTATTCCACTGAGCGATGCCGAGCTTGGCGAAGCCAAACTGTACAAGCCGGCCGAGGACAGCACTCTGCTTAGGTACCTACACGACAGACGCAATGCACTGGGTGGCTACTTGCCATCGCGCAAAGCAGATTACCCGCAAATTACAGTGCCGCAGTTGGACCTCTTTAAGCAGGCAATTGAAGGTACTAAGCGTGAGCAATCAACGACTATGGCTTTTGTGCGCATGTTATCTAGTCTGCTTAAAGACAAGCAAATCGGTAAATATATTGTGCCTATTGTGCCAGATGAAGCTCGTACTTTTGGCATGGAATCACTGTTTAATCAGTTTGGTATTTACTCAAGTGTCGGGCAAAAGTACAACCCGGTAGATTCCAGCTCACTACTGCCCTACAAAGAAAAAATAGACGGTCAATTACTGCAAGAAGGTATTTGTGAGACAGGTGCCATGGCCTCCTTTATGGCCGCTGGCACCGCATATGCCAACTACGGGGTTCCGACTATTCCGTTTTATATCTTTTATTCAATCTTCGGCTTTCAGCGGGTTGGCGACATGATCTGGGCCTGTGCCGATAATTTAGCCAAGGGCTTTTTACTCGGTGCCACCGCCGGGCGCACCACTCTCAATGGCGAGGGATTACAGCATCAGGACGGACACTCACACGCAATAGCAGCGACTGTACCCAACATGTACAGCTACGACCCGGCTTTCGCCTTTGAGCTGGCGGTAATCATTCGCGATGGCATAGAGAGGATGTACCAAAGAGATGAAAAAATCTTCTACTACATCACCCTCTATAACCAAAATTACCTGATGCCAGCCATGCCTGAATCAGACGATATCGAGCAGGGTATCTTACAGGGCATGTATCGCTTCTCGAAAGATAGCTCTGCGGGATTAAAAGTGCACTTATTAGGCAGTGGTAGCTTGATGCAAGAAGTATTAGATGCCGCACAAATATTAAAGCAATACGGCTGCAGCACTGACATTTGGAGTGTCACTAGCTACAACCAGCTATTGCGCCAGGGGCAGGCGACTGAACGGGCCAACATGCTCAACCCGCAGCAGCCACAGCACAACTATATCGAACAGCTACTGGCCAACGAAAGTGGCGCTTTTGTCGCGGTCAGCGATTACCTTAAGTCTCTCCCCAACGCTATCAGTGCCTGGTTCCCAGGTGGCTTAAGCTGTTTAGGCACCGATGGTTTTGGCCTCAGTGAAAGCCGACCGACCTTGAGAGATCATTTTGAAGTAGATGCCCGTTACATTGCCTGGTCCGCGCTGACCAGCTTATTCCGTCAGGGACAGTTATCAGAACAACAGTTAGAACAGGCGCGTACTGAACTGTCGATCCCGACAGAAAAAGCCGATCCAATGCTGTTTTAAGCTAAACAATTTTACCTTTTTAGCCACTAGCCAGCGAATCCGGCTAGTGGCTATTTTTTAACAGAATTTATAATGCCATCGCTTCATTGTCGTGGTGTTGGAGCAATGCATGAGTAGCGAATTAATCATCAAATTAGATGCAGAGGGCGAGGGCGAAGTGATTGAATACTCTGTCGCCATCGGCGATACCATTAATCAGGGGGAATCTCTACTGGTGGTGGAATCGGACAAAGCTAGCATGGACATCCCCGCTACCTGCAGCGGTGTAGTAACAAAGTGGCTGGTTGATATTGGCAGCAATGTCTCTCAGGGAGTTGAACTGGCGATGATAACAACGCTACAGCCAACCATTAATGCAGCCCAAGCAACCATTCCCAAGGATGAGCCGGCTGACGTAGTCGAAGCAATTACTGCCACTAGCAGTGAAATAATCATTAGCTTAGAGGCAGAAGGAGCCGGTGAAGTGGTCGAATATTCGGCGGCTATTGGCGATAATCTCAGTGCAGGACAAGCATTACTGCTGGTTGAATCTGACAAAGCGGCCATGGATATCCCCAGCAGTAGCGCCGGTGTGCTGACTAAATGGTTGGTCGAGATAGGAGATCAGATCTCTCAGGGGCAACAGCTGGCAATCATCACAGTGGCCGCAGAACAGGCAACAGCTACTAGTATTATTGCAGAGGCAGAGGCAGAGGCAGATCCAGTCACGCTAACGCCAAAGGTAGCAAACATAACAACAGAGCCCCGGCAAAAAGTAGCAGTCGTTGTTAATAAAAGCAGTGTCATGTCAGCGGGACCGGCAGCGCGTAAATTGGCCAGAGAGATGGCGGTGGATTTATCCCGGGTCAGCGGTAGCGCCCTGCGCGGTCGAATTTTAAAACAAGATGTAAAAGCTTTTGTTAAACAGCAACTACTGAGTCCATCGAATAACACCGCTGTTGCAGTGACTGCCAGCGCCATAGCGCCCTTTGACGAGATAGATTTCAGTCAATTCGGAGACATAGAAACTAAGGCGATGTCGGGGATGGCCAGAGCCACCTCTGCGCACATGACTCGCTGCTGGCTGAATATCCCGCACGTAACTTTGAGCGATGAGGTAGACATCACTGAACTGGAAGCCTTTCGCAGCTCCTTTAAGCCAGAGCAGTTTGGACTGCACAAAAAGCCCACCATACTGCCATTTATCATCATGATAATCGCCAAGGCACTGCGCAAATTCCCGCAATTTAACTGCTCGATACACCCTGACGGCCAGCAGATCATCTACAAGCAATACATAAACATAGGTATCGCTGTTGACACACCAGCCGGTCTGTTAGTTCCTGTGATCAGGGATGCCGACAAAAAGTCGATCAGCGAATTGGCACAGCAGATTAATAGTTTGGCCGAAAGAGCCAAAAACAGAAAGCTCAGCGTCGTTGACATGAGTGGCGGCTGCTTTAGCATTTCTAGTTTAGGTCCTATTGGCGGTACTGGCTTCACCCCTATCATCAATGGCCCAGAGGTGGCTATTTTAGGCATCGCCAGTGCACAGATGAAGCCTGTGTGGAATGGTGAAGACTTTATTGCACGCAAAAAACTGCCGTTGTGTCTGTCCTTCGACCACCGAGTGATCAACGGCGCCGACGCCGGTAAGTTCATGAGTATGGTTCGCCAGTACATACAGCAAATTGGCAAAATTCTTCTTTAAAGTAATTAACTGCACCTTAAAGAAGGTCCATGCTGATTGGCAACAGCAAAACATACCAGAAAATCGGCAAGTTTTTTAACAAGGGTTATGTATAAAGTAACGAATCTTCATGCATAATTTGGCTTAGTCAGCCAATCGAGCAAATGCAGCAAGATTATTGTCTATTAGACTCTAGGGCAAGCAATTACCGCCCTAGAGAAACCTCACCAGGACGCCTTTACTGGGTCTGAGAGTAAGCTTGTAGCAGCGAGAGCATTTTTAGCATTTGGACTTTGCTTAACAAGTGTTCTCTTTTCAGTAGTAGGCCCTGCTGCTGCAATACTTTCAATTTTTTGTTAGCTTTACTGGCATCAATAGGTGCTTGGGAAACATCAGCTTTTTCCAGTAAACGCAGATACTCGTCGCGCAGCTGCGCATTGATTTGCAGAGCGTTTAACATCGCCTTAAATAAAGTATTAGCTTTTACGATCTGTAGGCGCAGAGCGGCGTCCGGTACTTGTCCTATCAGGGCTGTATTACTGTTGTAGGCAGAAAAAAAATCGCTATTTTGTGGATAACTCTGCAATAGCGGCTCCCCTTCTTTTAACTGTTCAATGTCCAGGCCAATACGGTTTTCATAGTGATCAAAGACAATTTTTGACTCGAGCTGCAGTACCTGCAAAAAGCCATCAAGCACTTTTTTTTCATTGACTTGCGCTTGATGCTGCACAGCCTGCTGAGATTGCAGCGCCAGCTTTCGACAGTAACGGGCAGCGAACAGCGCGCCGATTAACACCCCCAGTAATGCACTAATAAATGGCCAACTGTAGTTGATTGGCTGCTCGACAAATGCTTCTGGCAGCCATTGGCTGGCCGTTTCCAAAGCATCATTGAGAATCTGGGTTAAATCCATTTTTATCTATTTTCCGCTAATTATTGACAGGCATGATACATGAGTTGCTTTAACAGGCTAGCTGTTTTATCCATCTGTCGGGTCTCGCTTTATGACTTCGAGATATTGTTGCCAATCCTGCAAACCATATTTACCCATTATCAACTGTAATTTCCCACTCTTTTTAAGTACCAGCATCTTCTGGTCAAAAAATTTCGCTAACAGGCCAATTTTCTTCTTTGATCCAG
>ASZI01000112.1 GCA_000416315.1 Osedax symbiont Rs2 | reverse complement strand
GCTCGAATTCCTGCTGCCCCGACCACTATCTAAATACTTCAATACTCAAAACAATCACATCCGAATTGAGAGCTAACGTTAATAGGCTCGAATTCCTGCTGCCTGCAATACCACTCACTATTTACGACTTGTTACTTCCAACTTCCAACTTCCGACTTCCAACTTCCGACTAATTACCTCCAACTCACTACCCGCTTTTTTCGGCTACCAACACGCTAGCCAACAAACTTGTAGCATGTACAGCAATTTAGGCCTTATAATATCTGGTCGAAACAGCGACCCCGCAAGAGACTCAATCCGTCAGAAAATGGAGCACTTAATGCCCGACGAAAAACTGCTAGACCAAGCTCAGCCACAATTAGATGTAGTGCGCAAAAAACGCCCTGCCGAGGCTAACATTGAACCCCAAGAGCTAGGCAAGCGTGTTAAAGAAATTAGGTTGCAGCAAAACCTCACTTTGGAAGAGGCCAGCAAACTAACCGGGCTCGCTCGCTCTACATTATCGAAAATCGAAAATGAGCAAATCTCGCCGACTTTTAGCGCTGTTTCAAAATTGGTAAAAGGCCTGGGTATTGACATACCGCAATTATTTTCCAAGAGCGATACCAGAACAGGCAGTGGCGGGCGCAGAGACATTACCTTGGCCGGCGAGGGCAAAGCGCGACTTACTCCCACTTATGAGCACAAAATTCTGGGCTCGCAACTGCTTAACAAGAAAATGCTGCCCTACCACACCACCATCCGCGCTCGCTCGTTCGAAGAGTTTGACGGCTGGGTACGTCATCAGGGCGAAGAGCTTCTCTACGTCCTGAGCGGCGAAGTAACCTTTTATACCGAATTTTACGAGCCCATACACTTATCCGTTGGCGATAGCGCCTATTACGATTGCGAAATGGGCCACGCGGTGGTCTCCCGCAGCCCAGAAGACGCTGAAATACTTTGGGTGACAGCTTAAAACAGCAAGCTCAACAGTGTACTTATGTGAATACAATCTTAACAAACTCCGATTGGTGAGCTAATCGGATAGCATCTTGATCCAATCACACAAGCATCGACAACATACAAGCCAATAAAAGCGCTAAATCGGCTTTTTTAATCCAAACAACAATATACATTTGTGCATATTCGTATATAATGTGCCCCCATATTTATCTTATCCTCGCTGGCAATACCGCCGGCCAATAATCTAGCAGGTTCCTATACATCATGTCCGCTGATGAGCTGCCATCTTTTTCCGATATGGGCTTAGCTGCCCCATTACTTAAATCAATACAAGATATTGGTTATGAAACCCCATCACCTATTCAAGCCGCGAGTATTCCATTATTACTCGACGGTAAAGATATTATAGGTCAGGCCCAAACCGGCACGGGTAAAACAGCCGCTTTTGCACTCCCTCTTATGTCACGTATCGATGTGTCTAAAAAGACACCACAGTTGCTAGTATTAGCACCGACCCGTGAGTTAGCGATACAAGTTGCTGAAGCCTTCCAAACATATGCACGCCATATGTCCAACTTTAATGTACTGCCTATTTACGGCGGAGCTGCATATGAAGGTCAATTACGCCAGCTAAGACGCGGCGTGCAAGTTGTCGTAGGTACTCCTGGTCGTGTCATGGATCACATCCGTAAAGGCACGCTAAAGCTTAACGACCTGCAAGCACTCGTCTTAGATGAAGCTGACGAAATGCTACGCATGGGCTTTATCGACGACGTTGAGTGGATTTTAGAACACACTCCGCCAACCAGACAGATCGCTCTCTTCTCAGCGACTATGCCCTCGGTTATTCGCCGCGTAGCTACTAAGTACCTGACTGATCCAACTGAAATCAAAATAGCCAGCAAAACCTCAACGGCGACGACTATCACCCAGAAATACTGGAGAGTAGCCGGGCTGCATAAACTGGATGCATTAACCCGCATTCTGGAAATGCAATCTTTTGATGCCATGCTGATTTTTGTCAGAACCAAATCGGCAACAGTCGAGTTGGCAGAAAAACTAACCGCGCGCGGCTATGCCTGTGAAGCCTTAAATGGTGATATTCCACAGCAACAGCGTGAACGCACTGTCGACAAGCTCAGAAAAGGCAGATTAGATATTCTAGTCGCCACTGATGTTGTCGCTCGTGGTTTGGACGTCGAACGTATATCTTGTGTACTAAACTACGATATTCCTTACGACACTGAATCTTACGTGCATCGCGTCGGTCGTACCGGCCGTGCTGGACGCCAGGGTGAGGCAATTTTGTTTGTCTCTGCACGCGAACAGCGCATGTTACGCATGATCGAAAATGCTACCAATCAAAAAATTGAGCCAATGGCTCTGCCATCACCTAAAGATATCAACCTAAAGCGTGTTGATAAATTTAAAGCGAAAATTAGCGAAGTTATGGACAGTTCAGATTTATCTTTGTACATGGACTTACTGATGGATTATCAGAAAGAACACGACACTGATCCTCTGCACATCGCTGCCGCTCTGGCATCTATTGTTCAAGGTGACACACCACTGTTGATCTCTGAAAAAGAGCACAGAGGCCCGGTTGATTTTGCAGCTGGCGAGAACCGTGATCGTGGTGAACGAAGTGATCGCGGTCGCAGTGAGCGAGGCAGCAGAAAAGAGCGTGGTTTGCGCAGTGACGCGCCACAGGGCGATATGCAACGCTACGTATTGTCTGTTGGCCGCGAGCACGGGGTTAAACCTGGCAACATCGTTGGCGCCATTGCTAATGAAGCAGATATTGACAGCAAATACATTGGTCAGATCGAAATTCAAGACAGCACTACCTTGATCGACCTGCCTGCAGGCATGCCTAAAAATGTCATGGAAATTTTGCGTAAAGTTTCAGTCTGCGGACAAAAGCTCAATTTAAAACCGAGCAGCGAAGAAATCTCTAAGAGCAAGCCGGCAGCAGCACGTCGTCGTCGCCCTCGCAGCAGAGATTAATAGCTAGACAGGGTGCTTTGGAGTTTAACTCCAAGCGCCACTGCTAATATAAAAGCCTCGACAGCAATGTTCGAGGCTTTTTTATAGCTGCTAGTTACCTCTGAGCGCTATTAGATATTAATTGCAACTCTCCTGAATCGGTTATAATGGCAATTTTTCCACTGCTTAATACTGCTATATCACGGATCCTGCGCCGCGCTTTTTTAAACCAACGCCACTGCTTATAATCGCTATAATTGCCACTAAATTTGATTTGATTGAGATGCCTCAACACTAAAGATCCGGCTAAAAAACTGTCTTTAAGTTGCGAAAAATAGCTGTGTTGATAAAAAATCAAACTCGAGGGAGCGATAGAGGGAGTGTAATACATCAAAGGTTGTTGCATGCCTTCTTTTGCAACTCCTTCTCCGACACTGCCCGGCCCCCAGTACTCTTTACCGTAAGAGATAACCGGCCAGCCATAATTGAGCCCAGGCTCAATGCGGTTGA
Source organism: Osedax symbiont Rs2 (assembly GCA_000416315.1). GTDB lineage: Bacteria > Pseudomonadota > Gammaproteobacteria > Pseudomonadales > Balneatricaceae > Rs1. The sequence goes on along the minus strand of ASZI01000112.1, from coordinate 21,938 downwards.
TTTCATCGCCCCCTCTGGGCCCATGCTCTATTGCAAATAGCTGCTGCTGCTCTCTATCATAATAAAGCCCCTGGGGATTGCGATGCCCATAACTGTATATTGCCGGCTCAATGCCCGCAAGACCGACAAAAGGGTTATCTGCGGGAACTGACCCGTCTAAGTTTAAACGCAAAATACTGCCGGGGTGATTGCTAAGTTTTTGCGCATTGGCTCGCACCCCCCGGTCGCCGATCGAAAAGAACAGATGCCCTTGAGTATCGAAGGCAATACGACTGCCAAAATGCTTGTCGCTAGTTGATGCTGGCTGCGACACAAACAGGTCTCGCCAGCTCTGCAACCGCCAACCCGTTGCAGATTGCAACAATCTGGCACTGGCAATACTAGTGGCGAATTGCCCTTTGGATACTTGCTTAGCATAGCTAAAATACAGCAACTTAGAAGTGGAAAAATCCGGGGAGATAGCAATATCCATCAACCCTCCCTGACCATGCGCTTGCACTGCTCCAACACCTGTAATCAAAGATAATGTACCGCTGTTCAAGTCGAAGCGGAACAACTTGCCAGCTTTCTCGGTAATTAACAGTGATTGGGATTGAGCCAGATATGCCAGTGCCCATGGCGCCACCAGCTGGTCGGTTAACATTTTCACCGAAAACATTTCACTTTCAGCGACGCTTAAGCGTAATCCTTTGGCACTGACATCCAGGCCAAGCAAAAAAGAAAACGCTAGCAGCAGCAGCGTTTTCGGCATTGACAATCGCCCGCTGTCGCCCCTGCAACCCCGCTTTGTTTGGTAACTTGTCGACATCCTTGCCTCCTTGATTCCTTAACTTCTTTACTAGTCTAATAAATTATTACGCAAGCCAGGACCGAGAACTACAGTGATTTTAGACTTCCTCAGCACAGTACTGGGTACTTTGCATTTCAATAATACGGCTAGTGGCGCGCTGAAACTCAAACTCTACCCGGCCACCGAGATACAACTTGGGCAGCGCCACCGCTACCGCCATTACTACTTGCGTTCTCTGGTCATACACCTCATCGATAAAACTGATAAAACGACGCGCCTCATCATCACCTTTTGCCATCACAAAGGGCCTGTTTGCCACCCGCTGGTTGATATTATAGGTATCTTCAGTACCTCGGGCGACTTTGCGCTCATTTAATACCCCACCGAGCTGCGGAACATCTAGCAGATAGATACAACTGGCTATCTTAGATAGGGCAATATAGTCATTGGCACTGCGCGGACCCACGAACAGCTGCTGAAAACTAAAACAGTACAAATCTTCACACTGGTACAAACATTCGACGCTACGCGATTCGATATTAAGCAGCAAATCGCGATTGATAAGCCTGTCCCCCGCATCAGATTCGAATCTTTGCACAACTTGCTCACTTGCGGAGAGTCCGCTGCCACTGGCGGCAAAATAATAATTGTTAAAGCTTTGCCCTTTCGCCAGCCGATGATCTATTTCACCGCGCAGTGAGATTACCTGCAGTTGCTGTTGTAACATTGCGATAGCTGGCAAAAATCTATCTCGCTGCAGGCCATCTAGATAGAGCTCTGCCGGCTCTACATTAGAAGTTGTGACTAAAATTAGCCCCTGCTCAAACAACACTTTTAGCAGCCGCCCCAATAACATCGCATCGGCGATATCTGAGACAAAAAATTCATCTAAACACAATATTTTATGCTTGCTTAACAGTTCTTTTGCCACTAGCACCAGCGGATCTTTATTACCCTGATAAGCCCGCAGCTGACTGTGCAAATACTGCATGAATCGATAATAATGTAAACGCTGCGCTCGTCCTTGCAGGGCGCGACAAAAACAATCCATAACATAAGTCTTGCCACGCCCTACAGGGCCCCACAGATACAAACTGGAGCCCGGGGCAACCGATCCGCGCTCAATGCTTTGATAGAGCTGATCGAGCGCCATGATAGCCTGGGTTTGCGCCCGGTCATCTAGATGACCTTTTTCCCGGATATCCGCTTTATATATTTGTAGTGGAGATGACATAAGTTTCTACTTTTTGCCCTGAAAAGAGAAGGAACCCACCGCTAAAGCAGAGCTAAGTGGGATTATTTTGCATCTTGCCTAGTGCTGATGACGCCTGCACCATGTGCATGGCGATGAGATATTTCATTAGCGGATTGCCTGGGGCACACCGCTAACTTGCTTATCAATGTACTAGACACAGATTAGCCCACTGCTAAAGCAGATCTAAGTGACCGTATTTGGCATCTTGCCTAGTGCTGATGACCGCCCGCACCGTGTGCATGGTGATGAGATATTTCATTGGTGGTTGCCTGGCGCACATCGACAACTTGCATATCAAAAGTGATGGTCTTGCCGGCGAACGGGTGATTGGTATCAACACTCGCCATAAAGCGACCCATTTTTACTATGGTCACTTGGTGCTGGCCCTTCTCGGTATTAACCGTGGCAACCATACCCGGACGCCATTTCTTAGCCCCCTGCAGATGCTTCACTGGTACTTTAATCACTGCATCTTCTCGCACTTCCCCATAGGCTTGTTTCGGTGCTAAAGTCACAGAGACTTCATCGCCTTTAGCATGCCCCTCAAGTGCACCCTCCACACCGGCCAGCATATTGTTATGCCCTTGCAAATACAGCAGCGGTTGATCGGTATCTGTAGCCTCTAATGTACTGCCATCGGCATCTTTTAATACATAGTTAAATTGAACTACTGTGTCTTTTGCAATTTTCATGCATTACTCCTGTTTAAAATTTAGGGTTGGTGCGCAACTAGTGCGCAAAATTTAAGACTGCTGTCGCTGCTTGGTGCAAATGACCCCAAGCTGAAAACACCATTCATGCCCGACTACCTCGCATAGCCAAAATACCGGCACTGCAGATCAGCAAAATGCCCAGCACAGTCGTTGCACTTATCTGCTCGGCCCAAAACAGCCAGCCAAAAATGGCGGCGTAGAGCACTGAACTGTAAGTGAAAGGTGCCAGTGCTCCCGCCTTAGACAGCCGATAGGCCTTTGATAATAGCAACTGAGCAATCGTCGATGTCAGCGCCAGAGCCAACAACCAGATCAATTGCATTACAGTGACTTCGTGCCAATAGTAGAGCGCGGGAGGCAGAGATATCAAGGTCGCAAACAGCGAAAAATAAAATACAATTAATTTTGAGTTTTCAGATTTACCTAACTTCCTGATTGTCACTTTGGCAAAAGAGCCAATCAGCGCACCTAGCAAGGCGATCAACACCACCAAGTTTATCGAGCCTTGTTGCGGGTTGAGAATAAAATACACCCCTACAAAACCAATAAAGATAGCCGCGAACACTTGCTTGTGCAATGGCTCTTTAAGCCAAAGAAAGGCGATCAGTGGTATAAAAAATGGCGATGTTTGCTTTAACAGCGCCGATTGCGCCAGCGGTAAATTGCCCCAGGCGAAATACAGACAGGCCATAGCACTCACTCCCAGCATCGCTCTTAAGAAGTGCCAGTGCAGATACTGAGTTTTTAACACTGCCACTCCCGCTGCCATCAGCCATGGAGTCAGTAGTAATAAAGCAAAAAAGTTGCGGAAAAACATGATCTGAGTGGTCGGTAGCTGATCTGAAAGCTGCTTGATCAGCATCCCGGAGATCACCAGAAAAAGCTCAGACAATACGATTAACAAAGGTCCACCGACAGTGAATACTTTGTTTCGCCAAAGGGTTATATCGATCTTTAATTCCTTAAAATACTGCTGTTATCAGAGTTTATTACCCCCTCGGCCCAAGTGGCGTCTTCAATAGACACACCCAGGCCAAGTGACAGGGTTATAAATTGATAACTTGGTAGTCAGCTGCTAACTTTTCAGCCAGCTCGGCATTAGTTACCACTGCGATGCTGGCTTTATTACTTTGCAGATAAGTACTTGCCACACGCTGCAGGTCGGCGATAGTTACCGTTAAAATCTTGGCTCTAAAGGCACGGCGCTGCTCGGCGCTGCGACCAAAAAGCTCACTGTGATAAGCTTGCTTGGCCTCTCCTGCCGGTGATGCGGGCTTATCGATAGAACTTACCACGCCCAAAATAGCTTCGGATAACTTCTTAGGTTCGTGTTCGGTATTAGCCAGCCACTGAAGCGAGGCATCAAAGTCATTTAGGGTCTCTTCAATGCGCGGATCGCGGTAGGAGAAAAAACGAAAGATAGCATCGCCGTTATCTTGTCCTGCACCTGAACCATAGGCGCCACCTTGCTCTCGGATAGCGCGGTGCAGAAAGCCGTTACGCAGGAAATCACCTAATACTGTAAGGGCAGCAGCGTCCTCATGCTCTACCGACACTGTGGCATAAGCTTTGGCACTGAAACTTACCTGAGTACTAGTGACCCACACTTGTTTAACGCCCTCTCTGGTCGGGGCCAAGCTAAACTGATCGGCGCTCACTGAAGGCTCTTCCCCCCAGTGCTTGCTTAGACAGGCGATCAATGTTTCTTTCAGCTCTGGCTCAGCCACCAGCAGGAACCGTCGTGAACCGCTAATTAGCTTCTGATGCATACCTTTAAGAGTTGCCGCCAATTCAACCAGCAGCGCCTCATCGTTTAAGCTGTCATCGAGTAACTTAACCGCCGCAATGCTGGCCAGACCTCTGCTTTGATGCGACAGCAACGCGCAGGGGGCAAATTCAGCACTGGCCGCCATCATCGCCAGCGAGTGGCCACTGCCGGTAATACTCTGCTCTTTTCGGCTGCGCTGTTGCGCCACGATTTCGCGGATGCGCGGTAACTCATCGAAACGACTCTCTAATAAAGTTTCTTTGATCAGCCCTAACAGTTGGTTGTGGTAAGAGGCCAAACCTTTACCGGAAATGACAAAATAAGCACTGACATTTTGCTCATCATCAATGCTTGCCCTCACTGAAGAATAAGCACTGATTCCCCCGGTGACTTGCGCCAGCAATTGCTGATTTTGCTGGTAATCGCGACCGGCGCAGCCCAGCTCACTCATGCAGTGGCTGAACAGTGGCAGCAATTGCTTTTCAGCATCGCTAAATTGCGGCATTTCAACAATCACCTGCTGATAAACCAAGCCGTTGGTTCCCTGCCCGTACCAGTGCATTGACTGTCCGGCTAGCTCAAGGGTTTCACCTGTGGCGATAAACTGTTCTGCAGGTACATCTGCCAGTGTCACTTCAGGCAAGATACTTTCATCGTCCACTTGCGCCTGACGCTGCTCTAGTGCCGCAGCCTGATCGACTACCGCCTGGCGCTGCTGCTGACTCATTCCCTGGCGCATCGCCTCTAGCTTTATCTCATCGGCGCGTGCCTTGCGTTTCGCCAGCTGTTGTTCAGGGCGTAAAGTCAAACGCACATAGTGTGGATTATCCAGTAATTGCGAGCGAATCAAGTCGGGGATAAACTTAGGGTCTTTAATCGCCTCTCGCAACTCTTCCAACACCGGATCCAAGTTCAACAGCGCTATTGGATCACCGCGATGAATGGCACTGGACATTGAAGCCATGATCAAGTTCAGACCATAGGGGTAGCCATCTCCGCTAATTTCCCGCTGCCCCAACTCCAATTGGTGTAATTGCGCTTCAACTACATCCAGGGCAACACCATCTTGCTCTACTTTGTGCAACACATCTAATACCAGCTTTTCGAACTGCGCTGCCGCTTCAGGCTCGGAGCCTTCCAGTCCACACATAAAGGACATTTCGCGATTGGAATCTTCCAGTCCACACAATGGCGATGGCGCTTTACCTAAATCTGTGGATTCCAGTGCAAAACGCAGTGGCGAGGCACTGTTATCCAGCAGCACTCTGGAGAGCAAATGTGCTTCCAACTGCTGTTTCAGATCGATAGATTGCCCCAGCAACCAACCCATTACATGATGGGTTTTACCCTCAGTATTTTCTTCGTCTAAATCGTAACCTTCCTCAACCCGCACCGGGGAGAAATATCTTTTCTCATCGGCTACCGCCACATGAATATCTAACTTGCTGAAATCTTTTAATGCTCCCTCTTCGAAACGCTGCTGCAATTGCTCTGCCGGAATGTTGCCAAATGTCATGAACACCGCATTACTCGGGTGATAGTGGCTTTGATAAAAATCTTTAAGCTGTTGATAGCTCAGATCGGTTATCGACTCCGGGTCACCGCCTGAGTTGAAATGATAGGTTTGAGTGGGAAACAAATGCTTGGAAAATGTCTGCCACAAGGTAGACACTGCAGAGCTCATCGCCCCCTTCATCTCATTGTAAACGACGCCCTTATATTCAAGCGGCGACTCAGTATTGCCCGGCTCTTTAAACTCCACTCTGTGACCTTCCTGGGCAAAATCTAACTGATCTAAGCGCGAGTGAAAAGTGGCATCCAGATAGACATCCAGTAGATTAAAATAATCTTTAAGGTTTTGGCTGGCAAAGGGGTAGGCAGTCCAGTCGGAACTGGTAAACGCATTCATAAAGGTATTTAGCGAGCGTCGGGTCATCATAAAAAACGGATCGCGCACTGGGTATTTATCACTGCCACAAAGTGCCGTGTGCTCCAGTACGTGGGCCACACCTGTCGAGTCCATAGGCACTGTCCGAAACGCCACCAAAAAAACATTCTCCTGTTGATCGGCGTCGATATGGTAGTGCATAGCACCGGTTTGTCGGTGTCGAAACTCCATCATGTTGACGTTTAGTGATTCAATCTTTTGCTGGCGAATAAATTCAAAACTGCTGTGGCATTGAACGGAACTCATAGACATATATACCTTTATTATTAGCGTGCGGGCCCGCGGTACAAAACAACTGATTATTAGCGGGTCAGGAAATGATAATTATGCTCGACATTGTAACGGTTTACGCTTTAGATGCGTAGCTTCTAAGCGCTTTTTTAGCGCCGGGTCAGACAGCAGACACAGCTTCAGTACTTCTTGGCTAAATCAGGCAACGGTCCCTCCATACCCATCGCCAGCGCCATCGCTTTCTTTTTTGCCGGCAGAATTTTATCCGCCAGCCCCAGCCCCAAATTGCGCAACAACTTTAATGGTGCCAAATCGTTGCTAAATATTCGATAGAAACTATCCATTAACTGCATCATTAACAGATTGTGCTTACGGCGCTGCTGTTGATATTGCTGCAAAGTCATCAATGAGCTGATATCTCCCTTGGGGATTAGCGCGTATTCTTCGGCGCTGGCAAAATTTTCAGCGACAGCGGCTTTTAAATTCTGCGCCAACTGAGCGGCATCTAACAGGCCTATATTCACACCTTGCCCGGCCAGAGGGTGAATCATATGCGCAGCATCGCCGATCAGAGCGACCCCCTCGCGCACGTATTGTTGAGCATGCTGACGCTTTAATGGGAATGCCGCCCTGGTCATGACTTTATCTACTTTTTTTAGCGAACTAGGGAAATGCTCAAGCAGTTGCTGCAAAAAATCTGCTTCGTCCAGTTCCAGCAGGGCTTTGATATTTGCCGGAGTGTTGTACCAAACCAGCGATGCGCAGTTACCGCTCAATGGCAAAAACGCCAGCGGCCCGGTCGGGGTAAATTGCTGCCAGGTAATATCTTGCTGCTGTGCATCCATCAGCACCGAGATAACTAGGGCGCTCTGCTCATAATCCCAGCTGTGAATGCCAATCCCTGCGGCACTGCGAACCATCGAATTACCGCCATCAGCACCGACCAATAACTTGGCGAGTAACTGCTGACCATCTGCTAGCTCAACGATACTGGCACCGGGATTAAAATCTATGCTGCTGGTTTCGCAGTGAATCAATGTAACATTGCTCAATTGCGCCATTCGCTCTAACAGCGCCAATTGCACCACACGATTCTCAACGATGTATCCTAAGTGATCGACTCCCTGCTCCTTGCAATCAAACAAGGTCGCAGCGCGTTGCTCATCTAGCTCCCAGGTTTTTAGTCGCCGATAGACACAACTGCGCCGACCGATAACGCCCTCCCAGGCACCAATGTTTTCTAGTATTGTCTGCGAGGCAATGTTCAGCGCCGAGACTCTTAAATCGTGGGGCTGCTCTGGATCAAATGCCTGCGGGAGATTTGGCTCTATCACGGCAATTTGTAATTGGCTATCGGCCAGCGCACAGGCCAAGGTCGCTCCGACCATGCCACCACCGACAATAATAATGTCATATTTGTTGTTCATTTCACTCTCCCAGTTGCTGGAACAGTATAGACTAAGTTGCGAGGACAAGAATCAAAGCTTGACAAAATCTTTATTAAAAACAATCCTGTGTTGCATATTGGTAGTATATTCTGCCACAAAATAACCTAGATACTCGTTTGGCATTGGGAGAGACTATGTCCGTTTGGCAAAAACAATTTGATCTGCAGCGGCTCAACCAGGCCAGAGAGAATACATTAATCAGGCATTTAGGGATTGAGTTCACTGAATTTGGCGACGACTACATCTGCGCCACTATGCCTGTTGATCAACGCACCCATCAACCAATGGGCCTACTGCACGGAGGTGCTTCAGTTGTACTAGCGGAGACTCTGGGCAGCACCGCAGCTACTCTCGCCTGTCCTGAGGGCTTCGCCTGTGTTGGATTAGAGATAAATGCCAATCATATGCGAGCCGTCAGATCAGGCTTGGTAACCGGGATTACCAGAGCTTTACATATAGGCAGAAGCACCCAGGTATGGGAAATTAAAATCTATGACCAAGCGCAGAAAATGAGCTGTATCTCACGTATAACACTCAGTGTAATCAAACATCCCGGTTAATCTAAGGTCGCTGTTGAGTAACAGTGTATTGCAGCTAAATAATTACTTAGAGTCAGCCTGATAAAATCTCCCGTAGGGATATTCACAGGTGCACCGCACTTGATCGCATGTTCCTAAGGCTCAATAATCACCAGTAAATATTTTGCCCCCAGCTGCTCGCCAGTGGCAAAGGCACTATTGCTATGCAGTTTGTAACGCAATACATCACCTGGCATCAATGTATATGTTTCAGCCCCTAAAGTAACTTGCAACTGGCCGCTGAGCAGCAGCAAATAATGCTCCAGACCTATTATTGGCGAGGCATCGTAACTGATACTGGCCTTTGCCACCAATTCGCATTCAATTATTTCACAGCCAAGCTCTTGTGCCGGCGGTGAGACACTGCGTCTGCTAAAACCTGTTAGCTGATCCCTCCAAACTCGCTGTTGTGCCTGCCTGATCAGTGCCGGTGGGCTCTGCTCTACCATCATCATCAATGATGAAAGAGTCATTGAAAATGCACTACAGAGCTTGCCCAACACTTGTGCGGTAGGGCTGACTTCAGCGTTTTCAATCCTCGATAAAGTCGCCCGACTGACACTGCTTCTGGCACTGAGTTCCGCCAGCGATAGCCCTCGCTCCAGCCGCAAACTTTTAAGCCTGGCTGCCAGCGCCGCCTCAATTTCCAGGCTATTCATTGGCCACTAACCAGCGCTGTAACAAATCAGCCAATTGTAAGCGTTCCGCCTTCGTCAGAGACAGCAGCATTTTTTCCTCGTTAGCTATATGCGCGCTGTAGGCAAGGTCGATTAACTGCAATCCCGACTCTGTTAATTGTACGGTACAACTGCGCCGGTCCTGATCACTGTATAAGCGCTCCAGCAGATCGCGTTTAGCCAGTTTATCCAAGTTAGTGGTCATCGCGCCCGAGGACAACATAGCCAGCTGATACAACTGGGTCGGAGTCAGTGGCTGATTGTTACGTCGCAACGTGGCCAATATATCAAACTCAATGGCGGTTAGCCCAAAAGGCGTCATAGCGGCTTGAATTTGTGGTTTCATCAGCTTTTCAGCTCGGGGTATTCGCCCTACTACTGCCACTGGCGAGCAATCCAAGTCCGGACGCTGTTGTTGCCACTGTTCTAGTATGTCCGCTACATGGTCATTATTCATCTTTAACTGCTATTTAAAAGGTTGAAGTATTGGAGCACCATTCAAACATACTTTTATCTTTCTGAAAAGACAGTTGCCTTAACTAGCGACTCAGAGTATTATCTTTTTCAGAAATTGCTTTTTGAAAAGATACTTTCTTAAAAGATACCTCCCGATTAAACGCTCACTTTGAATCACAACCCGATCTGTCAGCCATTGAAAATTTATTAGAGACTAACATGAATTATTTAATTGCCCTCTCCGTCCCGCTATTGTGGGGAACAAGCTACGCTCTTATCGGCTTATACTTATTGGATATTCCCGCACCTTGGCTGGCGGTATGGCGCGCCCTGCCCGCCGGACTATTATTGTTCATGCTGCGCCCGAAACTTATAAGCTTGCCCAAAAGCCAGATGTTGCTGATCAGTTTAGGTAATATCGCGGTGTTCTTTCCGTTGCTGATTAGCGCAATCTACCTTCTGCCAGGATCTGTTGCCGGCACCTTGGGAGCTACTTTCCCGCTGGTAATGATGTTGTTTAACTGGCTGATCTACAAAGTAGTACCGCAGCTTAAATTTGTCATCAGCGCGCTGATTGGTCTGTTTGGGGTGACACTGCTATTAAATCCGGATGCCGATGTCAACTTATGGGGGGTGGCGGCGGCTTTTGCCGCAATCAGCTCAATGTCTGTCACTTCTATATGGATGAAAAGACTGGTGATTAACGACGTTTTAAACGTCTCTGCCTGGCAATTAATGATAGGCGGAGTATTGATGATCCCCTTCGCTACCTATAGCGGGGGAGCTTTTAGCATGCCCTCCAGTGATACCTGGCCCGCCTTAATTTGGTTAGTAGTATTAAATACCGCCTATGGCTACTGGGCATGGGTGAGATCCCTAAAGATGTTTGGCACTGACACTATGGGAATATTCTCGCTGCTCAACCCTTTAATGGCGGTATTGTTAGGCGTATTTTTAATGCAAGAGCAATTAGATAACTTACAATTTGTCGGTATAAGTTTGATATTCACTGCACTGTTAATGTTAACCACTGTCGCTAAACAAGCCATCACTGTAATACTGCCAACAAAACTGCGCAAACTAATCACAGACTAGCCCTTGTAAACCCTTGGTGTGGAGCAACCATACTCCACACCTACTTCCGACTTCCAACTTCCAACTTCCAACTTACGACTTGCAACTTATCCCCTGTTAGCCTTACTAAATAGCCGGTGATAATTATCCGTGGTAATTTCAGCTAACTGCGCAACTGAAATCCCCTTCAGATCGGCAATGTGCTGAGCCACTTCAACCACATATTTTGGTTGATTTTGCTTACCCCTGTAAGGTACTGGCGCCAGATAGGGCGAATCTGTCTCTATCAACAAATGCTGCAGAGGGATTTGCTTGACGGTCTGCTTCAACGCGGTTGAATTTTTAAAGGTAACAATACCGGAAATAGAAATCATATAGTTGAGATCTATCGCCTGTTGCGCCATTTCCAGAGATTCGGTGAAACAGTGCAACACACCTGCTGCGTCTCCGCCGTGCCTGGCAATTAACTCTATAGTGTCGGCTCTGGCATCCCTGGTATGTACAATGACCGGTAAGCCAAGGTCCGCGCCTACTTTGAGATGATTGATAAAACTTTGCTGCTGAAACTCTGAACTGGCGCTATCGTAAAAATAATCTAACCCGGATTCGCCGATAGCTACTACTTTTTCATGTTCGAGCGCCAATTGGGTTAACTGTTCTACACTGGCTATTTGCTCGGCGCTTTTTACATGCAAGGGATGCACTCCCATTGAGGCATCTATCTGTGGGTGAGCGTCGATCAGCTGGTACATTTTCGAAAAGCTCTGCAGGTCAATGCTGACACAGAGCATTCTGGAGATTGAGCGGGCGCTGGTTTCTTGGAGTAGTTGCGCAAAGGAGCCGTTGTACTCAACTAAGTCGAGCTTGTCTAAGTGACAGTGGGAATCGATAAACATAAAAGTCTTTACAGTAATGGGCGCAGCTAATTTACGACTAACTGCGCGGGGTTGATATAGCTGATTTTGTAGTGGCGACTATAACAATAGAGCTATAACGTCTGGGTGCCAATACCCGCGTCATAGCCGGCCAAATAGGTTTCAATCTTTTTGCAAAGATCTAAGTCTTCGCTGGAAATTTGAATGCCTATCCCCTGCTTTTTACCATTTTGCGGTGATTTAGGTGTCATCCAAATAACTTTTCCGGTGATCGGCGTCTTATCGACTTCATCCATTATTTGTAATAATGCAAACACTTCCTCACCTAAATGAAACACTCTGTTGGTCGCAATAAACAATCCACCACCTTTGACAAAAGGCATGTAAACATCATATAAATTTTGTTTTTCAGGAAGCACTAGCGTGAGTATTCCATGACTCATGCGCGGTCGCGTCGGTAGAGAATTTGTCACACTCTCTACGTTTATCTGCTTGTTATTCAAGATAATTGCCAAAAAATACAATCCTTATATTGTAAAACCTTCCCCAGCGCTGGAGTGAATCCAAAGTCGCAGCTAGAAATAGATAACCGTTGTATTTAAACATTTTATATCAAATTGTTCCAATCTAATAACAAATCCTCCAGCAACAGCTGCCGGTTGGGATTTTGGTGCGCCAGTAGCGCCGCTCGGTGCTGCTGGACTTTATCAGAGAGACTGTACACTTGTTTTATATTGCTGCGCTTGGCTAGCGCCGAGAGCATTTTAACCATATCGGCATTGACTATCTGAGCTTGAGCACCGATTAAATGTATTTTGCTAACATCTACCAGCAAACTGTACATCCAGGACAGCAACATCAGCAAGTCCGTTTTTGCGTATTGAGGCGCCACCTCAATGGCAGTGCTCTTACGTTGCAACAAACTTTTAAGCGCCAGAAAAAACTCAGCCCTCAGCGATTGTCCCTGCTCTTTAAAGTTTAGACCTAAAAGCGGTGCCCCGTGCACAACTTTTAATAGTTGGCTGGCAACTTGGGTCTCAATTGATAGCTGCTGCTCTAACCACTTTACTGCCAGTTGCTGATCTGGGATAGGACAATCAATGCGCTGACAACGACTTTTTATGGTTGGCATCACCTGACCCAATTGATCACTTAACAGTAATAACAGTGAGTCCCGACCGGGCTCTTCTAAGGTTTTCAGTAACGCATTGGATGCCGAGAGATTCATTGCCTCAACCGGATCCAAAATAACTACCCGGTAGCCACCTTGCTGCGCAGTACTTTGCATGAAAGCGCTGAGATCTCGCACTTGATCGACTTTAATCTGCCCCCCTTCATCCTCAGGAGACAAATGATATAAATCCGGGTGGCCACTGGAGGTAAACAACTGACAGCTGCGACACGCTCCGCAGGCTGCGTCGCTGTTACGGTTCTGGCAGAGAACCAGCTGTGCAATACTACTGGCAAAATGCAGTTTTCCTATGCCTTTAACCCCGTTCACAATCAGCGCATGCGGTAATTTCTGATCCCCCAGCAACTGGCAAATTCTTTGCCACTGTGGCTCAAACCAGGGGTATAGATTAGTTGTTAAAGCATGATATCGAGAGGCAACGTTCATTTAAATACCCAATTTTTCTGCTAAGATGCGATTAACTTGGTTTTTAACATCGGACAATTTCTGGGTCGCATCAACCAACGAGAAACGCTCCGGCTCCCTTTGCATCTGCGTATGATAACCGCCACGGACTTTTTCGAAAAAACACTTTTTCTCCAGCTCAATTCGATCTAACTCTCCTCTGGCCGAGGCGCGGGCCAAGCCCAATTCAACAGGAGCATCCAGTAACAAAGTTAAATCGGGACGCAAATCTCCCTGTACAAAACTTTCCAACTGGCGAATTCTGGCAACGTCGATGCCTCTGCCATAGCCTTGATAAGCATAAGTGGCGTCGGTAAACCTATCGCTGAGCACCCAGGCACCACGGGCCAGCGCCGGAGCAATGACACTATTAATGTGCTGTGCTCTGGCGGCAAAGACTAGCAGCAACTCTGTATCCACCGCCATTGCCTCACTTCGAGGCGTCAGCAGTACCTGCCTGATCTCTTCAGCCAAGGCTGTTCCACCGGGTTCGCGGGTCATTACCAATTCAATTTTTTTACCGTCAATCCGTGCGCTTTGTATGCGCTCCTTAATAAAGGCAATATTGGTACTTTTGCCGACCCCCTCTGTACCTTCAACAGTAATAAATCGACCTTTTAGCGGCTGTACGGTACTCATTAAATTTCCTTTAGCTTTGGCAGTTGCAGCGGGCGTGCAGTGATTACTGGTCATTAGTTCGCAGGCGCTGAGCGATAGCCTTTTTTACGTTGTAACTGATAGCGACGTACCGCATTGTTATGCTCGCGCAAACTTCTGGAAAATTGATGACTGCCATTGCCTTTAGCGACAAAATACAGAAATTTAGTTTTCTCAGGATTCAGTGCGGCTCTGATTGCCTCCGGCCCTACTGTGGCGATAGGAGAGGGAGGCAAGCCATTTATTACATAGGTATTATAGGCACTGGGGCGCCTTAGGTCAGCTCTGGTGATGTTGCCTTTGTATCTATCTCCCATCCCATAAATGACCGTAGGATCTGTTTGCAAGCGCATGCCGATGTTCATTCTATTGATAAATACCCCGGCGATCACCGGACGCTCTGCGGAGGCACCGGTCTCTTTTTCTACGATAGAGGCCATGATCAAAGCCTCGTAGGGGGTTTTGTATGGTAACTTTTTATCTCGCTGCTGCCATTGCTGCTGTAACAATTTTTGCATACTTCGATAGGCACGTTTTAACAGGGCGATATCGGAGCTGCCTCGCTCAACCCGGTAGGTTTCCGCCAGTAGCAATCCCTCCAGCTTTAGCTCTGACGCCCCTATCGCTTTAAGAATTTCAGCCTCAGTCATCTGGGTACTTTTAAGCACCAGTATATCTTTATATTTTAGCAACTGGGCGCGCAGCTCACTGGCGCTGGAGCCCTCTATAAAGACCACATTGTGCTGCACAACTTCTCCCGAGGACAACTTCTGTAATAATCCCAGCGGATGGGTACCTGCAGCAATTGAATACTCTCCCGCTTTGATTTTCCGGCCAAATTTATAATATTTAGCGTAGAGCTTAAAATACAGGTCATTATCTATTAACTGAGCTTCTTTTAACGTTGCAGTCAATCGGTTAAACCCTACCCCGCGCTTGACAATGATGGTCTTGTTGGCCCCCTGGATATAGACAGGTTGCAATATGACCCGATGAATATCCTGCCAAACATAGTATCCGCCTGCACCAGCTGCGCCGATCAAAAACAACAAGCTAAGAAAAAACTTTTTCAATTTGCCGCATCCTTTAAATAGAGATTGTGTAACATTTCTTGCAGTGCCCTGGTAACTGGCCCCACTTGATAATTTTTAGATTTTCCAGTGGCATCATCAATAACTATTGACACCACTGGGAGTATATTAATCACAGAATTACAGACAAAGACTTCATCTGCTGCCAATAGCTGTGACAGCTGATAATTGGCCGTTTGCACCTCAAACACAGATTGATGTTGGCACTGGCTGATAAGGGCATTGCGTATTACTCCCTCTACACCTGAATAACTAAGATCAGGCGTGTACAGAACCCCATTGGCCAGCCAAAAGAGGTTACTCATGGTCCCCTCAATTAGATTACCTTGCGTATCGCAGACTAAACCTTCAGTGATATCAGAATCATCCCACTCACTGCGCGCCAGGACTTGCTCTAAGCGATTTAAATGCTTTAGCCCAGCAAGCACTGACTGACGCGCCAGTTGCAGCTGACATAGGCGTACTTTAATGCCGTGGCGTTGCTGTGCAGAGAAATCAGGGAGGGTCGTGAGCGAAGAGATACGAGTAATTTCAGCTTCTGCGGTCGGTTTGTAGCCGCGCATACCCACTCCACGGGTTAAAGTAAGTTTTAACACCGCATTGGCTCTGGGGTTTTGCAGTAAACAGAGTAAGTCTTGGTAAAAAAGTGCGCTGAGGGATGCATCGAAAGGAATTTTTAATCTTGCAGCACCGCGCTGCATCCGCTGCATATGTGCATCCCACAACAATGCAACGCCATTGGCTATCTGAATAGTTTCAAACAGCCCGTCCCCATAGCTCAAACCCCGGTCGCTGGTACTGAGCTGCTGCTCAGCGGCACCGTTAATCAATACATTAGTCAGCATGACCAACGCTTAGATCTTGCGGAACAACAAACTACCGTTAGTGCCGCCAAAGCCAAATGAGTTTGAAATAGCCGTATCAATGCGACAGTCCTGAGCACTGTGCGCCACATAGTTAAGATCACAGCCCGGTGAGGGGTTATCTAAGTTAATCGTAGGTGGTGCCACTTGATCGCGAATCGCCAGTGCACAGAAAATAGCTTCGACAGCACCAGCGGCGCCCAGCAGATGCCCTATCATTGACTTAGTAGAGCTCATGCGCATCTTTGCGGCTTGCTCACCAAACAACCGTTTGAGAGCGTTAGTTTCGGCTATGTCTCCCGCGGGAGTAGAAGTGCCGTGCGCATTTACATAGTCAACACTGCTGACACCGGCATCAGCCACTGCATTTTGCATCGCCAGGGCTGCGCCCTCGCCGGTCGCTGGCGGCGCGGTGATATGGTGAGCATCATCGCTCATTCCAAAACCAGCCAGCTCACAGTAAATTTTAGCGCCGCGTGCTTTGGCCCGCTCATATTCTTCCAGAACCAAAATTCCAGCACCGTCGCCTAAGACAAAACCATCGCGATCTGCATCCCAGGGACGACTGGCCGCCTGCGGGTCATCATTACGCTTGGACAGCGCTCTGGCTGCTGCGAAGCCACCCAGTCCTAGCTGGGTAGTCGCCATTTCTGCTCCACCTGCCACCATCACGTCGGCATCCCCGTATTGAATCATCCGCATCGCCTGACCGATGTTGTGAGTACCTGTAGTACAAGCGGTAGTGATGGCGATGTTAGGCCCTTTAAAGCCGTACTTTATCGCCAGGTGACCGGCGATCATATTAATGATGCTACCCGGTACAAAGAAGGGCGAAACTTTTCGCGGCCCGCTATTTTTGATGATGTCATAGGTAGATTCAATCATCGACAATCCGCCGATTCCAGAACCAATAGCGCAACCTATACGCGGAGCATTTTCTTCAGTCACTTGCAGACCGCTGTCAGCCACCGCCTGAATCGCAGCTGCCAAACCATACTGAATAAACATATCCATACGGCGGGCATCTTTAGGGGTCATATACTGGCTTACATCAAAGCCTTTTATTGAAGCGGAAAATTGTGTGCTATAACTACTGGCATCAAAATGTTCAATGGGAGCGGCACCACTTTGTCCCGCTATAATCGACTTCCAACTATCCTCGACGGTGTTGCCAACCGGTGTTAATGCCCCCAATCCGGTAACTACCACTCTTCTACGAGACATCGTACTTCTCCCATTGTACTCTTTGGATTTACAGCAAAGCTGTCCAAAATATTATGCTTAATTTAAGATTATTTTCACATCTACATTCGGTCAGAAAACAGCTGAAGTTTAGGTTCACTGCTTGTAACTACGCTGTGCTAATTTAACTGAACCAGATGATGCTCTTGCCATTGCAAGCTTTAGTCACAAGTTATTTCTCAATAACTTTATCTGAGCCTAAAACAAGAAAAGCCGTTCTATCAAATATAGTAACGGCTTTGCACTAGATCAAAACTATTAAATAGAATTGATTACTGGTTGGCGGTAACGTAGTCAATGGCCAACTGAACAGTAGTGATCTTTTCTGCTTCTTCGTCCGGAATTTCAGTTTCAAATTCTTCTTCTAGAGCCATTACTAACTCAACGGTGTCTAGAGAGTCCGCGCCCAGATCATCGACAAAAGAAGCAGGATTTGTCACTTCTTCTACTTTAACACCTAACTGTTCTGCAACAATTTTTTTAACGCGATCTTCAATATTACTCATAACTTTTCCTATTATTTATCAACTAGCATCATACGATGTATGACTTTTGATTATTTAACAGTCAGCAGCTTAAAAGTTAAGCTACTGACTTTGTAATTCAATTTAGATGAGGCAATTATCAACATATCTTAGAAAATATCAATCACAAATGTCTGTTTTTTCTATTCTCGGCTCAAACATAAAAAACCCAGAACAGCTGACAACTTGCCAATTCTCAGCATAGGCTGATGATTTAATGGCAATTATTCAATTTTTTCAAGTAATATATTGCCTCTTCTGTAGTAAAATATTCAGCCAAATCAAACAGCAACTGATCTTGCGAGCAACTGCAATTCAACTTACGCCATGTACATTCCACCATTAACTTGAATGGTCTCGCCTGTAACATAAGCCGCTGCATCACTGGCCAGAAACCCTACCACAGAGGCAATTTCTTCAGGTTTACCCAGGCGATTCAATGGGATTTTAGACTGTAAAGTCTCCTTGTGAGAATCAGCCAGTCCCTTTGTCATATCGGTGTCTATAAACCCAGGTGCAACACAGTTGACAGTCACGTTACGCGATCCGACTTCACTGGCCAGCGCCCGGGAAAAACCTTCCATGCCGGACTTTGACGCAGCATAGTTGGCCTGCCCTGCATTTCCCATAGAGGCCACTACCGAACTAACGCTAATGATGCGACCCCAACGTTTTTTGGTCATGCCTCTTAAGCAAGCCTTAGTGACACGATACAGAGAAGACAAGTTGGTATTGATAACAGCATCCCACTCATCCTCTTTCATACGCAACATCAAATTGTCTTTGGTAATACCGGCATTGTTTACCAGAATATCAACAGCGCCGTATTCATCGGTAATCTTTTTCATAGTGGCTGCAACAGAATCAGTGCAGGAGACATCTAAAATCATGCCAACCCCTTTGATACCTGCATCACTGAGGTACAGGGAAATAGCCCCGGCACCCTTATCACTTGTTGCAGTACCGATTACCACAGCTCCCTGGCGACCTAATTCTTCTGCAATCGCCTTGCCAATGCCGCGGGTTGCCCCTGTTACCAGCGCAATTTTTCCTTCAATACTCATTTTTATAATTCCTATAGCGTTAATGCCAGCAAACACAACAAAAGGCGACAGTTTATACCAAGTGCAGCAACTTCTGCCACTTTTAACGCCTTTTATCCACTGACAATCAACTCGTTGCTTTTTCCCAGCCCGCTGCATCTGCCAGCGAAGCCAAAATTAATGGCTTTTGAATTTTTTTTTTTAATCCGGACAATACCTTCCCCCGACCACATTCAATCGAACGGCTGACCCCAGTTTCAACTATCGCCTGCATAGAGGCTGTCCACAGTACCGGAGAATACAACTGGGCAATCAAATTTTCCTTGATCTGCTCAACGTTTTGCGCCTCTTGGGCGGTAACATTTTGTAACACTGGAATCTGCGGCATCTGCAAATCGACTGTTTGTAATTTTTCAGCTAATTTCTCTGCTGCTGGTTTCATCAGCTGACAGTGCGAGGGCACACTGACAGGCAGTTCTATCGCCCGTTTAGCACCGCTGGCTTTTGCGTTCTCAATAGCTCTGGCAACTGCATCTTTTTCACCGGCAATAACCACCTGCCCGGGACAGTTGTAGTTAACAGCCGCCACCACTTGGCCCTGCTGCGCCTGCTCACAGGCAGCTTCAACCAACTCATCTGCCAGACCCAAAATAGCCGCCATAGCACCAGTACCCGCAGGGACTGCCTGCTGCATATACTCACCGCGCAACCGCACTAAGTCGATTGCATCAGCAAAACCTAAAGCACCAGCACAGACCAGCGCAGAGTATTCACCTAAACTGTCCCCTGCCATAATTGCAGGCTGCTGCTCGCCTCTTCCCTGCCACAAACGCCACAGAGCAACACTGCTGCACAACAGTGCCGGCTGAGTTTTATCGGTCTGATTGAGATCTTCTGCAGGCCCGTTTTGCACTAGCAACCACAGATCATAACCTAGGACAGCCGAGGCCTGGGCGAAAGTTTGCTCAATGATTGGGTTCTCTGCGGCCAATTCTGCCAACATACCTAGTTGCTGGGATCCCTGCCCCGGAAAAACAAATACATTTGATTGAGACATTATGCGATTCCACTCCAAAATAATATGACTCTCTAATCGAGTAGCCATAGTTTAATCATGATTTTTGGCCGCATTTTACAGCATCGGCCAACAATTAAAAAACCTATATTCCATATTAAAGGCCAGAACACAACCTTATCCAATAGTAGCAGCGACACTAATATCAAGCCTGCAAATATTCAGCAACCGTGCAAATCATCCGTCACTGGGCTGCACACTCAGCATCTCGCGCTCGATAATTGCCACAAGATTACAATTCACCGCCACTACCGCCTGATCTATTGCGCATCCAACACCTTGTGCAGTGGCTGCTCCATGAGACTTGACCACTACAGCCTGCAATCCCAACAAAATAGCGCCGTTGCGCCTCGCGGGGTCCAATTGCTGCCTGATCTCTAGCAACACCGACGCAGCAAACCAAGTCAATACGCGCCGAAACAGACTCTTTTTAAGGTTGCGCGCCACTTTCACGTTAATAAACTTAGCCAGCCCCTCGCTGGTTTTTAGCAGCACATTGCCAGCAAAACCGTCACAGACCACTACATCTACTCTACCGGCAAACACCTCATCACCCTCGATAAATCCCCGATAGTTGAGCGCTGACTGAGCTTCTAGTAGCTGAGCGGCCGCCACAACTTGGACCAACCCCTTATTCTCTTCAGAACCTATATTAAGCAAACCGATTTTGGGTTTTTTCAATCCGTGCAAGCCACTGGCCAATGCCGAACCCATCACTGCAAATTGGTAGAGATTTTCTGCTTTACAATTTATATTGGCGCCTAAATCCAACATCAGACACTGACCTTTAACGGTGGGCATGCTTGCCACTATAGCCGGGCGACTAATGCCTTTTATAGTTTTTATCAACAGGCAACTCATGGCCATCAGCGCACCGGTATTACCGGCACTGACACAAGCTTGCGCCGCCCCTTCTGCCACCTGTGAGAGAGCGATGTACATTGAAGAATCACGCCGGTGACGAATCGCAAATGCAGCAGTTTCTGACATAGCAACCACAGATTGAGCGTCAACTATAGCAAGTCGATTTCTGATATTTTCAGCAAGGGCTTGGGAATTTAGATAAGAGTCTATCTGCGCTCGATTACCGCACAGTATTAAAAAAAGGGTGGGATGTCTTGCCAGGGCGGCAATTGAAGCGGGGAGGACTGTGTGGAGACCTAAGTCTCCACCCATCACATCGATCGCAATAGAAACGCGATCAGACAACGATTACTCGCTATCAGCAGCTGTGATTTGACGGCCACGGTACATACCGTCAGCAGTCATGTGATGACGACGGTGAGTTTCACCTGTAGTCTCATCAACTGTTAATGTTGGTCCACTTAGCGCATCGTGTGAGCGACGCATATCACGGCGTGAACGTGATTTTTTTCTCTTCTGTACTGCCATTTTATATTACTCCTAATAACTTATTTCTTATCGGTGTTGCCCTTCAAAGAGGCCAACACACTAAATGGATTTGGTTTTTCAGTCTCTGAAACAGCAACTGGATTTCCATCACCAAAACTGGTTTGTATACTGCAATCTGCATGATATGACACTATAGGCAAACACAGTATCAACTCTTGTTCAATCAATGGCAGCAATTCTAAATCATCATCTTCTACGATCAGAGGATCATAATATTTCGGTAGTGTTTGAGCTTTTTCTTCACTGTAGGAAATAGCAAGATTTAAATCCGCTACCAGATCTACATTTACTGGCTCTAAACAACGCTGACACTCTACTTGCACAGAGGCCTTAGCACTACCTGAAATCGTTCTGATTCTCAGCTCATCTCTAGCGAACTTCAAATCAGCTAACACTTCAACGTCACTACTAACTAACATTGGAGCGAGTTCTGCCATCTCTTGGATGGCAATTACACCTGTGATTTGTATCTCGCGATCGGCAAGCTTTCGCGGGTCAACATACTTAGGTAATTTAACGTTTAACATAAGCGCGCAATTCTATGGCCCAAAGGCCTATCTGTCAAAGGGAAACGTATGTTT
>ASZI01000111.1 GCA_000416315.1 Osedax symbiont Rs2 | reverse complement strand
TGGATGATCCAGCGTGTAACTGCTGTTGTACTGCTAGCTTACACTTTGTTTATAGTTGGATTTTTGTTATTGAATCCAGATGTAGATTTCCAACAGTGGCAAGCACTGTTTGCAAATACTGCAATGCGAATTTTCACGCTGCTGTTGGTGTTTTCTTTCGCCGCCCATGCGTGGATCGGTCTATGGTGTGTCACAACTGACTACATTCCGATGACAGGTTTACGTTTTCTAGTTCAGGCCGGTACCGGTTTAATGACGTTTATCTACGTCGCTTGGGCTATTCATATTATTTGGGGTGTTTAAACAATGAATAATCTTCGCACACTAACATTTGACGGTATCGTCATTGGCGGTGGTGGTGCAGGCATGCGTGCGGCACTACAACTGGCACAAGGCGGTTTGAATACCGCTTGTATTACCAAAGTATTTCCAACCAGGTCGCATACAGTATCCGCTCAAGGCGGTATTACTTGTGCTATTGCCAGTTCTGATCCCAACGATGACTGGCGCTGGCACATGTACGATACTGTAAAAGGTTCTGATTACATCGGGGACCAGGACGCTATCGAATATATGTGTCAAATCGGCCCGCAAGCAGTCTACGAGCTCGATCATATGGGTATGCCGTTTTCTCGCACTGAAGAGGGACGCATCTATCAGCGGCCCTTCGGTGGACAGTCGAAAAACTTCGGAGAAGGTGGCCAGGCTGCTCGCACTTGTGCGGCGGCAGATCGAACCGGACATGCTTTGCTGCATACCTTGTACCAGGCTAACTTAAAGGCGGGTACTACATTCCTAAACGAGTGGTACGCGGTTGACTTAGTTAAAAATGCCGAAGGTGATGTTGTAGGTTGTATCGCTATCAACATTGAAAATGGCGAGACAGTTTATGTACAAGCTAAAGCGACTGTACTGGCGACAGGTGGAGCGGGGCGTATTTACTCTTCGACCACTAACGCACTGATTAATACTGGCGACGGTGTCGGTATGGCGCTGCGTGCCGGTGTTCCCTGTCAGGATATGGAAATGTGGCAGTTCCACCCAACCGGTATCGCCGGGGCTGGGGTTCTAGTTACAGAAGGTTGTCGCGGTGAAGGTGGCTATCTGATCAACAAGGATGGCGAGCGCTTTATGGAGCGCTATGCTCCTAACGCTAAAGATCTGGCTGGTCGTGATGTTGTGGCTCGCTCGATGATTCTTGAAATTCTCGAGGGGCGTGGCTGTGGTGAAAACGGCGATCACGTAATGCTTAAGCTCGATCACTTAGGTGCTGATGTTCTGGAAGAGCGACTGCCCGGTATTTTAGAGTTATCTCGTACTTTTGCAGCGGTCGACCCGATTAAAGAGCCTATTCCGGTTGTGCCTACTTGCCACTATATGATGGGTGGTGTTGTGACTAACATCGCAGGTCAGGCGCTGGCACCGAGTAAAGAAAATGGCGGCGAAGATAAAGTTATTCGCGGTTTGTTTGCCTGTGGTGAGGTTGCCTGTGTCTCTGTTCACGGCGCCAACCGCTTAGGCGGTAACTCGCTGCTCGATCTAGTGGTATTTGGCCGTGCTGCCGGTATTGAAATTGAACGTCAAATGCGTGAAGGTTACGAAGCAGTCAATCCAACCGATGCCGATCTTGACGTTGCTATGACACGCTTAAATCGCCTCAATAACAGCGAAGGTGGCGAGAGTGTCGCACAAGTGCGCACCGATTTGCAGAGCACTATGCAGCTTTACTTCGGTGTGTTTCGTGACGGCGAGAGCATGCTCAAAGGGCTTGAGCTATTAAGAGAGTTACGTAAGCGGGTCGAAAACCTAGCGCTTGACGATAAGAGTTTGTCTTTTAATACCGCGCGTATTGAAGCATTAGAGTTGGAAAATCTTATGGAAGTGGCGGAGGCAACAGCAATCGCCGCTGAAATTCGTAAGGAATCACGTGGAGCACACGCGCGTAATGACTACGATTCTCGCGATGATGAGAATTGGTTGTGTCACTCAGTGTTCTTTCCAGATGATAAGACTATTGGTAAGCGTGCGGTAAACTTCGCGCCTAAAACCATGAAGCCTTTTCCACCTAAAATTCGTGTTTACTAAGAGGTCGCTACGATGTTAGTTAGTGTTTATCGTTATAATCCTGATGTAGATGATGCGCCTTATATGCAGGATATCCATATAGATATTCCCGGTGGCAAAGACATCATGGTGTTGGATTTGCTGCAACTGTTAAAAGACAAAGATCCTTCGCTGGGTTATCGTCGTTCGTGCCGCGAGGGTGTGTGTGGCTCCGATGGTATGAACATGAACGGAAAAAATGGCCTGGCTTGTATCACCCCGCTATCTGCGGTAGTGAAAAAAGACAAGTTAGTACTGCGTCCTTTACCGGGTCTGCCAGTTATCCGTGATCTGGTCATTGATATGGCTCAGTTTTATGCTCAGTACGAGAAGATCAAGCCGTTTCTGATCAATGATACGCCGGCGCCGGCAATTGAGAGACTGCAATCGCCAGAGCAGCGTGCTGAGCTGGATGGTTTGTACGAGTGTATCTTGTGCGCTTGTTGTTCTACAGCTTGTCCTTCATTCTGGTGGAATCCGGATAAGTTCATCGGACCTTCCGGTCTGTTGCAAGCTTACCGTTTTCTGGCGGATACCCGTGATACGGCTCAGGCAGAACGCCTTGCGGATCTTGATGACCCTTTCAGTGTGTTTCGCTGTCACGGTATCATGAACTGTGTCAGTGTCTGCCCTAAAGGCTTGAATCCTACTAAGGCCATAGGCAAAATCCGTAATATGTTGCTGCAAAGGGCAACTTAATCAATCGATTTGAAAAGGCGCTTTTAGCGCCTTTTTTTATGTCATTTTACTTTCAGTGACAGCTGGGTGATTTTTTTCGGCAGATCTATTGCCACTGAAATTATCGGCTGCCTTAGAAAGTGCGTTCTGACAGAGCCTTTTTGCAAATAGAGGCTATAGTTATTGATATAATTAAAATATATACTTTTTTTAGGGGTGTTGATTAGTTCGAGCTATGTTTTGTTTATGCGGATATCTTATAATAAAACTATTCTTTAGTTTTATATCGTCTAATAAAAGTTTTGGTGAATAGCTAATATCACGGTGAGTTTAATTGCCTTTTTAAAAATATGTAAAAATTTATTTTGTGATTTTCATCTTTGCCAGGTTTTGTTGCTAAAGGAAAGCGGCATTTGACCTAAGTCGCAATAGCGCTTTAAGCAAGCAGCGGTTTAATTCTTTGCTATAAAGCGTTAAAAATAGATGAGATAGGTGACTTCTAGCTGTGTAAAGGCGCTGACAAAGCGCGTACAATGCATCGCGTATGTCAATTAATTCGACAGTTTGCTAGATAATTTAAAGAAAACGACAGTAGTTCCGTAAAAAGAGTGAGAGAAACTGTCCCAAGAGCTGAATCTCAATAGTTTTTAGACAGTGCCTGTTACACTTTTTCAACGGACTGCAAATTCAGGGTGGTCAGCTAATGCAAGAAAGTATGATGGAGTTGTTGTGGAAAAATGCTCATCTTTACGGTGGGAATTTGTCATACATAGAGCAGCTTTACGAAACATATTTACGGGATCCTAGCGCTGTCAGTGATCAGTGGCGCAAAGAGTTTGACCAACTACCTGATGCTTCCTACGAAAACGTAGTTGACGTAGAGTTAGCGCCGATAAGAGAGCAATTTCGACAGTATGCAAAAACTGCTCGCTCTGCGCAAATTCCGGCAGTAGGTTCCGTCTCTGCAGAGCACGAGGCGAAACAGGTACTGGTCCTGCGGATGATCAATGGTTATCGTGTACGCGGCCATCAAGAGGCGAAGATCGACCCATTGAACTTGATGCAAAGAGATGCTATCCCCGACCTCGACCCCGCATTTCATAATTTGACTGATGCTGACCTGGATACTTCTTTTTCTCAGGGCACTCTTCAATTTGGCTCTGAAGCTGCACCGTTGCGAAATATTATCAGTGACTTAAAAAAGACCTACTGCTCCTCTGTAGGGTCCGAGTATATGCACATTGTCGATACTGTCGAAAAACGTTGGATTCAGCACCGTCTTGAACCCTCGCGTTGTCAGCCCAAATTAGACAAAGAAGACCGTATTCACATCTTAGAGCGGTTAACGGCGGCTGAGGGCTTGGAGAAGTATTTGGGTTCTCGCTTTGCAGGCGCCAAGCGCTTTGGCTTAGAAGGCGCTGAGGCACTGATTATCTCCCTGGATGAGACCATCCAGCGCGGCGGAGCAAACGGTGCTAAAGAAGTGATCATAGGTATGGCCCACCGCGGTCGATTAAATACTTTGGTTAACATCTTTGGTAAAAATCCCGCTGATCTATTTGGTGAGTTTGAAGGCAAAAAACTGGTACTGAATAAATCCGGCGATGTTAAATATCACCAGGGCTTTTCCTCAAATGTAAATACTACCGGTGGCGAAGTGCACCTGGCGATGGCATTTAACCCCTCTCACCTGGAAATAGCTGCACCTGTAGTAGAAGGGTCAGTGCGAGCACGTCAAGATCGTCGCAACGATACCGATGGTACTACAGTAATCCCTGTGAGTATTCACGGCGATGCTGCTTTTGCAGGCCAGGGAGTCGTGACTGAAACCTTCCAGATGTCGCAAACCCGCGCCTATAAAACTGGCGGTACTATTCACATAGTGATTAACAATCAGGTAGGTTTTACCACCTCCAGAAAAGAAGATGCCCGCTCCACTGAATATTGTACTGATGTCGCTAAAATGATTCAGGCACCGATATTTCATGTCAATGCCGATGATCCTGAAGCGGTGCGCTTTGTTACTCAAGTGGCCATTGACTACAGAACCGAGTTTAAACGCGATGTCGTTATAGATCTTGTCTGTTACCGACGCCGGGGGCACAATGAGGCAGATGAGCCGTTTGGTACTCAGCCGCGTATGTACACGGCCATTAAAGCGCAAAAAACCACTAGAACCTTGTACGCTGAATCTCTGATTGATGCCGGCATTGTCACCGCCATTGAAAGCAAGGCGATGGAAAAAGACTACCGAGCTGCCCTTGAAAATGGCGAGCACGTAGCTAAAGCATTGGTGATGAAACCAAATACTGAGCTGTTTGTCGATTGGAAGCCTTATTTGGGCTTAGACTGGTCGTTTGATTGCAATACTGCGGTGGAGTTAAAACTGATCAGAGAGCTAAGTGATAAGCTCAGTCAGGTCCCGGAAGGTTTTGTAGTGCAGCGACAAGTACAAAAAATCTATGATAACCGGCAAAAGATGGCAGCTGGTGAAATGGAGTGTAATTGGGGCTTCGCTGAAACGATGGCCTACGCCACCACTTTAGCAGAAGGTTTCCCGATTAGATTTACCGGTCAAGATGTTGGTCGCGGCACTTTCTCGCATCGCCACGCGGTATTGCACGATCAGGCGCAAGGTGGAGATTACACACCGCTTAAACATATTGCAGATGATCAGCCAACCTTTGAACTCTATGACTCTTTCCTCTCCGAGGAGGCAGTGTTAGCGTTTGAGTATGGTTATGCTACCACTATGCCCAATGTGCAAGTTATCTGGGAAGCGCAGTTTGGAGATTTCGCCAACGGTGCTCAAGTTGTTATCGACCAGTTCATCACCTCCGGTGAGCAGAAGTGGGAACGACTCTGTGGTTTGACACTGTTGCTACCGCACGGATTTGAAGGGCAGGGGCCTGAACACTCTTCAGCCCGTTTGGAGCGTTTTTTGCAGATGTGCGCCGAGCACAATATCCAGGTCTGTACCCCGACTACTCCTGCGCAAATTTTCCACTTATTGCGCCGACAAATTGTCAGACCGCTGCGCAAGCCGTTGATCGTAATGTCACCAAAAAGCTTGCTTGGCCATCGTCAGGCCACCTCGCCTATTGAAGCACTATCAACCGGCACTTTTGAGCCGGTGTTAGCTGAGACTGATAACCTTGAAGCAGAGAAAGTTAAACGTCTGGTATTATGTGGCGGCAAATTGTATTACGACTTGTACAACTTCCGTCAGGAAATTGGCCGCGATGATGTTGCAATTGTCAGAATAGAGCAGCTCTATCCGTTCCCGGATGATCATCTTTTTGATGCAATTAAAGATTATAAAAATCTTGAATCTGTGATCTGGTGTCAGGAAGAGCCGATGAATCAAGGTGCTTGGTACAGCACTCAACACCGTGTTCGCAACGTGTTGGAAAAAAGCCATCCTAACCTGAGATTGCACGGTATCGGTCGTCCACATGCCGCCGCACCTGCAGTTGGTTATATGTCAGTACATTTAGAACAGCAAAAAACTCTTGTTGAAGATGCCATTAACGGTTAATCGAGCAGCTACTTGCACAGTGCAAGTAGCTTATTTGAGCTTATAAAGGAACAGATATGTCCATCGAAATTAAAGCACCTACTTTTCCAGAATCTGTTGCCGATGGCACAGTGGCTACTTGGCACAAGCAGCCAGGTGAAGCATGTTCAGCTGATGATTTAATAGTTGATATTGAAACAGACAAAGTAGTATTAGAAGTAGTAGCACCTGCCGACGGTGTTATTGGAGAAATTTTAGCCGCTGAAGGTGATACTGTACTTTCAGACCAAGTGATAGGTCGCTTCGAAGCGGGAGCCGCTGGTGCTGCTGCACCTGCTGAATCCGCTGCTGAAAATGCTGAGGCCAGTGGCGAAGACAAAGTGGGCCCGGCGGCACGCAAGTTAATTGAAAGCAATAATTTGGACGCTGCAGCGATAACGGGTACCGGTAAAAATGGCGGTGTTACCAAGCAGGATGTGCAGAACTTTATCGATTCAACCGCTGGTAAGTCGGCTGCTAAACCTGCTGCTGTCAGTGCCAGCCCTGCGCCTTTAGCTGCGCCGTTAGCATCTGGTGAGCGCCTTGAAAAACGTGTTCCTATGACACGCCTGCGCGCCACTATTGCCAAGCGCTTAGTGCAAGCTCAACAGACAGCTGCGATGTTAACAACTTACAACGAAGTTAACATGGCTCCTATCATGGAGTTGCGTAAAAAGTATAAAGATCTGTTTGAGAAAACCCACGATACGCGTCTGGGATTCATGTCTTTCTTTGTTAAAGCGGCAACTGAGGCATTAAAGCGCTACCCGGCAGTTAATGCTTCAATCGATGGCAATGACATGGTCTTTCACGGCTACCAGGACATAGGTGTAGCAGTCTCTACCGAACGCGGTCTGATGGTCCCGGTGCTGCGCGATACAGACAGCATGGGTCTGGCTAAAATTGAATCTAGCATTCGCGACTTCGGAATGCGTGGACGCGATGGCAAGTTAGGTCTTGACGATATGCTAGGCGGTACTTTCACTATCACTAACGGCGGAGTATTCGGGTCGCTGTTATCAACACCTATTCTGAACCCACCGCAAACGGCTATTTTGGGCATGCACAAGATCCAAGAGCGGCCGATGGCAGTTAATGGCCAGGTAGTGATTCAGCCAATGATGTACTTGGCGCTCTCTTACGATCACCGCATGTGTGATGGTAAAGAGGCCGTGCAATTCTTGGTGGCAATCAAAGATTTGTTAGAAGATCCTACTCGCATACTGCTTGATATATAATTCGCTTTACAGGGGGCAGCTGCTCCCTGATTTTCTCCTTGAAGGGTGTGCTATACAAGCTCGCCGTATAAGACTAGGTAAATTCAATGTCTGAAAAATTTGATGTAATAGTAATTGGTGCCGGCCCCGGCGGTTATGTAGCGGCGATCAGAGCAGCACAGCTGGGATTAAAAACAGCTTGTGTTGAGAAGTGGGTCAATGATAAAGGTGCTACAGTGCTTGGCGGTACTTGCCTCAACGTTGGCTGTGTCCCCTCCAAGGCGCTATTAGAATCTACCCATAAATTCCACGATACCCAACATAAAAACGCTGTGCATGGTATCAGTGCTGACAACGTCACTATGGATGTTAAGAAAATGGTTGCCCGCAAAGACAAAATTGTCGGCAATTTAACCATGGGTATCACCGGTTTGTTTAAAGCCAATGGTGTTACAACCCTCGCCGGTATGGGCAAGTTACTCTCGGGTAAAAAAGTTGAAGTAACAGCTGCCGATGGCACTGTGACTGTATACGATGCACAAAATGTCATTCTTGCCTCAGGTTCTCTGCCGGTGAATATTCCGCCAGCACCTCTAACTGACGGCCTTATCCTGGACAATGAAGGCGCCTTGAATATCGATGAGACACCTGAGACTTTAGGTGTTATTGGCGCCGGTGTTATCGGTCTGGAGATGGGTTCAGTATGGGCTAGATTGGGCACTAAAGTGACAGTCTTAGAAGCGCTGGATTCTTTTCTAGCTGTGGCTGACAAAGATGTTGCCAAAGAGGGTGCTAAACTACTGAAGAAGCAGGGACTGGACATCAAGCTGGGGTCCATGGTTTCTGGCACCGAAATTGTCGATGGCAAAGTTAAAGTATTCTACAAAGATTCTAAAGGCGAGCAGGAAATAACTGTCGATAAGCTTATTGTCGCTGTTGGTCGCCGCCCGCAAACTCAAGGCCTGTTAGCGGATGACTGTGGCGTTAAGTTAGATGAGCGTGGTTTCATTGAAGTTGATATTCAGTGCAAAACAGCGGCTGCTGGTGTTTACGCTATCGGTGATTCAGTGCGTGGTCCTATGCTGGCGCACAAAGCATCTGAAGAGGGTGTTATGGTTGCCGATATTATCGTCGGTCACCATGCGCAGATGAATTACGACGTTATCCCCAGTATCATTTACACCCATCCGGAAATGGCCTGGGTAGGTAAAACTGAGCAGGAACTTAAAGAGCAAGGCGTTAAAATCAAAGTAGGTAAATTCCCATTTGCCGCCTCTGGTCGTGCTATGGCCTCCAACGAAACTGACGGTTTTGTTAAAATTATCGCCGATGAAGAGACCGATCGTGTACTAGGTGTGCATATGGTGGGTGCTATTGCCTCTGAGCTTATCTCACAGGGTGCTATCGCGATGGAGTTCTGCTCTACCGCTGAAGACCTGCAGTTGATGTGTTTTGCTCACCCAACAGTTAGTGAAGCAGTCCACGAAGCGGCACTGGCGGTTGATGGTCACGCCATTCACATTGCCAATCGTAAAAAACGTTAATATTTGACCTTTGTCTAGGTTAAATATTTTCTTAAATTTTGCTATACTTCGCCCGACTTGCTGGACCGAAACTACAGCTTGAGCGAAGAAATACAAAATTCGCCTTAGTTACAGAGAGTTACCAGTTTACTGGGAATCGAACTAACCGAGGCAAAACTTCAAGTGGTGTTCTACCACTTGATGGGCTCCCCGTCGGTAATGCCTGCTCTGAACTAACCTTCGGACTGTGTATTACGCACGGGAGCAAAAAAACAGGTTATTACAACCTGTAAGCAGACTTTGCTATTAACTGCTTTGTAGCAGGTAGTAGATTGAGCTTTTTTAAAAAGAGTTCTCGAAGTCTATAAATTAGTGAAAATACACGGATAATACGCATGAATCTTCACGAGTATCAGGGCAAACAATTGTTAGCTGAGTATGGTCTGCCGGTATCTAAAGGATACGCAGTAGACACTCCGGAAGCAGCTGCTGAAGCTGTACAGAAAATTGGCGGTGAGATGTGGGTGGTTAAAGCTCAGGTCCACGCAGGTGGTCGCGGTAAAGCTGGCGGCGTTAAATTGGTTAAGTCTGCCGAAGAGGCAAAAGAATTTGCCGCTCATTGGTTGGGTAAAAACTTAGTCACATACCAGACTGACGCAAATGGTCAGCCGGTTGCCAAAATTCTTGTAGAAACATGCACAGATATTGCTCAAGAGCTATATCTGGGTGCTGTAATTGATCGTTCAAGCCGTCGTATCGTTTTCATGGCATCTACAGAAGGTGGTGTTGAAATCGAGAAAGTTGCCGAGGCAACTCCTGAGAAGATCCTCAAGGCGACGATTGATCCACTTACTGGCGCACAACCTTATCAAGCGCGTGAGCTGGCTTTCCAGTTGGGTCTTAACCCAACTCAAGTTAAGCAGTTCACTAAAATCTTCCTAGGTTTAGCAAAAATGTTTGCCGAGAAAGATTTAGATCTACTAGAGATCAACCCGCTAGTAATTACCGACGAAGGTAACTTGCACTGCCTGGATGCTAAAATCTCTATCGATAGCAACGCAATGTACCGTCACAAAGATCTTCAAGAAATGCACGATCCTTCACAGGAAGACGAGCGCGAAGCGCACGCGGCATCTTGGGAACTTAACTACGTTTCACTAGACGGCACAATCGGCTGTATGGTTAACGGCGCAGGCCTGGCAATGGGTACTATGGATATAGTAGCACTGCACGGTGGCTTCCCGGCTAACTTCCTGGACGTTGGTGGCAGTGCAACTAAAGAGCGTGTTATTGAAGCGTTCAAAATCATTCTGTCTGACGATAACGTCAAGGCTGTTTTGGTTAACATCTTCGGTGGTATCGTTCGCTGTGATTTGATCGCAGAAGGTATCATTGGCGCGGTTAAAGAAGTTGGAGTTCAAGTACCAGTAGTTGTTCGCCTTGAAGGCAACAACGCAGAGCTTGGCTCAAAAGTACTCGCTGAAAGTGGGTTGGATATTATTGCTGCGACTAGCTTAACAGATGCAGCTCAGCAGGCTGTTAAAGCTGCAGGGGGCAAATAAGCATGGCTATTTTAATCAATAAAGACACGAAGGTTATCTGTCAGGGCTTTACTGGCGGACAGGGAACTTTTCACTCAGAGCAGGCGATTGATTACGGAACAAAGATGGTCGGTGGCGTTACACCGGGCAAAGGTGGCAGCGTTCACCTAGGGCTTCCTGTTTTTAATACAGTTGCAGAAGCGGTTAAGGAAACTGGCGCCACGGCGACTGTGATCTACGTACCGGCTCCTTTTTGTAAAGATTCAATTCTAGAAGCTGCAAATGCAGGCCTGGAATTGATCGTTTGTATTACAGAAGGTATTCCTACTATCGACATGCTTGAGTGTAAAGTTAAGTGTGACGAGCTAGGGGTTATTCTAATCGGTCCTAACTGCCCGGGTGTTATCACTCCTGGTGAATGTAAGATTGGCATCATGCCAGGTCACATTCACTTGCCAGGAAAGGTAGGTATCGTCTCGCGTTCAGGTACACTGACTTATGAAGCCGTTAAGCAGACAACGGATGCTGGTTTTGGTCAGTCTACTTGTGTCGGTATTGGTGGTGATCCAATTCCAGGTTCAAGCTTCATCGATATCTTAGAGAAGTTCCAGAACGATCCTAAGACAGAAGCAATCGTAATGATTGGTGAGATCGGTGGATCAGCGGAAGAAGAAGCTGCCGCTTACATCAAAGCCAATGTGACTAAGCCTGTTGTCTCTTACATCGCCGGTGTTACTGCACCTGCTGGTAAGCGCATGGGTCACGCTGGTGCAATCATCTCCGGTGGTAAAGGTACTGCCGATGAGAAGTTTGCAGCTCTTGAAGACGCGGGCGTTAAAACCGTTCGCTCTCTTGCTGAGATCGGCTCTGCACTTAAGGAAATTACTGGCTGGTAATCACTAGCGACAGTAATACCTTTAAAAAAGCGGCTTTTGCCGCTTTTTTTGTGCCTGCTTAATGATAAATTCTCTGTAGTGGTTATAGGTCCTCACCTTGTTGCAGTGCCTGCTGCAGTTCTTTTTGCCCCCAGTAGCCAATTAGTACCCCCGCCGCCACTTCTTTGTTGCGATTGTGATCAATTTGTCGATCACTGATAGTAATTCTATTGTGGTGTCGCAGCGCCCATTGAGTCAGCGCCTGGCTAAATCTGTGACAGATATCCGCACAGCCTGGATCGGTAGCTAAATCATCTAGTTCATTCGGGTCTGTAATTAGATCAAATAACATCGGTCGCATGTCTTGTACATAGGTATATTTATAGCGATCATCCCGCACCATTACCATACGGGCATTGGCAACTTTTACCTGAAGTTCAGTACTGGCCCTGCGCATAGAGTAATCGTATTCAGAAAATGCATATTGTCTGATGGGTTTCGTATCCCCGCCAAGCAACGGTAGTAGCGACTTGCCCTCAAGAATATTGTATTTAGGTGCGCCACCCATGAATTCGACAAAGGTGGGTGCCAGATCAATGGACTCAACCAGTTGTTTGTTGCTTTGTCCACGGGTGCTATCGGCACAGGAATCAGGGTTATAGATAATCAGCGGAACTTTCACTGAAGCTTCGTGAAAGAGCTCTTTTTCTCCCATCCAGTGATCGCCCAGATAATCTCCATGGTCGGATGTGAAGACAATCATAGTTTGATCGGCGATACCGCGCTGCTGTAAATGCTCAAATAAAATTCCCATTTGATCATCTATTTGTTTTATCAGGCCCATATAAGTGGGAATGACCCTATCTCGCACTTGGTCACGGCTAAAATTTTTCGATACCAAGTGTTGCATATAGGCTTGGTGCAGAGGATGAGCGCTAGTGCGTTCTGTCGCAGAGCGATTGGGTGCTATAACTTGCTCTTTAGTGTAGAGGTTATGGTAGGGGGCCGGTGCCATGTAAGGCCAGTGCGGTTTAATGTAAGACAAATGCAGGCACCAGGGAGTGTCGTCGGCTTCATCTATAAATTGCATCGCCCGACGAGTCAGATAGGGAGTCTCTGAATAGAAATCCGGGATTCGTGCCGCACGGTGGGCATTTTCCATTAACCAGCCTGACAGCAACTGCCCATCGTCACCTTGGGCAGAGTTAGCCCAGGACTGCCAGGGGTTCTCACCGTCAAAGCCATGATCATTCAAATATTTATTGTATAGGGGGCTGGGACCATGATGATTATCAGGGTGTAGGCCGTCATCGCGCTCATAGACTTCAAAACCACACTGGGAGTTAAAGATGCCGATCTCGGAGTCTGGCTCGATTCCAAGTCTCGCTAACCCTTGAGTATCGGCGCGCATATGGGTTTTTCCCAGCAGTACGTTGCGCACTCCCAGCTCTTTCAAGTGATCACCTAAGGTCGGCTCACCTATTCGCAGCGGGGTACCGTTCCAGGTGGAGCCGTGCGAGCGCACGTAGCGCCCGGTGTAATAACTCATGCGCGATGGGCCACAGATGGGGGATTGCACATAGGCATTTTCAAAGCGCACCCCTCTGGATGCGAGAGCATCAATATTGGGGGTGTGCAAATGCGGATGGCCATAGCAACTTAAATAGTCATACCTGAGCTGGTCACACATGATAAATAAAATATTTTTAGACAAAGCGAGATCCTGACGTTGGGGTGAAAACTGTAAAAAATATTAGTGCCAGCAGTCTCAAAAATCAAGTAGCTGTTCCGGCTAGCGGAACAAGTGCGATGGTTGTGTTATTGTGCACAACGCAATCTAAAACAATCCAGAGGCAAACAGTGACAGAACTGAACCAAACTTTAATTCGAGCGCTGCAAGTGACTGAGATTTTGCAATTGCGTCGCCAGTTGAGCTTAAAGGAGCTGGCTATAACCACTGGGTTTAGCAAGCAATCGATACTGCGCTGTCTAGATACGCTAATATTTAGAGGTTGGGTACGTAAAAGAGTCAACGACGGGTGCTATATTTGGATTGGATTGCCCACTGTCGCTAATAATTATAATTGCCAGGATTGGGCTAAACAGTGCATGGGCAAAGTCCAGCAGTTGAGCTTAGCCACTGGTTTAGTGGCGGATTTGGCACTGCTCGATGAGCATCATAAGCTAACCATCGTTGATTCAACACGACTGCGAGGCAGTGAGGGTATCAATATCAATGTGACAGGTTATCAACCTTCGCTGGCGATGACGGCGCTGGGGCGTGCTTTTTGGTTCGCTAAATCAGAGTTGAAGTTTAACCAGAGTTATCAGCAGATCTTAAATACTGCAGATCTTTTCGAGCGCATATATTTACAGCAAGGTCATTGGCGTCAAGAGCTAGAATGCTTCCAGGAATACGGTTATACACAACGTCTGAGCACTGATTATATTCCACAGATTGTCAAAGACAGCGCCGCCTCAAAGGCTTTTGCCGTCGCGATCATCGGGCCCGACGAGCCGTTGGGAGCACTAAATTTAGTCTGGGATAAATTACAGTTGGATAGCGAAGAGGTGATTAAAAAGCATCTGCCGGCGCTGCTCAAATGTGCAGAGGATATCCATAAGCAGTTGTTAAAGACAAGCCCGATTGCAGACAACCTTAGAGCGAGCAAATTCGATACTTAACTGTTAAGTAGTATTTATTGTACCGCTGAGCTACTGACAGCTTGAAAAATAGTCGATTATACGTGGTTCTAACCAGTACTGCGGTCGCCATAATTTGCCGCTGATAAAACCTAAGTGGCCACCGTGCTGTTGCACTTCTAATTTAACAGTGGCGGGGAATTGCTCGGCGACAGGCAGCACTGCACTGGTCATAAAAGGGTCGTCCAGCGCCTGTATAATCAAAGTATTAGTTTGGATATGGTTTAAATATTGTTTGGCACTACAGCGTTGGTAATAGTCTTTGGCATCTGCAAAACCGTGGATCCTGGCGGTATAAAGATCGTCAAACTGTTTGATACTGCTGATCCTTTTTGCCTGTTGTAAGCTTAGCCCTATGAGGGCCTGATAGTCGTGATATTGATATTTATGCAACAGCGATTTTTTAAGTAACCCTAATAAGTGCTGTTGATAGACTCTGGCAAATCCCCGTTGCATGGTTGCTGCACTGACTTGAAGCTGCAGCGGGGCAGAAACAGCGACGGCCGCGCACAGCGGGGAGTTGTTGCGGTACTCTGCAAGCAATTTCAACAGCATATTACCACCGAGTGAGTAGCCAATGGCGAACAACTTACTGTTGGGGAACTGTTGCGCCAGCGCTGCAATCCAGGCCTTAGCATCGCAGGTATCGCCACTATGATAGGCTCTGGCCGTTCTGTTTATCTCGTGTGAGCAGCCTCGAAAATGCATCAATACTGAGGCTATGCCAGCTTTTTGTAAACTGAGCATGATGCCCTTGATATAACTGGATTGATAGGAGCCGGTTAAGCCGTGAAAAAGTACCGCTATAGGCGTGCGACTGTTTGTGCTAGGTTTAGCGTGCCAGTGACAATCGACAAAGTCACCGTCAGCCAACTCGAAACGCTGTATTTCAATTTTTGGCTGTGCCAGCTTCCGGAAAAAAGTCGCATACAATGTTTGAAAATGTCTGTTTGTCAGTCCGGGAGCGGCCTGGAAGCTTGTCATAATAATTTACAAGTACCTTTGAGTTGAGCCTGTAATAACAAAGCCTGGCTAGAATGCTGCAAGCGTTAATATGCACAGTTTTAGCGCTAAAACCGACTTTTCAGCGCATAAAACTAGCTTATCCTATGTCAGATAAAAGATCAGGCCAGAGTGTTAAATAGGGATCAATAAGACCAAGATTATAACTTGAATTGATGCTCTGGCTAGCAGCAACAATTTTTAGTTAATCTATTTTTATTGATCAGCTATGATCAAGAGATATTTCTGTGCAGCTAAGCACTGCAAACAAAAGCTATCGGTGAGCGCTGTAGCTTTTGAAAAATTTGCCATTTATGCCATCTTTACAGGCGCTGTTGCTCTTGAGGTTAGCGGCATGTGTCGCAGTACTTTGAACGTTTTAAACGCCGAACTCGGTCAGAGTTCGACGATCAAAAAAAGCCTGCGTTTGTCTCAATCTGGCTTAAGTTATACTCTGCCAAAGCAGGTCTAACTCAGCTTGCCACTGCTGTTGTAAAGCGATTTTTTGTCGTTTAATTTTCTGTCTTTTATCCGTTTGTAACTTTTTTTCTAAAAAATCAATTCGCAGTAAAATTAACTCTTCGCTTTCGCTTTCGCTTTCTCCCTCAGTTTTACTTTGAATTGCAGTTGCCTGAATATTATTCGGGTAAGTGTCCGAGGTATCCAGCCCTTTAGCTGCAAATCCTAGATGCTCCGTTAGCGTTGGCTCTAATAGCGCTCGGTAGAAGGCAACATCGCTATTCACCTCGCGTAATCTACCTTTGTCAATCCACAGCCAGCGGGTCACTATTTGCTGTAAAAAGAAACGGTCGTGGCTGGTAATCAGTAGAGTGGCCCCGCAGGACATCAACTGTTCGCTCAGCTGTTGTTTTCCCAGCAGATCGATGTGGTTGGTCGGTTCATCAAGAATCAACAAATTTGGCTGGTTCAGTGAAAAGGCCAGAAACAGCATACGGGCTTTTTCTCCGCCACTTAAGTTACTAACACAGCGATCAAATTCCCGGTAGTGAATGCCCGCCTTGATCAATGCAGCCTTTAATTGCTCTTCGTCAACATCCGTGTGTTTTCGCAGCCAATCGATCCGTGAGCAGCGCTGATCGAACTGACGCAATTCCTGATCGTAATAGCCCAACTGTGTTCTGGGGTGGAATCGGATCTTTAGCGATGACTCGCACGGCTGTTGATGGGCGCGTAAAATAGCTTCTAAGGTTGAAGACTTGCCCACCCCATTGATCCCTAAAAAGGCCACTCGCTCCCCGGGTTTTATGATGAGCTGATCGATATCGACTAGTTGCGAGGATAAATCAGCAGTCATCACCTGGTAATTCTCAATTATCAGCATTTGTTTGGCGCGCAGTGCCTGATTATCTAAACTCAATTTCAACCCCGATGCCTGTACACAAACAGTTTTATTAGCATCGAGTTTGTCGGCGCGCTTGGACATAGATTTAGCCTTGCGTGCTAACTTTGCGTTGTCATTTTCACGACCTAAAATCGCCAGGCGTTTGGCCGAGGCTGTCAGTCTGGAAATTTCTTTTTCTTCGTTGAGTAATCGCGCTTTGGCTTGTGTTTCTTGCTGTTGCAACTGTAATTTGGCCTGGGAATAAGCCAATTCAAATTTGCTACACTGCCTATCGCGTAAAAAGACCGTTTTAGTACAGACATTATTCAGTAAGTACTGATCGTGAGAGATAATCATAAATGCACAACTACAATCGTGCTGTAAAAATTGTTGCAGCTGACTCATGGCTAAAATATCCATGTGGTTGCCAGGTTCGTCCATCAATAATAAATCGGGCTCTAATAACAAGGCTCTGGCGATTAACAATAAATTTTGCTGTCCGCCACTTAAATGACCAACCTTAATCGCGAACTGCTTTAGATTGAATCCTAAGCCCATCAGCTGACTTTCTGCTTTATAGCGCGCAGAGATTGTTTCATCCACAGGCAGCACCTCGCTGACAGCATCCAGCAAACTGATCTGTTTCAGCTGTGTTGGCACAAATTGTTCCACTGTGGCTATAGCGACACTATTAGGTTGGCGGATCTCACCTTCATCTGGATCTGAGTCTTTGTTGATAAGAGACAGTAGTGTGGTTTTTCCGCTGCCATTTTCGCCGACCAGGCCAATTTTGTCACGCTTGTTTATATTTAGGTTCAGAGCAGAAAATAGTTTTTTCTCCCCATGGCAAAAGGAGATATTAATAAGTTGTAATAATGCAGTCATAAGATTCATCTTTTTTATGCAGGGGCGCGCCCTGCGAATTATTAACGTTGGTAAGTTAATAACGCAGATGAATAAAGAAGTGAGCTAAAAAGCTGGGGGTGAAGTTTTATAAAAACTTAAAGGTGATACCAGTCCGATATTCATCGCATTATCTAAATGTGGACTGGAATGCTCTGTCAGATAAAACGATCGCAAAAGCGAGTTGGTCTAAATACATAAAATAATCCTCCTGTAAAAATACATAAGTCAGCATCGGGCTTTCTATTTAGCTGTAAATTAAAACAAATATTGCATTGTTTAGCAACACAGTAACTAAGGGCTAGATGGGGGTGTTAGTATAGCCTGCAAAGACAGCGATAATAAAAAGGTGTTTATTATCGCTAACCTGCAATTAACCCATTAGGTGATTTATGAGTGATAACCAACGGCAATCAAAATCGAGTGATAAACAGAAATGGGGCCCAGCACAAAGGCAGGCATGGCTGGATAAGCAGAGCATTAAACGCTCTTATCAAGAAGAAGTCTTAGCTAAAATTGAGAAATGTACTGA
>ASZI01000110.1 GCA_000416315.1 Osedax symbiont Rs2 | reverse complement strand
AGAGAGGCATAGCGATTAAGCTTGCGAAACAGCAGCATCTGTTGATAAATATATTGACAGTTTTGTATTATATGCACTGAAAAAAAGTAGCGATTAAGGTAGAATACGCCGTCAGATTTTAACGAGTTTAATTGCTTTGCAATGTCGTGATTAGTGTTTGTGTTTAGTCCGCTAAGATTTTGTAAGTCGACTACTGTACAGCTCATCGGTTTTATCAAATTGCACATATTTTTCGAGAAATTACATGCCCATTATCAGATTGGAAAAAGCCAGTATCGCCTTTGGTTCAAGGCCCCTTTTAGAAAAAGTAGATTTTATAATTGACCCCGGTGAGCGAGTGGGTTTAGTCGGTTTGAATGGGGCGGGCAAGTCCACGCTAATGAAAGTGGTTACCGGTGAGGTACACCTTGATGCAGGTGAAATTTGGGTTGATCCCGGCTGTAAAATTTCGGTCTTGGATCAGATTCTTCCGGCGGCGGATGATCGAAAGGTATGGGATGTAGTGGCTCAGGGGCTCAGTGAAGCGGTCAGTCTGCGCAGAAAGTATGATCTGTTGGTAAATAATTCAGATGCAGAGAGCTTAAAGAAGTTAGAAAAATTGCAGCATAAGCTTGAGGCTGTTGATGGCTGGATGCTGGAGCAAAAAGTTGAGCAGGTCCTTACTCGTCTGAAGCTCAATGGCGATGTACTAATGAGTTCACTTTCAGGGGGCTGGCGAAGGAGAGCGGCACTGGGGGCAGCGCTGGTTACGCAGCCGCAGTTACTGTTGCTGGACGAACCTACCAACCACCTAGATATCAGTACCATTGAGTGGCTGGAAAAGCAGCTGCTGGATTTTAAGGGCGGGGTATTGTTTGTCTCTCACGATCGCTCAATGGTGAATGCCCTGGCGACGCGAATCATAGAATTAGATCGCGGTGTATTGTCTTCATTTAATGGTAACTACGAAAGCTACGTGCAGCAAAAGGAAATACTGTTAGAGCAAGAGTCGCGTAACAATGCCCTGTTCGACAAGCGCTTGGCAGAGGAAGAAGTGTGGATTAGGCAGGGGATTAAAGCGCGCCGTACCCGCAACGAGGGCCGGGTCAGGGCGTTGCAGAGCTTGCGCAAGGAAAGATCCAGTCGAATGGAGCGACAGGGCAAGGCTAATTTCAATTTTGAAGAAGCGTCTAAATCCGGTAAATTGGTAACTTGCCTGGAAGGGGTGAGCTTGAGCTACGCTGATAAAACTGTCATAAAAAACCTAGACCTGACAGTTCAACGAGGTGATAGGATTGGGCTTATAGGCCCCAACGGAGCCGGAAAAAGTACTTTATTGAAGTTGATCCTTGGTGAAAACAAGCCAGACAGCGGTAAGGTGACTTTTGGTACCAAGATTGAAGTGGCTTATTTTGACCAGCTGCGAGGACAGTTAGAGCCGGAGAAGTCGGTGATTGATAATATTGCCGGCGGTCGAGAGATGATCGAAATAAACGGAAAAAATCGACATGTAATCAGCTATTTAAATGATTTCTTGTTTGCCCCTGAGCGAGCGAGGACACCGGTTAAAGCTCTTTCCGGCGGCGAGTGTAATCGAGTGTTGCTGGCTAAGTTGTTCAGTCTGCCTGCCAACGTGCTGGTGATGGATGAGCCCACCAATGATCTAGACGTAGAAACCTTAGAGTTGTTGGAAGAGATTTTGCTGGAGTTCAAAGGTACCGTATTACTGGTAAGTCACGACCGTGCCTTCCTGGACAACGTGGTCACTAGCACCTTAGTCTTTGAAGGAGATGGGCTTATATCTCCGTATGTCGGAGGCTATCAGGACTGGCTCAGACAGAGGCCAAAAGCATCACTTAAAGGAAGCGGCAAAGGTGCGAAGCTGTCAGGGGAGAAAGACAGTGAAGTTAAAAGTACGCTGCCTGCAAAGAAAAAACTAAGCTATAAATTGCAGCATGAGCTGGATCAATTGCCCGCCTTGCTAGAAAGAGCGGAGTCGGCAGTTGAAGTTCTGCAAGCGAAAGTGGGGGCGGCAGATTTTTACCAGTCAGAGCACGCCAGTGTCACTTTGACCTTAGATAAACTAGCAGTGGCAGAAGCTGAAGTTGAAGTGTTGATGCAGCGATGGCTAGAGCTGGACCAATAAAATATTTCTTATAAGCTCCTCTATTGGCACTTGTTGTACCAGTGGCAATAGAGGGACTAGCTAAAGGACTGAGCGTTGAGTCTGTGTTACTCGGAAAATACTCTGACAGCTAAAACGTCGCAGGGGGCGCCGTGTAAGACGCCGTTGGCAGTCGAGCCCAGCAAGAGTGCCAAGCCGTGTCTGCCATGACTGCCTACAACGATTAGATCACAAGATTTTTCTGTCGCGATGCGGTGGATTTCAGATTCAGTGTGACCGGTAATGACCAGTTTGTCTGCTACTGGGTAGTCAAGTTTTTGGCAGAAGTTGGCTAGGTTTTTAGTCGCGTGTTCCGATAGTTGATCTTGGGTAGTCGAGAGGTCCATAGGGACGTCGCCACCGTAGGCAAAACTTAAAGGTTCTATGACGTGAATAACAGTTAATTCAGCATTATTATTGGCGGCTATATTACAAGCTTTTTTAATCAGCTGGTCAGATTCGTCGGAGAGATCTACCGCTAATAAGATTCTAGGATAAACTATCATAAAAATTTACCTTGCTATCTGTGGAAGTTGTTTAAGCTTAACACAGCTGCTTAAATAATCTACTAACAACTTTTTTAATTGAGTGTAACTGTATGAATTTTCTTATT
Source organism: Osedax symbiont Rs2 (assembly GCA_000416315.1). Lineage (GTDB taxonomy): Bacteria > Pseudomonadota > Gammaproteobacteria > Pseudomonadales > Balneatricaceae > Rs1. The sequence goes on along the minus strand of ASZI01000110.1, from coordinate 12,293 downwards.
ATTGGTTTTGTAGTCATCTCTTTAATCGGTTCTGTAATGTGGGTAATGCCAACCAAGAGAGACCATTTTTTAGCAGCATTGAGAATGGAGGCAAAACGCTTAGGTTTTCAGGTGCAGCTAATCAAATTGACCTACCCCAGAGAAAAAGGGGAGATGCAACCTCGCGTATTATCCACGGTAGTGTATCGACTGCTGCGCGGAAGGATTGATCAAGAGCTGCACCATAACTGGAACAGCTGGAGAATTGCCAAATGCGAGACTAATGCCTGCGAGGGGTTGTTATCGGGGTGGGGGTGGTCGATAGGCGAACGTACTTTAGATACAAAACAGTTAGCTGTGATTAATCAGATTCTGGCCGAAGTACCGGATGGGGTGCTGGCTCTGGAGTCAACTCCAGTGCATGTGTCAGCTTTTTGGAATGAGCGCAATGATAAGGACTTAGTGCTAATTGAGCATCAGCTAAAGGCGCTAATTGAAGCGCTGGTGTGAGCGCTTTACCGCTCGGGCAGCGATGATGGCTCATTCACTGCCCTGGCAGCCAGAGAGTGGCGAGATGGCTGTAAGCTAAGTGCTGCGGTGGGCTCAATAAAAATTATTCATTTCATCATCGTCATCGGGACTCAGGTACGGGGTTTTCTTTGGTTCAATCTTATCAATTTTCTGCTGTATATCAGTGAGTCGTTCCTGTTTCATCGCCTGAGAAACCTGGGCTCTGAAAATAACCGCCTTGGCGTGTTTTAGGTGCGATAAGGCTGTGAGTTTGTCATCGTTTTCCATGACTCTGTCTGCCTGAGTTCGGTGGGCGTCTACAACGTTTCTAATGTTTAACCAGTACAGTTCGCTCATGTAAGTTTTACCCAGCTTCATATTGATGCTGCGATTGCGAACCATTTGCCGAATTAGCTTTTCAGTATAAGTGATATAAATCTGAATTCGCTTCAATTCTCTGTCGTTACTTAGATGCTTGGCAGAGGACATAGTATTGTCAGTGGTTTCTTTTTTCTGATTAATCCGGTTCATGATTTCTGAATCCGGGGCAAGGGTGCTTATCTCTTCTATCTGCAAAGTAACATGTTGATTTAGTCTGTCGATGATTTCAGGTTTGCAGTTTGCTTCCTTCAGCGCTTTCATTGCCTCTAAAGTACGAGTTGCCTGCTCATTGAGCCAGTTCAAGCGCTCGTGTTTGTTACTGCTGTCGCGCTCTCTATTAGTGATGAAGTAATTGAGAGCGATAGCCAGAACACCAATGCAGACAATGGCTATAATATAAACAAGCTTTTCTATTAACATAGTTTCCAGTTTGATAAACCTAGTGCTTACCTGTAAGCAGGTATGATAGGTATAAATAAAACTTGATTATAATAGAAGTTATTAGAATAAGGGAAGTGTTCAAGATTAATTGTTTTTTGATGCGTGTGGGGCGTAATATGGTAAAAAGTAGCCATTTTTAGCTATTTCTACAGTTATTTTTATGGTCGAGCTTGACCGTAGCGCTATAAGCACTTATATATGCACCAAAGTTATCGCCTTATTACAGTGGGAAAAAGAATTCAATGGGAAAGTCGCTCGTTATCGTGGAGTCCCCGGCAAAAGCCAAAACTATCAATAAGTATCTTGGCAGCCAATACATTGTCAAATCAAGTGTGGGCCATATCAGGGACCTGCCCACTAGTGGTAGTGCCTCTAAGTCCGACCCTAAAGCCAGGGCTAAGCAGGCGGCGCTGACACGTAAAATGTCTCCAGAAGCCAAAGCTATTTACCAAGCCAAAAAAGCCAAGACTCAGCTTATTGCCAGAATGGGTATCGACCCGGATAACCAATGGCAAGCACAGTATCAGATACTCCCAGGCAAAGAAAAGGTAGTCGAAGAGCTTAAGCGCTTAGCCAAAGATGCCGACACTATCTATCTCGCGACCGATTTGGATAGAGAGGGGGAGGCAATTGCCTGGCACTTGCGCGAAACGATAGGTGGAGATGATAGCCGCTATAGTCGGGTGGTCTTTAATGAAATCACCAAAAAGGCCATTCAAGGGGCTTTTGAGGCGCCTACAGTACTAGATATTCATCACGTTAATGCTCAGCAAGCCCGGCGGTTTCTTGATCGCGTAGTGGGTTATATGTTGTCACCACTGCTTTGGGAAAAAGTTGCCCGTGGTCTGTCTGCCGGTCGCGTTCAGTCTGTTGCGGTCAAGTTGGTGGTAGACAGAGAGAAAGAAATTAGAGCATTTATCCCGGAAGAGTTCTGGGAGATGGGAGCCACAACCTCCTCTGCCGGTGCCGGTGAAATAACCTTACAGGTCAGTAAATACCAAAATATCAACTATCGACCAGATAACCAGGCTGATACCAGTGTTCATCAGCAGCTATTAGAAGCTGCAGAATTTAAAGTGGTCAACCGCGAAGATCGAAAGACCAGTAGCAAGGCGTCGGCTCCCTTTATCACCTCCACGTTGCAGCAATCTGCCAGTACCCGATTAGGTTTTGGGGTGAAGAAAACCATGATGATGGCGCAGCGCTTGTACGAGGCTGGCTATATTACTTATATGCGTACTGATTCAACCAACTTGAGTGTGGATGCGGTAGCGGCTTGTCGAGATTATATCCAGGAAAATTTTGGTAAAAAATATTTGCCGGACGAGCCGAAAAGCTACTCTAGTAAAGAGGGAGCTCAGGAGGCTCACGAGGCAATTCGCCCCTCAGATGTCTCTATAGAGGCAACAAAACTGGTGGGTATGGAACGCGATGCAGAGCGTCTATACGAGTTGATCAGGCGACGCTTTCTCGCCTGTCAGATGATGCCCGCGCTCTATACCAGCTCAAGGATTACCGTCTCAGCGGATGAATTTGAATTGACCACTAAAGGTCGTATTTTACGTTTTGATGGTTATACCCGAGTGATGAGCGGTAAAGATGAAGATGTTATTTTACCGGATGTTAAAGCTGGGGAAATACTCAATCTAATCTCACTGGATCCAAAACAGCATTTTACTAAGCCTACAGCTCGTTTTACTGAAGCTAGCCTAGTCAAAGAGTTGGAGAAAAAGGGCATAGGCAGGCCTTCAACTTATGCCTCTATCATCTCTACGATTCAAGATCGTGGCTATGTAGAAATTCAAAATAAGCGGTTTTATGCCTGTAAAATGGGCGGTATTGTGATCGAGCGTCTTACCGAAAATTTTGCCGATCTGATGGATTATAGCTTCACAGCGAGAATGGAAAGCGCCCTGGATGATGTGGCTCAGGGTAGCAAAGAGTGGAAGGCGTTACTGGATGAGTTCTACGTCGAATTTACCGAAAAGTTAAAGATTGCTTCAGGTGAAAATGGCATGCGTCAGAACGATCCCACTCTGACCGATATCTCGTGTAGTAGCTGTGAGCGGCCAATGATGATTCGCACTGGCACTACCGGTGTGTTTTTGGGTTGTTCAGGTTATGCATTACCGCCTAAAGAGCGCTGCAAGGAAACGCTTAACCTGACATCCGGCGACGAAGTTGTCAGTGTCGATGGAGATGATGAGGAAGAGTCGCGAATTCTGCTGAATAAGCATCGTTGCAAAACTTGTGACAGTGCTATGGACAGTTATTTAATAGATACTGGCCGCAAATTGCACGTATGTGGTAATAACCCCGATTGTTCAGGGTTTGAAGTAGAGCACGGTGAGTACCGCATAAAGGGCTACGAGGGTCCTTCGCTTGAGTGTGATAAGTGTGGTAACGAAATGCAGTTGAAAACAGGTCGTTTCGGTAAGTTTTTCGGCTGTACTAATGACGATTGTAAAAACACTCGCAAACTGTTGCGCAACGGTGAGGCTGCACCACCGAAGATGGATCCTGTTCCTATGCCTGAGTTGGTGTGTGAGAAAGTTGAAGATACCTATATTCTGCGCGATGGAGCGGCTGGGCTGTTTTTAGCTGCCAGTAAGTTTCCTCGTAACAGAGAGACCAGGGCGCCTAAAGTTTTTGAGTTACTGCCTCATCAACAGGCAATAGATGATAAATATAACTTTCTTTTCAGTGCCCCGTTACAAGATAATTTAGGCAATGACACTATTGTTCGCTATTCCAGAAAGACTAAAGAACAATATGTCATGACTGAGGTGGATGCAAAGGCAACGGGTTGGAAGGCGTTTTACGACGGCTCAAAATGGATAGAAGAAGTGCCTAAAGCTAAAGTTAAAAAAGCTGCCGCCAAAGCTAAACCAAAGAAAGTTGCAGCAAAGGCGAAAAAGGCAACAACCTGATCGGATGGATGATTTCCTTTGGATACATCAAAGATAGCGACAACCAACCAAAAATTATTGTCAATCAAGCTACACTTGCAGCATTCGCAGCAAGTGCTAGCTGAGGGTGATCATCCTTCCCTGCAGCAGACTTTTAATCAGGCGATTAGTTTTCACTTTCAATTGGCATATGTAGCATTCTTGCAGGAAGTTGCCACTGATTACCAAATCGGTAGTGCTGATGTTGCATCTTTCGCACAGCTCGAGCAGCAATTAGAAAAACGCGATATTGTCAGTCAAGAGTGTTCAATGTTGGCAGAGCTAGAATGTGATTCTAGCAGTTGGTTGAGTGTGATGTTACGCAGTTACCAAAATTGTTGGCCCGCTGGGTTTTCTGCAAATGGCAAAGTAAAATTAGATCCTGTAGCGAATTCGCTGATCCAATTTTCTGATGTGTCTGAGCATTATTCCAGTGCACAATACCAGCACAGCTATCAGCAGCTGTACTCTCTGGTACAGCGATATCGTGATTTAATGCAAGAGTGGTAGTCGCTGTGGCCCTTGAACAAAATATTCAGTAAAAATGGTATTTATGAAAGATTCCAAAGTAACAGCGCTAGAGATAGTGCAATTAGCCACAGACGAGTTTGTGGTGCGCAAGGCGGGCGAGGAAATGCCGCTGTTAACGATCAATATATGTGAAGAGTTTAAAAATAAGCTGGAGGGTATGCAGATTGACCTTGCCAGTAAAATGTTAATAGCCGGAATAGAGTATTTATCCGAGGCGGGGCAGATACAGTCGGCAAAATTAGAATCTAAATCGCAAACCTTGCACTGAGCTGTTTGCATTGCTGTGGTTATGGGCGGCATCATCGAGTAGTCGCCTGCTTGGTTTTTTGTCGGGCAGGATTTACAAGTTTTGTTATTTCTTACGGCATCTTATGACTATTCCATGACTTGCACCAAGCTTTGCCGATTGCTCAAGATTGGCAAGCTCATGCTCAGAGAGATCACCATTCCAGCTAATCACTGCATGGCAAGTACCTGCACTTAAGGCCTTTTTTGATAATTGTAGGGCTGTGTTGTGCTCGTCAGGGTACAGCAGCATGATTTTATCCAGCGCTATGCCCGCTTCAGTTAACAGTGCTTTTGGCAGGTTTTTCGGCGGAGAAACCCAGGCAAACCAACGATCGTCTTTACTTAAAGTGGCCAGTAAAGGTAATAACATGGTCAGGTTAGCGCCCTGCTCATCACTGGTGATGATTTCGGTGATTTTTCCTGGCAAGGCGTTGCAGTTCTCGAGCGGTAGTTTTTTCTCAAGCTCATCTACTGTGCTAAACAAGTGTTTGTCCAATGCCTGCGGGAGAGTTTTTTTGCCGCGCAGGCTTTTCTTGGTGCCCTGAGCCTTGATGTGAGTAATCATGGCTCGCCTCCCTGGCGTATTACGCCGACTCCCAATCCTTCGATGGCAAGTTCTTGTTCGGCTAAGTTAATCACAATAGGTTCGAAATCTTCATTTTCGGCGATCAGGTAGACAATGTTGCCCTCGCGTTTATAGCGTTTGACAGTTACCTCGTCTTCGATACGAGCAACAACTATTTGCCCGTCACGGGCTTCCTGACATTGATGCACTGCAAGCAAATCGCCATCCATGATGCCAATGTTTTTCATGCTGCTGCCTTGTACCCTCAGCAGATAATCGGCGTTCGGGCGGAAGAAATTTGCCGAAATAGTGCAGTGTTCCTCGATGTGTTCCTGGGCTAGGATAGGTGAGCCTGCGGCTACTCTTCCGACAATAGGTAGCCCAAGCTGTTGTTGTTCTAACATGGGGATGCGGATGCCTCGGGAAGTTCCCGGGATGATTTCGATGGCACCCTTTTTAGCCAGCGCTTTAAGGTGTTCTTCTGCTGCATTGGTCGATTTAAAGCCTAAGCTGCGCGCTATGTCGGCACGAGTAGGCGGATAGCCTGTGGACTCTATATGCTCTTTAATGCAGTTAAATACGTCAGTCTGGCGTTTAGTCAGTTTGGCAACACTTTGCATGATATCTCATCCGTCATCTGTTTATTTATACAGTACTTGGATTATATACAGTAAAGTTGTTGTGTAAAGCTTTTTCTCTGTCTATATATCCAGTGTTTTGTTATGATCAGCAACGTTTGCGCTTTGTAGCTGTTGTCAGTGAAAATTATTATAGAATGTTGCAGCCCTTCAACCGATTCAGATTCTGGACACTAGATATTGTTAAGTAATTCTTTAAAAAAACTAATTCAAACTAGTTATCGTCAATTTCTTGAACACAGAAACTTAAAGCCTCGCTTTGGTCAAAAGCAAATGATTGCGCACGTCGCCAGAACTTTAGGCTCAATAGAAACTGACCATAACAACGAGCGCAAAAGCCAGCAACATCTGTGTGTCATAGAAGCGGGTACAGGTACAGGTAAAACGATGGCGTATTTGCTAAGCGCTGTGCCCATTGCCAGAGACAAGGGCTGCAAGTTGGTGCTTTCCACAGCTACAGTGGCATTGCAGGAACAGCTGATAAACAAAGACCTTCCAGAGTTAAACAATATTACTGATTGGTCTTGTAACTATATTTTGGCTAAGGGGCGAGGCCGTTACTTTTGTGTCTTGCAGGCGCAGAAGTATTTAGAATCACAAGATGATCTTGGCCAGATGGCACTCTATGAAGATGAGCAAGCGCTGAAAATTGACGAACAGACTATTGCCTACTATCGCTCAATGATGTCTTCATATACTAGCGGCGAGTGGGACGGTGACCGGGACTCTCTGACCGCTGAAATTGAAGAGTCACTTTGGAGGCCTCTGACCAGCGATCATACACGCTGCACCAATCGACATTGTGATCACTTTAACGCCTGTCCTTTTTACAAGGCCAGAGACGCCTTGGACAAAGCGGATATCATAGTCGCGAACCACGATTTAGTCTTAGCGGATTTAGCCCTTGGTGGCGGTGCTATACTTCCTGATCCCGCTAGCACTGTTTATGTTTTCGATGAAGCGCATCACTTGGGGGATAAAGCGACTGGCCACTTTGCCTACAATCTTCGCCTCAAAGGATCCCTTAAATGGATTAAAGCCAGTATTCGACAACTGGATCAGCTGATTGATGAAACTGACCAGCACCCGACAATTGTTCAGTATGTTGAGCGCATGGAGTTGCCAAGGCGGGATATTGAAGCTGCATTAGAGCAGTGGTTGCATTTGGCGCGAGAGCTATTTACCAGCCAACAGCCGGATCGCGACAGATTGCGTTTCGCCAATGGGCTGGTGCCTGATGCTCTGCGTGTACAAGCCGCAGCTGTGGCCGCTGCCGCTGAAAAATGGGCACTCAAAGCCGAACAAATTGTCGATGTATTAAAGGAAGCTCTGGACGGATCAGTGGCCGAAATAGATCGTGATCTCGCCGAGCGCTGGTACCCGGTAATGGGGGTTATCTGGTCTCGTGGCCAGGCTATGTATTGGCTCAGTCAAAGTTATGCGAGTTTTGATGATCCCAAGCAGACTCCAGTAGCCCGCTGGATTAACGCTTTAGACAGTTTGGATGGAACAGATTTTGAATGTCGCAGTTGTCCTGTCTCTGCTGCAGATACATTAAAAGAGCATTTATGGGACAATTGTTTTGCCGCAGTGCTGACTTCAGCTACTATGACCGCATTGGGCAGGTTTGATCGTACCATTAGTGATTTAGGATTACCGGCTGATACTTTGTGTGCTCAATTGCCCAGTCCGTTCGATTATGCCAATGCTGCCAGTTTAGTTATTCCGGCGATGAAAGTTGACCCCAGCAAGCCTGCGGAACATACAGAGGAGGTCAGCAGTTATTTGAATGCACAACTGGGGGATGCGACTGCGGTGCTGGTGTTGTTTAGTTCCTGGAAGCAAATGAATACTGTATTGGAGGCACTGTCGGCAAAGATTCGTGAAGATGTATTGGCTCAGGGCGATTTAAGTAAAAACGAAATATTACGTCGTCATCGCCAGCGCATTGACGACAATAAACGCAGCATTATCTTTGGCCTGGCTTCTTTTTCTGAAGGCGTTGACTTGCCGGGTGACTATTTAACTCAAGTTATTATTACCAAGTTACCCTTCGGGGTTCCCGATGATCCGGTAGATGCCACTATGTCAGAATGGATAGAGAACTCAGGGGGTAACGCGTTTATGCAATGGACAGTTCCCGCTGCCTCTATGCGATTGACGCAGTCAGTAGGGCGTTTGTTACGCTCTGAAACTGATCGCGGAAAAGTTATATTATTGGATCGAAGAGTGGTAACCAGACGATATGGACGACAGCTGCTAGATGCGCTGCCACCCTTTCGTCGGCAGATAGAACATTAACACTACTGCACAGCAGTAGCTTACCCGAGGGTGGTCAATGACGTTGACTGTATCGGATAAATTTATATAGAGATATTAATAAACGTGAATAATACAAACACTCCAAATAGCCCATGGCTACCCGCACAATTCAAGGTCGAAAAAGTTGCCGATAAACAGCGCTTCCACGATTTTTCCCTGCCAGATGATTTGATGCATGGTATCGCTGATCTGGGTTTCGAATATTGTACCCCTATTCAAGCTGCAACTATGGAGCACGCGCTTAAAGGTCGAGATATCATCGGCAAGGCGCAAACAGGTACCGGTAAAACTGCGGCGTTTTTAGTAGGTATTATCACTGATTTACTGGACTTTCCCCTCACTCACAAGCGCAAGTTGGGAGAGCCGAGGTCGTTAATAATTGCGCCTACACGTGAGCTGGCGCTGCAAATAGCTTCAGATGCAGAACAGTTGTGTAAACACACATCGATTCATATTATCTCTATGGTAGGGGGTATGGATTACACCAAACAGCGTAAGGAGTTGGCTTCCCAAGCTGTCGATATTATCGTTGCCACCCCGGGGCGTCTGATTGATTTTGTACGCTCGCGAGAAGTAGATTTGTCAAATGTTGAAGTACTAGTATTGGATGAAGCAGATCGCATGTTGAGTATGGGCTTTATCCCGGATGTGCGCACTATCATCCGCCATACCCCGCGAAAAGGTGAAGAGCGTCAAACGTTACTCTACAGTGCAACTTTTACCGACGAAGTGATGAATCTAGCCAGTCAGTGGACGGATGATCCAGTCACTGTGGAAATAGAATCTGATACCAAGACTATTGATACTATTGATCAGCAAGTGTTTTTAGTAGAGAAAAAAGATAAGTATAAGTTACTGCGAAACTTTATCGTGCAAAACAACATCGAAAGAGTCATCGTTTTTTGCAACCGTCGCCATCAAACCCGTGAGTTGGCCGAAAAACTTAAAAGAGATGGTGTGCGGGCCGCGTTAATGTCCGGCGAAATTCCGCAGAACAAAAGGGTGAAAACTCTGGAAGATTTCAAATCCGGAAAAATTCAAGTAATGGTGGCCACCGATGTTGCAGGTCGCGGTATTCACATTGATGGCGTGAGCCATGTGGTTAACTATCATTTACCTGAAGATGCTGATGATTACGTGCACCGTATCGGTCGTACGGGTAGAGCCGGTAGCACCGGAGTTTCTATATGTTTTGCCTGTGAAGACGACTCCTTTATGATTCCAGAAATCGAAGAGGAAACAGGCGTTAAGCTCAATTGTATTCACCCTGATGAGGCATTACTCCAGGATTTATAAGATCGTTTGCCGGTTGCAGTGACAAGTGCTGTTATCCTTTGTCGCTGACAACTGTAGGGAGTAAAAAATTGCGAAGGTTTTTTAATAATGAGTGATAAAATCATGAAAATCGCAGTTTTAGGCGGGGGAAGTTTTGGTACTGTGATTGCCAATATCATGGCCGAGAAAGGCCATGATATACGCCAGTGGATGCGCAGTGAAAAGGCGGCTGCAGAAATTGCTAGTTGCCGCGAGAACCGCCGCTATCTGCCCGGTTATGTTCTCGCGCCGACACTGACCGCCTATACGGATTTAGCGGCTGCTTTGCAGGACATTGAGCTGCTATTTGTCTCTATTCCCAGTGCGCATTTTCGCTCGGTTTTAAAAATGGCGGCTCCCTATCTGCCACAAAAAATCAAAGTCATTAGTACCACAAAAGGGATAGAACACCCCGACTTTAAAATGATGAGTCAAATTGCGGCGCAAGAGCTGCCTAATGCCAGTGTCGGGGTAATCAGCGGGCCAAATTTCGCTAAGGAGCTGGCCCAGCGGCAGCTAACAGCGACAGTGATTGCCAGTACAGATGCACAGTTGCGAGAAACAGTGCAGAAACTTTTGCATCAACCTTATTTTCGTATCTATGCCAGTGATGATATCTACGGTGTTGAATTGGGTGGGGTGCTAAAAAATATATACGCCATCGCATCAGGCCTCAGCGCTGCTATGGGAATGGGCGAGAATACCCGCAGTATGTTATTGACTCGGGCCCTTGCAGAAATGAGCCGCTTTGCGGTAAGCATGGGTGCTAATCCTATGACTTTTTTGGGCCTGGCGGGTGTCGGTGATTTGGTGGCAACTTGCATGTCGCCCCTGAGCCGCAATTATAGAGTCGGTTACGCATTGGGCTCTGGGCAGAGCTTAGATGATGCAGTAGCCGAGCTTGGCCAAGTGGCAGAAGGGGTCAACACCTTGCGTATTGTCAGAGAGAAATGTCAGCAACTGGATGTCTATATGCCGTTGCTGCAAGGTCTGTATCAAGTGGTCTATCAGGGCGCTGCACCCAGTGAAGTGGCGAAAAGTATGATGCTCAGTGAGCAGAGCTCAGATGTAGAATTCGTTTTACCACGTTAGCTATATTTCAATACAAGCAAGATAGTACTACAAGGAGGTATATGTTTCATTTAATGCGCCATGGCGAGGCGAGTTGGGCTGCTGACACAGATTCTCAGCGGCCCTTGTCGGCAGCAGGAAAAGCGCAGCTGATGTTGCTGGCTGCGAATCAAACTCAATTATTCAGACCGGTGCAAAAAATTATTTGCAGCCCCTATTTACGTACCCGCCAGAGCGCTCAATTGATCGCTCAGCAGTTTGAAGGTATTGAGATACTATGCGAACGCGATCTTACTCCTGAGAGCTCCCCAGCAAAAGCGCTTTTGGCTATCGAAAGGCATTGGTGTGATAATTTACTGGTAGTAACTCATCAGCCGCTGATTGGCAATTTAATCAGTCTGTTAGAGCAAGCTGATTTACACTATCCGGAGCCTGTCGTGCCCGGCTCGGTTTACTCTTATGTCATGGATTGGCCTGGCCCTGGCTGCGCCCAGCGTCACTCTTTACATCTCTCTTAAAATCGCTAATCTCTAACCCCTGCTGAACTTCCCTATAGCGCTGGATTACCTCTTTGCTCGCCGGGTACATTTTTATGGCTTTTTGCATCAAAGCTAGTGCCAATTTGGGTTGCTGTGTATATACGTAAGCAAGCGCCAGATTGTTGATTGTGGAAGGGATTGGGTTGTTAACTAAGTCGGTTTCTGCCCAGTTGATATAATTTATAGCGCGACTTTTTTCGCCCAGAGCTATGTCGATATAAAGTCCCCTGGTAAGACTGACGTTATAGGCTAGGTCTTGATAGTAAAGGTTGTAGCTGGCAACTTTCAAATAGCTGTATTGGGTTTTGCCGCCGTAGATGAAATGCACTAGCCCAGAAAGTGAAATTAAGCTGTGCAGAAAAAAAGCGATTAAGCTGATGCAACTAATAGCAGTGACGCCTTTAAGCAATTTATCTGCGGCAGAGGAGAGCAAGACCGTGCGATTATAGCTAGTGTGTCTGTAGACCATAAACAGTAGAAATATCCATAAAAACCACAGCGCAGAAGAGTGATAAAACGGCAGTTCTACCTGAGTGTGAAAGCTTATTGGAAATAACAGCGCAGTATAAGTGAGGCCACTTCGCCAGCCGAGTTTTAGCAGTGCAACAACAGTTGCACTCAGAGCAATGATAATGCCCAGCAGTGAAGTTAATCCGCTCTCAATCAGCCAATACAATATTTCATTATGTGGGTGGGTATAGGGAGCAGGACCCAGTTTTTCGCTATCTGGATAATCAATTTTCGCCTCTTGAAACACTTGTTTGAA
>ASZI01000109.1 GCA_000416315.1 Osedax symbiont Rs2 | reverse complement strand
TAGAAAAACACCCACTGAACTGATAAGTTTTATGCATGGATATATTTATTTAGCGGATGTAGGACGCATATGAACTTGCTGTTAAAATTATTAAATCCCCTTTAAAACCAATATTTTACATTATTCATTCACTTTGAAATCATGGATTCAGGTATTTGATATAACTGCACGCTAAGCATCTATATTTAACGCTTCGATTAACTAAAGCTACGATTATTTGGTCAGGCTAGGGCTGATATTTCTTAGCTAATACGAATAATAACTAACTATTCTTGAAAATTGATATTAATAACAAAATTTTATCAACTTTTTCTGCGGGAGTGCTAGTATTTATAAGTATAAAGCCCACAAAAACTATTATGTACTTTTTCATCATCACTTCGCACTCTAAGTTAATACCTGAATCAGTGACTTCAAAGTAAAAACAGAGTGTGAGGTATTGGCTCTACAGTGGAATTGGACAATCTTAGCTGCACCCATAGGTTCAGCGGGTATTTTTCTAACCGCTGTAGAATCAAGAGCTTGCGCTATGTGGTGCAGTGAAGTCACTGATTCAGGTGTAAGCAAGCAAAAAATGCAGCGTCAATATAAACAACCGATAATAAATTAGCTAAAAAATTGCAATATAACCGTATTCTACTTCTTTATATTTAAACCAGCTAATTGTGTTAAAAATTAGCACATACGGAGTGAACTATGATTGAACGTAGACTAAAAGAGAAACTATTACTGATCGTGGTTGCTGTCAGTATTTTGACTTTGATTCCTTTTGTAATACTTGCTTTGATAAATAATGACCAAGTTCAATTTTGGGTCGATTTGATTGTCTTGTTTATTTTAACTAGTATTTTTATTGGCGTTTATAGATCAAGAAGGACAACAGTCTACGGAACGTTGTTAGGAGGATTAATGCTCCTTACCGTTTCATTTGTCATTTTCATAAAGGGTTTCGACGCTATATATTGGCTCTATCCCATGATCATCGTATCCTTTTATTTACTGTCACCGATTGTAGCAAGTATTTTAAATTTATTAGCGATTACCTTTTGCTTATTGGTTATCTACGATGAAATGACTGGTGCTGAATTAACCAGAGTCATGTCCTCCTTATTCTTGACGAATGTATTTTCGCTAATTTTTTCAAAATACCTTGAAGATAGAAATAAAATACTCACCAGACATAATACAGTCAATAAAATACGCAACGATATATTGGAGCTTATAGCCAGTTCTACGAATCTAACCACGATATTAAGCAAAATTGTTACCAGTGTTGAAAAGGAGCTACCAGATTCAATTTGCAGTATTTTATTGCTTGACGAGAGCGGAAAGCAACTAACAGTTGGAGCAGCCCCTAATTTGCCGAAGTTTTATAACGATGCGATTGAAGGCGTTAATATTGGAGTCGGTGTAGGATCCTGTGGCCATGCTGCATACACCGGTCAACGTACCGTGGTCAATGACATCCAAAACCACCCCTATTGGTCTGCATGGGCTCCTTTAGCATTGCAGGCAGGGCTAAATACTTGTTGGTCTGAGCCTATTACTAAATCTGAAGGAACTGTACTGGGGACTTTTGCCGTGTACTACCCAAAGAAAACCAAAACAACCCCAAAAGAGCACTTATTAGTAGCACAATTCACAAATTTAGCGCGAATAGCAATAGAGCGACAACAAGCCGATAATATTATTTGGAAGCAAGCCCATTTTGATAGTTTAACCAATCTACCTAACCGCAATATGCTACGCGAAAAACTAAATTCAGTGATAAGCGATTCTTGTCGTGAAAACAAAAGCATTTCATTGGCAATACTCGATTTAGACAATTTTAAAGAAATTAATGATAGCTTTGGCCATGAATCTGGGGATTTTATATTAGTTGAGTGCGCAAAACGCATTGAAAATTGTATACGTTCAATGGATACCGCTTTTCGCTTAGGGGGAGATGAATTCGTTGTTATAATGCCAGACATCATTAATAAGCAACATGTCGATTCAATCGGAGAAAAGTTACTCACCTCTTTAGCTAAACCATATTTTCTTAAAAATGAAAAAGTCTATTGCACGGCCAGTATCGGTATTGCCAATTATCCTGATGATGCGAAAGATATTGAAAACTTACTAAGAAACGCAGACCAAGCGATGTACGTTGCTAAAAGCAAAGGCTGTAATAATGTATACTTTTTTAATGAAGACATACACATCGCTTATCTTAAGCGCATGGAACTAATACAAGACTTACATGTTGCGATTAAAGAAAAGCAATTCTATATAGATTACCAACCGATCGTCAATCTTATGAATTTTAAAGCGACTAAGGCAGAGGCATTAATACGTTGGAATCATCCGCTAAAAGGCCTGATTTCTCCCCTTGACTTCATACCTTTAGCAGAAGATACCGGACTAATATCAGATATTAGTGACTGGTTATTTGAAGAAGTTTCGACTCAAGTTCAATATTGGCGATTAAAATATAAAATAGATTTACAAATTAATATCAACACATCACCTTTGCAATATAAGAACCAAGGTAAACAAGTTAAAAAATGGATCGAGTTATTAAATAAGAACGGTATTCCACCTGAGGCAATCGGCCTTGAAATTACTGAAGACTTAGTAATGGAGAATAAAATGGAAGCCGCGGTAGTGATTGATGATATACGAAAAAAAGGCATCTCAATTTCAATCGATGATTTTGGATCTGGCTATTCCTCTTTCTCCTATTTAAAAGAGTTTCAAGTGGATTATATTAAAATTGACAAATCATTTGTACAAAACATGTCAGAAATGAATGATGATATGGCGCTTTGTGAAGCGATAATTGTAATGGCAAAAAAATTGAAGATATCGGTCATCGCAGAAGGCGTGGAAACAGAACAACAATTAAAATTACTGACCAGAGCTGGCTGTGATTTTGGTCAAGGATTTTATTTACACAGACCACTATCACAAGATAAATTTGAGCTTCTTCTCTCTGAAATCAACCCCCTACTAAATGCTGTCGCACAAGCTAGCGAATGATGACAAGGCAAAAACGGGAAAAATAGCGGAGTTAGTATACCCCTCATTTTGGCTACCGCACTCCCCTATTTAGGAAGCCCTTGAACAAGTTACACACCCCCTAGCCGGACAGATAAGTCAGAGGCTCCTCAGCGAGTGCAGGACGCATATGAGCTTGCCGCTAATATTTGTCAATGCCACTGTTGTAGTGGTCAAATCGACCAATATCTGACGCTCAGTATTCTCTTTCGAGTCACGGATTCAGGTATTAATGAGAATTTTGATCCAATTTTTAACACCGCTAGGCTGAACGCAGTAGCTTTTCGACAGGCTAGCCAGAGTATTTAATATGCACGGTTAGTCCTTTCTTAAACTGGTCAGATATTGACGACGAATTTGATTAATTCTGCCATAGGCTTGCATCTGCAGCAAAATTTTATTGATTTCAGATACCAATTTTTTGTGTTTTACGTGTAAATAATGAAATAATAGCCGCTCTGCCACTGGCTGGTGGCTGACTTTTATATGGCTGTTTTCCGATTTCCCAAGATAGCTTAACCCTGCAGTAATACTTGCCACCGCCACTTCCGTTCGCCCCTTATTGAGCATTGCAAACAGGTTTTTTTGATCATCGACAAAGTACACGTCCATGCCGCTGGTCATCTTTTTTGTATACGCACTACCCGCGGGCATCACAATCGTAAAATCAGCCAAGCTCGGCCAATCCATGATTTCAATGGAGGTTTCTTTGGCAAAGGTGTGCCAGGAAATTTTTTGGATCGCTTGTGGCACTTGTATCAAGTTGGGGTAGGTATCAGCCAAACCGGCCATGAGCTGCAGCTCTCCATCAACTTCACCACTATTAGCCATCTTTAATGCTCTAAGGTTAGGGTAAGCGGCAAACTTTAGATCTATACCCAATTTATGATATGCCTCTGATAATACTTCCCTGCTGACTGGCACTAGTAAATCATGCTCGATGTACGCTATCGTCAGGGTTTGCGCTGACGCTTGCAGCGAGCAAATGCTCAAGCCTGTTATAAGGAAAAACTTCACTGCCAGCTTCATTAACGCACCTATCCATGCAAAGCTATTCGACTATCTGCGCGTACATTGAATACAAATATTTTAGAATAAACTTCTATCATATAAAATCAGCTATTTGCTATTCCATATAGGGTAGTTCAGAGCAGCGAAAATTGCCAAATTATGGCGGATAAATAGATAGGGACCTCTGCATAACTAA
>ASZI01000108.1 GCA_000416315.1 Osedax symbiont Rs2 | reverse complement strand
TCACGCCTCACGCCTCACAGTCCTCGCTGAATTTCATATTTTTTCCGCTGTAATTTTAAGTCAACAGCAACTATTATTGTTAGATATCAACTCTAGGATCGAAGATAGATGACTTACGAGCAGAGCCTGATAGCGGCTATTTTAATGTCGACTATCCTCCTCTTTATCTGGGGTAAGTATCGCCATGACATAGTCGCCGCCCTATCTCTGGGCGCTTGTGTGTTAACGGGATTGGTATCCTCGGAGCAAGCCTTTGTTGGTTTTGGCCATCCGGCGGTAATTACTGTCGCTGCAGTGCTGGTAATATCGGATGTAATGCGCCGCTGCGGAGTCGTTGACATGCTCGCCCAGGCACTGATGCCTTACACGGCTAATTTGTTGGCGCATATATTTTTATTAACCGCAGTGGTTACTCTGGCCTCTTCTTTTATGAATAACGTTGGTGCGTTGGCTCTGATGTTGCCGGTGGCCATCGCCACGTGTAGCAAGCACGACAGGTCGCCGGCGATGATGTTGATGCCGTTGGCCTTTGGCAGTATCTTAGGCGGGATGACTACTGCGATAGGCACCCCGCCAAATATCATCATTGCCATGATGCGCTCTGAAGTCTCTGGTGAACCATTCAATATGTTTGATTTCACCCCGGTTGGGCTTACTGTCGCAGTGGCTGGGGTATTGTTTATCGGCTTTATCGGTTGGGGGTTGATACCTAAAGCTAGACTGAGCCGTAGCGCCCCCGATCGCCTATTCGCTATTGGTGACTACTTAACCGAAGTGATTGTCGGCGAGAATTCCGATTTGGTCGGCAAGTCCGCCGATGCGATTAAGGGCCTAGAGCAGGCGCACATTGAAGTAGTGGGAATCGCCCATCGCGCCAGTGAAACAATGTCAATGAAACGCTACCAACTGCTGAAGGCGGGGGATATCTTAATTCTGCAGGCAGATCCGACGGAGATTCAGCATCTGCTGGACAATAATGATCTGGAGTTAATCACCAGCGCCGATAAAAAGTTCCTCGAGCTAACCCGCGGTAATTTGACCTTGGTAGAAGGCGTGATAAAACGTGGTTCCGTGCTTGAGGGCAGGGACGTGCCTTTTTTACGCCGGCGCAGCAATAGCTCTTTGGCGCTAGTGGGGCTCGCGCGTGAGGGACGCAGGGTACAGCGGCGATTGCGCAGACAGGCATTTCGCGCCGGAGACATTCTGTTATTACAAGGAGCTGCTGACAATGTCGAAGAGCAACTGTCTGAGCTTGGTATGGTGCCGCTTGCAGAGCGACAGTTGAGTTTGGGTGAGCCGAAAAAAGTGGCCATAGCACTGACAATTTTTGCCCTGGCAGTGACCCTTGGGGTGATGAAAATATTGCCATTGGCTATTGTTTTTTTACTGGCAGTAATGGTTTATGTACTGCTAGAAATGATCCCGGTGCGCAATTTATATGATGCCATTGACTGGCCGGTGATCATTTTACTGGCGGCCTTGATTCCGGTTGGTAAAGCTCTGGAGAACACCGGATTGACGGCATTGGCGGCCAACCAATTACTCAATCTTACTGCCGGATTACCCATTTATATAATTATCGGTCTGTTATTGATAATGACGATGTTACTCTCGGATGTGATTAACAATGCAGCTACTGCAGTAGTGATGGCTCCTCTGGCTTACAGTTTATCACTAGGGTTAAACGTCAACCCAGACCCGTTGTTTATGACCGTCGCCATAGGTGCCTCCTGTGCGTTTTTAACCCCGATTGGCCACCAGTCAAATACCTTAGTTATGGGGCCCGGCGGCTATCAATTTAGTGACTATTGGCGCATGGGCTTACCGCTGGATCTGCTGATCGTATTAATCGCAGTGCCTATGATCTTGCTGGTCTGGCCGCTGTGAACTTTTGCTAAAACTCCCAGTACTTTGTTTCAGAGCGAATTAAATGTCGGGAAATACTGTTGTTGAGTAGCAATTGCGGCGTAACACTCAGTTGCTGATCCCCAACCGGCAAATATACTTTGGCACTGACTGTGCCGGCGCTGATTAACAGCAAAATGATTGCAGTCGTTATGAGCTTTGATTTCATTTAATTTCCTCTGTAAAGCCTAGCCGCTGGCTTTTTTCCGCTGTTTTTGTAGCGATACTCCTGAGCCGTTTTCACTGCATAACTTTCAGGCTGATTTTGGGTTATTGCTCAGCTGAGGAGTATTCTGGCTAAAAAATTAAGCCTTTATTAGTGTCGTATCTATAGCTGAATTATGCGCAAAAAGTACCGGATGAACTTGGCTACGGGTGCCAATATAGGTGCAAAATGTGCCATAATTGAACTCTTTAGCCAAATGCCCCCGAGAAAAGAAATTATCTATGTCCCAGACCACGCTGTTAACTATCCCCAAGTTATTATCGCAAGTGCTGCGTGTCTATGAGGTCGATCCACAGCCAATCTTTAGCCAGGCGGGAATCGATCTTAACCCTGTCGATGTAAAAGACAGCCGAGTACAGATGCAAAAAATGAATGTTCTCTGGCAGCTGTGTGTGCAGGCGACCGGCAATAGTGAATTGGGACTCGTCGCCGCTTCACTGTTTCAGCCAGCCTATATAAAGGGCATAGGGCTGGCGTGGATGGCCAGTGCCAATCTGGAAGAGGGTCTGCGACGCTTTGTCGATAACAGCCAGTTAATAAATACCGCCATGCAACTAGAACTAATAGAGCAAGGCGATGAGTTGATGATTCAGTATCAACTAAAACTGCCTACCGAGCAGAAGATTATAACTAATCAGTGTGCTATTCAGTTGGGGGTGGGTTTTTTCCTGAAAATGTTCCGTTTAGCCGCGGGAAAAAACACCCCCGCCACAGCAGTATATTTCAGCTTTCCAATTGACGCTTCGCGCGCTGCCTACGAAGAATACTTTCAGTGTCCGGTACATGGCGATAGCAGTCACAATGGCATTGCCTTTTCTAAGTCGCTCTTAAATGAGATGTTACCCACCCACGATGCTGAGTTGGTAGAGCTAAATGAAGCGGCGGTGGGCAAATATATACAGAGTATGGGCTCTGGTCAGAGCAGCGAAAAAGTTATCAGGTTGGTCACCCAATTGCTTCCCAGTGGTTGCCCCACCGAAGAGATCATCGCCTTTAAAATGAACATGAGCAAACGCACACTGCAACGCAAGCTAAGCCATGAAGGTCAGTCTTATTCGCAACTGCTTAATAGTTTACGACTTGCACTAGCTAAGCAGTACTTGCTTAGCAACAGTATCGCGGTGACTGAAATTACCTACCAGTTGGGCTATAGCTCTCCCAGTACTTTTGCCCGGGCGTTTAAACAACAGACTTCTTTTTCTCCACTTAAATACCGCGAAGCTTATAGCCAATAGACCCATGCCGCTAGAATATAGAGGTCTGATAGCGGAAACAAATGCCGCCGAGCAGCATATATTTCATTTGCAGAAAGTCAGCGAGGGGAGGTTGAGCGCCCTCGCGGTCTAGGTTTGATTAATATCTTCGATGTTTGTCGTGTAGTTGGAATTAAACAGGCTCGTGAAGTACAACACGAGCCTAAATAATTAAATACCGCCGAGCAGCATATATTTCATTTCCAGATAATCATCGATGCCGTATTTTGAGCCCTCGCGGCCCAGGCCAGATTGTTTGATACCGCCAAAGGGAGCGGCGCAGTTGGAAATGATACCCTCGTTTATCCCCACCATGCCGTACTCTAATGCCTCACCGACGCGCCAGGCTCTACCAAGGTCCTTAGTGTAAGCGTAGGCAGCCAGACCGAATTCAGTGTCATTGGCCAGGGCAATCGCCTGCTCTTCTGTGTCAAAGCAAAAGATCGGTGCCAGTGGCCCGAAAGTCTCTTCCTTAGCCACTGTCATCTGTGTGGTGACATTAGTAATAAGGGTAGGATTAAAGAAGTTAGAGCCTATAGGGTTGCGCTTGCCACCACTAATTAACTTCGCACCTTTGTGCAGAGCGTCTGCTAAGTGCTGCTCTACTTTGACCACTGCTGCCTCGTTGATCATCGGTCCTTGATTGATACCTTGTTGCATACCGTTGCCTACTTTTATTTGCGAGATAGCTGAGGCGAGCTTGTCAACAAATTCATCGTGGATACCGGACTGGATCAAAAACCGATTGGTGCATACGCAGGTTTGACCCGAATTGCGAAACTTAGAGGCGATAGCCCCGGCCACTGCAGCGTCAATGTCGGCATCATCGAAAACGATGAAAGGTGCGTTGCCGCCGAGCTCAAGTGATACTTTTTTCACAGAATCTGCGCTTTGGCGCAACAGAATTTTTCCGACCTGGGTCGATCCGGTAAAGCTGAGCTTGCGCACTGTATTATTACTGGTCATCTCGCCGCCAATAGCAATTGCATCTCCAGTGACTACATTGAAGATGCCTGCGGGAATCCCCGCCTCTTCTGCCAGTGCCGCCAGCGCCAGTGCCGAGTAGGGAGTATCTGGTGCAGGCTTAACAATAAAGGGGCAGCCGGCCATCATAGCTGGTGCGCACTTTCGACTGATCATGGAGGTCGGGAAGTTCCAGGGAGTGATAGCAGCGACCACGCCAATAGGTTGCTTTAAGACGATAATACGTGCACCTTTTTTATGTGAGGGGATTATATCCCCATAGATGCGTTTACCTTCTTCAGCGTACCATTCTATATAGCTGGCACCATATAAGACTTCACCACGCGCTTCTGCCAGAGGTTTACCTTGCTCCAAGGTGAGAATTTCGGCCAGTAAATCGGCATTTTCAATCATCAGTTCATACCAGCGGCGCATTAGCGCACTGCGCTCGGCTGCGGTCATTTCTGCCCATTGCGCTTTAGCGCCGTCAGCAGCTTCAATAGCCATGCGTGTTTCACTGGCACCCAACAAAGGTACCGTACCTAATAAACTACCATCGGCCGGGTTGAAAATTTGCTGTACTGCTCCATCACTGCTATCGACCCATTTACCGGCAATGTAAGCTTGTTGTTTAAATAGTTTGTTCATTGTTTGATCTCAGTAATGTGCAATCTAACTGGTCTCTAAGCATAGTTCAGAGTCAGTGATTTAGCAGCAGTTAAGTTGTATCGTTAACATATTAGCGTTTTTTTTGTTGTTATCCAATACCAGCAACCTAGATCAACACTAAACAGTTAAGTATTTGCTCATAAAAGCAATCACTTATAGCACAAAAAATTCATCATGGGAGGGTGCAGTTAGCGCTGATCAACAGCGCCAGCAGTAATCCTTGACCAAAAAAGCGCCGGTTGTTGAGTATGAAGTTGTGCCGCTACTAAATATAGCGGTTGCAACGGATTCAACCGCGGGGATCCCGCTACTCACAGGTTCCTAATAGTGCGCTTAACTGTTAGTGTTAGCTGCCATAGCGGAGGTTAATAAGGATTAGAAAATGCTGGATTTACTGATAAAAAATGTCAATTTAAGTAGCGGTGAAAAAAATGTCGATATCGCGGTCAGTGCCGGGAAAATCACTGCTATTGACCAGCAGATCAATGCTCAGGCGATCAGAGAAATACAAGCTAACGGCCAGTTGGCAACAGCGCCTTTTGTCGATAGCCATTTTCACATGGATTCCGCGTTAAGCTTGGGCCAGCCGCGGCTAAATCGCAGTGGCACACTACTTGAGGGCATTGCTGTGTGGGGCGAGCTGAAACCAACTTTGACAGTAGAGTCGATTAAGCAGCGGGCACTGCAATTGTGTAAATGGTCGATAGCGCGGGGCACATTGGCGATTCGCTCGCACGTGGATATCAGTGATGACAGGTTACTGGCGGTGGATGCACTACTGGAAGTGCGCCATGAGATGAAGGACTACATTGACTTACAATTAGTGGCTTTCCCCCAGGATGGTTTTTTACGCTATCCAAAAGCCGAGCAAAATTTGCTCCGCGCCCTGGATAAAGGCGTTGATGTGGTCGGTGGTATCCCGCATTTTGAGCGCACTATGGCCGAGGGAGCAGCGTCTATTCGTCGACTCTGTGAAATAGCCAGCGAGCGTGGCTTGTTAGTCGATATGCATTGCGATGAAAGTGACGACCCGATGTCGCGGCATATAGAAACTTTGGCCTATGAAACTCAAAGGCAGGGATTGCAGGGCAGAGTGACTGGATCGCATTTAACGTCTATGCATTCGATGGACAATTATTATGTCTCTAAACTGTTGCCGCTGATCAAAGAGGCACAAGTACATGTAGTCGCCAACCCGTTAATTAACATAACCTTGCAGGGACGCAGTGATAGCTATCCGAAAAGGCGCGGTATGACCCAGGTACCGGAGATGTTGGCCGCAGGTATTAATGTTGCTTTTGGCCACGACTGCGTCATGGACCCCTGGTATAGCTTTGGCACCCACGACATGTTAGATGTGGCGCACATGGGGCTACATGTAGCGCAAATGACAGGTGTAGAACAAATGCAACAAGCTTTTTCTGCAATCACCGAAAACGCCGCCAAGGTTATGCATTTGGCCAATTATGGTCTCAAGGTAGGGGCCAACGCCGATATTGTAATACTGGAGACTGGCAGCGCCATCGAAGCGCTACAGTTACGCCCAGAGCGCTTGTATGTTATTCGTCGTGGCAAGGTCATCGCCAGTACTGCCCCTAAACAATGCCAATTGCACTTGGAGGGCATTAGTGAGCCAGTGAGTTTCAGTAAAGGTCTGTTTTAAGCGTATGGCCAAACTGGTTTTGATTTTATCCACACTGACTCTGCTACGGAATTTTGCCAATCCGTAGGGGGTGTTTGTGTAAGGTGCGCTAGAGGCGCAATATTTGCTTCTACAACATATGCATCTGGGGTCAATCCAGTGGTATCGCCAGACTGGTTTTGACATTATCCATACTGATTCTGCTGCTGAATTTCACTATGTTGGGGTTATTTAAAAACAAACTGCGAGTTAGCAGCTCGTATTGCTGAATATTGGCAACGCTGATGATCACTGAAAAATCGACTTCTCCCGCCAGGTAATAACATTGTTGGACCGCGGGGCAGTCTCTCATCAAAGCTTTGAATTCCTCTATCACTACTGTGCCGCCCTTATTAAACTTGATCTCCACTAGGACAGTGAGTCGAGATTGCAAAGTGGCGGCGTTGAGGATAGCCACTTCGCTATGAATTACCCCACTATCGCGTAATTTTTTAATCCTTCGCTGACAGGCGGTGGCCGATAAACCGACTATTGCGCCTAAGTGCTCGGTGCTTTGACGGCAATTGATTTGTAATTGCTGCAAAATTTTTAGGTCGAGTTTATCAAAGTTGATATTCATGGCGCAGATTTTCATCCTGTTTACAAAAAATACGCAGTATTTATAACTCAAATAAGTGATGAATGCAGCATCTGGTGTGGGTTTATTGGTTAAACTAGCCCGCAAGATAACAGCAAGCCTTGTAGCGCTAATTGACGGACGACATATGCAAACCCAGACTAAAAAGATCATACTAGGCGCCAGTTTTGGCTTATTAGCTTCACTTATTTGGGGCAGCTGGCCGGTAGTTTCGAAGATGTCTACTTTGCAGCAACTGGATAATTGGGACATCACTGCGATTCGCTTTTTAGTGGCAGGTTGTCTGTTAATGCCTTTTCTATTGCTACAGTTTGCCAAAACTAAGCAACTGCTGGCAAAGGGACTAGTTCTGGCCCTTGGCGCCGGAGCCCCTTATGTGCTGCTGGCAACATCGGGGTTAAATCTGGCGCCGAGTTCACATTTTGGTATTATTGCTCCCAGTTCCATGTTGCTGTTTACCACCTTAGGTTGTGTTTTTTTTCTGGCAGAAAAAATATCCAGAAGCAGATTAATCGGCGTGGCAATGATTTTCACTGGAGTTGTCAGTGTCGGGGGTGGCAACCTGGGTGCACTGTCCATAGATACCGCTGTGGGAGACCTAATGTTTGTTGGCTGTGGTTTGCTGTGGGCAAGTTACACGCTGCTTTGTAAATATTGGAAGATTGATGCCTGGATGGCGACAGCCTTAGTCTCTGTATTATCAATGTTGATCTACACCCCTATTTATCTGCTACATTCTCCAGCGGCTCTGGGGCAAATTGATCTGCAAACACTCCTGCAACAAGGCTTGTTCCAGGGCGTATTGGTGGCTATTTTAGCGCTGTATTGTTACTCCCAGGCAGTGGCGATTTTAGGTTCCTCCAAAGCAGCTGTATTTGCCGCATTGGTGCCTCCAACGACGATGTTTCTGGCGGTAATATTGCTGGCGGAAATGATTACCTGGGTAGAGCAGTTTGGTTTGTTGGCAGTGAGCTTTGGTATAGTGCTGGCACTGGGATTAGTGAAGAAGGTGCCCTTTTTGAAAGCGCTATAAATTTGTCAGAGATACAACCTATATAGTTATTTTAACAGGCTGTACGACCAAATATAGCAACAAATAGTGATTGCCCTCCACTAGCTATTGCTGATCTGCTATTTTTTACTTTCCAGAACTAGAAGTTTTTATTAGATCAGTTTCGCCGAGTATTATTTATTATTGGTTACTTATTAAGTAATTAACAATAGCTAAAATTATGCAGAAACTAATCACTTACTTAAAACTATTGATTGTTGGTTGCTCAGTATGTAGCTGGCCACTAGTAGCCGCTGTGGTCACTGATATTCAATCGCTGCCGGTACTGATTAAACAAATACAACAAGGTGGACATGTGTTGTATTTGCGCCACGCGCCAACTGAACCTAAAACGACCGACAGCAACCGCCAGGCAGTTCAGGGGGGATTTAGTGTAAATTACGATGACTGTAGCAGTCAGCGCAATCTATCTAGCCGGGGTAGGGAAGTTGCCAGCAATATCAAAAAACATCTGCAGCGACTACAAATTCCCATAGGATCTGTGGCTTCAAGCCCTTATTGTCGGGCTTTAGATACCGCCAAAATAATTTTCCAGCAAGTGACAGTCGATTACGATTTGGCTTATTCACTGAGCAAAAACTCCACTGAGTCAAAACGCCTCGGCCAGTATCTAGCCGAAGCTATGCACAGTACTGAGGCCCTTACCAGTAACACAGTGTTTGTTGGCCACAGTACCAATTTACGTGATGGTTTGGGGGTTTGGCCAAAACCTGAAGGGGTGCTGGTGGTGTTCAAAAAACAGGGCAACGACCTGATATATAAGGGAATGATAGTGCCTGATGACTGGCGGGAAATCGCAGCTCCCCCTTAATCATCGTCTGTAATGATCCAATACAGCAGTTTCAGTTGCATGGGCTGTCAGTGCAGCTTACTCAATTAGTATGGCTCAGTTAGCAATCTCACCAGGTCGACAATATGAATTTTTTGAATACATTATCGATACGTGAACGTTTCTTGATTTCACCGCTGATAGGTATTGTTTTAACTTTAGTGTTGTATTTTGCCGCCAACGCCACTATCCAATCCAAAGTTGATCTGCTGACTGAACTTAACCAAAGTAATTTACCGCTGATCAGTGAATTCTCCAAATCTAGTATCGCTATGTTAAAGATCCACTCCGAGCTGACTCATCTTCTATTGGTTTCATTACAACAACCCGATGAAGAAACATTGTATTTAGGCGGTAGAAAAATAATAGATCAGCTGTACCTTGTGGAGAAAAACTTATATTTGCACTTGGCAAAGAGTGAAAAAGTAATTATTAATCAATTAGATATTAATTTGCAGATACAGGAAGCTTTTGGCCATTATAAAAGCGTGGTGATCAGCAGTATTGAATTGGTTTCTGTGGATCCAAAAGAAGCCAGAGCTGAGTTGATAAGAGCAAATAAATTACTTAATCAAAGTTATGAGTTATTAATAGTGATTTCCAATTACTATATAGAAAGTGTCAGAAAAAGAACCTTGATGATAGAGAAGTCACTGGCCGGTGGCAGCACTGTCGGCGTATTGACCTTAATGCTGATGTTAGTGATGATTATAACCTCGCTGTATTTTGCCCGGCGCATGTCTGCATCGATCGAAATTATCAATGATGTCATGGTACGACTGGCAAATGGTCAGGTAGAGATAGAACTGCCGGCCAACAGCGACAAATATCTAGCCAATAGTTATGCCGCAGTGGCAACCTTTAAAGATACACTGCAGAAAAATCAAAGACAGCAATACGAATTGCGCAACGCGGTTGGGGAACTGCGCAACAGTAAACAGCGCTACTTTGATCTGCTGGATATTAATGCTTCCGCCATTATCGTCATCGACGAAAAGCTCAGTATCACATTATTCAATAGAGCGGCGCAAAATATCTTTGGCTATCAATTTTACGAAGTAGTTAATACACCACTGCTCAACTTGCTGGTCGGTAATAACGCCAGCCAGTATCTTGCCTTTAAAGAATTTGTTGCCGATGATTCCAAGCAAATGATTGCCTTCGATGCCGAAGCTGTCCCCGGTCTGAGGAAAGGTGGAGAGGAGTTTTTCTTACACGCCTATATTGCCAAACAAAAAAGTAGCGGGAAAATGTTAATAACTATCTCGATTACTGATATCACAGAACGCTTATTGGCTAAGAAAAAACTGTTAAAACATCAAGATGAATTGGAGGAACAAGTTAAAGAGCGCACCAGTGAATTACAGCGATCGCTGGATGAATTGCGCCGCACCCAGAAGCGTTTAATTGAATCGGAGAAAATGGCTGCTCTGGG
>ASZI01000107.1 GCA_000416315.1 Osedax symbiont Rs2 | reverse complement strand
CACGCCTCACGCCTCACGCCTCACGCCCCACGCCTCACGCCTCACGCCTCACGCCTTAAAAATTGTCTACCCAATAAAAAAGGCCAGCAATGCTGGCCTTTATTGGTGCTGTGTTACATGTTTGGATAGTTGGGTCCACCACCGCCCTCTGGTGTCACCCATGTAATATTCTGCGCCGGATCTTTGATGTCGCAAGTCTTACAGTGGACACAATTTTGCGAATTGATCTGGAATATTTTCTGTCCCTCTTGCTCAACTATTTCGTAGACCCCGGCAGGGCAGTAACGCTGTGCTGGCTCTGCGTATTTGGCAAAATTTTCGCCCATAGGAATACTGATGTCAGTCAGTTTAAGGTGACAGGGCTGATTTTCCTCGTGATTGGTATTAGATAAAAATACCGACGAAGGTTTATCAAAGCTCAATACACCATCCGCTTTTGGGTAGTCGATAACAGGACATGCACTGGCAAGCTTTAACTGTGCATAATCTGGTTTGTTATCGTGCAAGGTAACCGGTATAGGGAAAATATTTTGGTCGATAAAGTTAAAACCGCCGCCAATGATAGTGCCGTATTTGTGCAGGGCAGGTCCAAAATTACGGCTTTTATACAGCTCATCATAAATCCAGGACTGTTTGAATGCCGTGGCGTAATCAGTAAGATCGCTGCCGCCCTGGTCGTCTTTGACAAAGGCAGCAAATAGCGTTTCTGCAGCCAGCATCCCAGATTTCATCGCGGTATGTGTCCCTTTGATCTTAGAGAAGTTCAAAGTTCCCGCATCACAGCCGAGCAGCAGGGCGCCAGGCATAGTCATTTTCGGCAGCGAGTTGAGACCGCCTTTGGTCAGAGCTCGCGCGCCGTAGGAGACTCGCTTACCGCCACTTAAGTATTGCGCCATCAATGGATGATGTTTTAAGCGTTGAAACTCATCAAATGGGCTTAAATGTGGATTGGAATAACTCAGATCGGTGATCAAACCAACCACAGCTTGATTGTTTTCTAAATGATAGAGAAAAAAACCGCCGCTGGCTTTGCCCAGGGGCCAACCAGCACCGTGCACAACTAGGCCTGGTTGGTGTTTTTTGGGGTCAATGTCCCACAATTCTTTAATGCCGATGCCGTAATGTTGTACGTCACAATCGGCGTCCAGCTCATATTTTTTCAGCAGCTCTTTGCCTAAGTGACCGCGTGATCCCTCGCTAAAAACTGTGTATTTGGCCAGTAAGTCCATGCCGGGCATGTAGCCATCTTTGTGTCCGCCGTTTTCATCTAGCCCCATGTCGCCGGTACCGATACCAGCAACTGCGCCAGTATCGGAGTAGATAACGTGGGATGCGGGAAATCCGGGAAATACTTCAACACCTAATTGTTCGGCTTGTTCGGCCAGCCAGCGGCATAAATTGCCGACACTGGCGATGTAATTACCTTCGTTGTGCATAGGCTTAGGTACAAAAAAGTTAGGTACTTTTATAGCCTTATCTGCATTTTGCAGTAAATAGATTTGATCTTCAGTGACTGCAGTGGTCAGTGGTGCTCCCTGATCGCGCCACTGCGGAAATAGCTCGTCCAGCGCTCGGGGCTCGACCACTGCACCAGAAAGAATATGCGCACCTACTTCAGACCCTTTTTCTACTACACAAACGGTTAGTTCACGTCCGTGCTCGTTAGCTTGCTGCATCAGTTTGCAAGCCGTTGAAAGTCCAGCAGGGCCCGCGCCAACGATGACAACATCAAACTCCATCGATTCACGTTCTGTCATGTATACCTCTAATTATTATCTTTTTTATATGTTATTTATCGGGTAGAGATTATCACAGAATCATTCTACCCAGAATTTATTTTAAGCTTGGAATATATTTCATGCCTAAATTATGCAAATTTTACTATTATGCCCGTCAGATACTGTGAAACCACAGTGCTTTAGGCTTAGTACTAAAGTATTGAAACTGCATATTACTCGCTGGGGACTAACATTCAATCACATTAACAGCCAGTCCTCCGGTAGAGGTTTCTTTGTACTTACTCTGCATATCGGCACCGGTATCACGCATGGTTTTTATCACCTTATCGAGAGAGACAAAATGCTCACCGTCTTCATTAAGGGCCATACGCGAGGCGTTGATTGCCTTGACCGAGGCAATTGCGTTGCGTTCAATACAGGGGATTTGCACTAGCCCGGCTATCGGGTCACAGGTCAGACCTAAATTGTGTTCCATGGCGATTTCGGCGGCATTTTCCACTTGCTCAGGAGTCCCCCCGGATACGGCAGCTAATCCTGCGGCCGCCATAGCGCAAGCAGAGCCCACTTCTCCCTGACAGCCAACCTCAGCGCCAGAGATAGAAGCGTTATGCTTGCACAACATGCCGATAGCGGCTGCGGTGAGTAAAAACTTAACCACTCCTGATTCACTGCCTGAGTAATAAAAGCGCACGTAATAATGCAACACAGCAGGTATGATTCCCGCGGCGCCATTGGTGGGAGCAGTGACCACCCTGGCTCCTGCGGCGTTCTCTTCGTTAACAGCCAAGGCGTATAAATTAACCCAGTCAATGGCCGCAAGCGGGTCGCGTAGTGCCGCCTCTGGATTGCTAGTGAGCTTTTTGTACAGTGCCGGAGCCCGTCTTTTAACATTGAGACCGCCAGGCAGAGTGCCCTCTTGCTGGCAGCCGCGTTCAACACAGTCCTGCATCGCCTGCCAAATATTTAGCAATCCAGCACGTATTTGCTTTTCACTGCGATGGCAGGTCTCATTGGCCATCATTATCTGGCTAATCGACATTTGGTGCTCTCGACATAAAGCCAGCAATTGATCCATAGTGTTAAAGGGGTAGGGCAGAGTCGTCTGAGATACTGTTACATCGGCGGCATCTAAGGTCTTGATTTGATCTTGGTCGAGAATAAAGCCACCGCCAATTGAAAAATACTCGCGGCTGTAGAGGATGATACCCTGTGGGTCTTTAGCGGTCAGGCGCATTGCGTTAGGGTGCTGGGGCAGCGCCTGGTGTATGTAGTGCAAGTCTTGTTTACACTGAAACGAGATACTATTTTTGGCAGCGACATTTAACAATCCGCTGTGCTCAATCTGCTGTAACCTGAGCGGCATGTAATTGGGGTCTATTTCGGCAGGGTGGTTACCCTCTAACCCCAGAATCACCGCGGGACCGGTACCGTGTCCCTCTCCAGTAGCACCGAGTGAGCCGAACAGTTGAATGCGTATATTGGCGGTTTTATCCAGTACGTTACGCTCAGATAAATCATCGACAAACTGCTTAGCGGCGAGCATAGGTCCGACAGTGTGGGAACTGGATGGACCAATGCCAATTTTAAATAAATCAAAAATACTGATGTTCATAAGAGTAACCGTGTTGTGTAGCTACTTATAATCACATAATCTGCAAATGACTGCGTTCCCAGCAACGACTTTGAATGTCGCAAAAAGGCATAGACTGGAAATAAATATGAGTGTGTTTATTACTCGAGGATAACCCGCAGCAGTAGATGCTGCGGGGTTTTGCAGCGTCTTACATCAGTTTGAAAACGAAATGAACCTCCTGGCTATTGGCGGCTTCGGTCATCTTTACAACTGCTCTCCAGGTCATATGATGGCCAGCGTGTCCGGCGAGGGTAATAGTGCCAGTGAAACTGTTATCAGCTTGTTTTTCCAGCTGTAAAAGGTTGGCTCCCATAAACATTTCAATACCTTGGAAATCTATGCTGACAGTGTCGGGGTTGAGACCATCAATTTTCAGTTTGAAAGGAAGTGCAATAAAGGACTTTATCTGTTGGCTGTCAATGCTGAGATCGACTTGACTGCTGGCATTGCTTGAGCGACATAATTGTTGTTTAAAATCGCACTCGACAGTCGGTAGAGCTTGGTTAGTGCCACTAATGTGGGTGACGTTCGGGGTGGTCTGTGCCTTGGCGAACCACCAAATGGCGCCCAGCAAAGCGATCAATAAAAATGTTGATACAAGTTTGAGTGTTAGATTAGTTGACGATTTTGGCATTTTGGCAAGGTCCTTAACGAAATCTGAAAGATGGCTAAGTTACACATTGCACTGTTCAGTTTCAATTTAAAAAGTGCTTTTGCAGACTTTAGCTGATTGAAATCATTGGAGGGTGAATTAAATGCTGCCAAAGCAATTGAATATGGCATAATGCTGCAAGCTAAGTGAAACTCGGCTGATGCAAAATTACAAAAATAATCTGCGTCAGTCTATACCTCTAGATAACTGCAGCCGATCGCCGGCTACTAGTCAGTATTTCCCGTCATCGACAAAGGAGTGTCATAGGGTGCTTACTATAAAAGTGTCTATAATAAATAGAGTTTAAATTTATAACCTGAAAGCTAGGTAAAGTATGAATCTATTAAGTCAGTTAAATAAATCAGACCTGAATATTTTGTTGGTCGAGCCTTCCTCAATGCAACAAACTGTCATCAGTAAAAAGTTAAATGAAGAAGGGGTTAGCGACATTGTCTATGCTAAAGGTAAGCTGGAAGCTTTGACTCGAATCAGTAAATACCCACCTGATTTAATTATCTCAAATTTACATTACGAAGATGGCACGGCCATTGAATTGTTGCATCAACTACGCAAACACGAAAAATTTAGTGGCTTGCCATTTATCTTGATCTCCAGTGAGCAGCGCCGTGACCAGCTGGAAATATTCAAGCAGTCGGGGATATTGGCTATCTTAACCAAGCCGTTCGAGCAGGAGACGCTACAGCGCGCATTGAAGTCGACACTGGCCTTTATTAACCAATCTGAGTTGTACCTGGAGAATTACGACGTTAATACTTTACGGGTGGTACTGGTTGATGACAGCAAGCTGGCGCGTAAGGCAATCAGTCGAGTGTTGAGCAATTTAGGGCTGAATAATATCACTGAGTTCGATGATGGTTGTTATGCCATTGATTACCTGAAAACAGCAGAAGTCGACCTTGTGGTTACCGATTATAATATGCCTAAAATTAACGGCATTGAATTGACCCAATATATGCGCAAGTCCGCTGAACACGCGCATGTGCCAGTTTTAATGGTGACATCTGAAGCTAAGGACAGTCATTTGGAAAAAGTACGTGAGGCTGGCGTTAATGCCATATTAGATAAGCCTTTTGATACAACTAATATCAAATCAATATTGTTTAAAATGTTCCAGGATTAGCAGTACTTACAGTACTTACAGCACTGGCACACTGTGCCAGTGCAATATACTTGTCTATCTCACCTGATCAAATCATTGTTTATCATACCGTTGTTATAAATTTGAACTTTGGCCTTTAGGCGCTTAAGCATTTGCGATTGAGTGGCATCAATCTGACTGTCGCTGGACGCATTAGGTTTAAATTCTAACTGCTGAAAATCTTTGCTGGCAAGCAGTGTTGCACTCTGGTTAATCAGCACATATTGATCTGACTCGACAAAAAATGCCTCACCGGCTGTCTCGGCCAATAAGCTGTGGCCAAAAGGCAGTAGTTGGTCTCGGTATTTCTCACTCAATCCCAAATAATCTAATACTGTGATTGGCAGGTCGGTATGCTGTGCCACTTTGTTACTGTCCCCAGGGGATATTTTTCCGTTAGGGCTATACAGTAAAATAGGTACCCGGTGACGGCCAGTCGCTGTTTGAAAATCAGGGTTGTCACTCAAAGAAGTATGATCAGCGGTAATCACAAACAAGGTATTGTCATACCACGGCATCTTTTTTGCGCTGGCGAAAAACTTGCGTAACGCCATGTCGGTATAACCAATGGTTGGGTGGATCTTTAGTGTTCCCTTAGGAAAATCCCCCTCGTACTGTGCCGGGATCGAATAAGGGTTGTGTGAGCTTATGGTAAAAACACCGGCGACAAATGGCTGTTGTAGTGTGTCTAAGGTGCTGGCCATGTGTTGTAAAAACGGCTCGTCGTAGATTCCCCATTTACCGTCAAAGTCGCTCTGATCGGGGTATTCATTGCGGCCCGTGTAATTTTCAAAACCAAAGCGTTTGCTCATAGTGTCTATATGCATACTGCCATTTTTGGCGCCGTGGAAAAACCAGGACTGGTAGTCTTCAAGGCGCAGGACTTGAGCGAGGCCAGAGACCTTGTTACCCAGGTAGCCGGACGTGATAAAAGCCTCCTGCATTAAAGTCGGCAGGCCCGCTAATACTGCCGGAAGTGCATCGATAGAGCGCCGCCCGTTGGCGTAGGCGTCTGTAAAATATAAACTTTGTTTCATTAAGTGCTGCAAAAAGGGAGCGTAGCCGGCAGAGTCTCGATTAGTGCTTATGTACTCCAGGGAAAAGCTCTCCAGCACAATGATGACAACATTATCTCTATTGGCCGGGGTTGGCCAGGGAGCGGATTGTCGCTGGTTGAGTTGCCTAGCTTGTTTGTCAGTCGCAAAAAAATCAATTTTATCCAGCTTGCTTAAATCTTGTCTGAGTAAGGTGAAGGTGGAGTTGAGCACTAAATGACCGGTACTGGCAGCTGGCCAGTTAAAGGCATGCGAAGGGCTCAGCGGCTTAGATCCGAAGCCGCTGCGTATAGAAACAGCCGCGAAAAAGAATATGCCGACAGCGATAGCTAATCTGCTGTACCAAGGCCTGCTGACAGGGCTGATTTTGGGTAATAAGCTCAGTGAGGCTGCAATAAAAAGAAATACACTGATAACAGACAAAGTTGCCAGTAGCCAATATTGGCCCAGTAGCTGGCCTGCCTGGTCCGCTAGATCTTGACTAAAGGAAAGCACTTCAGGACCCGATCTGCGACCGGTAAATGGGAAGTATAAAGTATCGGCAACATTGGTGGCGATGATCAGCAGAGGTGGTAATGGCCAGTAAATTTTTCCAAATAGTCGCAGCGCGCGCTGCCAGTTGAAAATATAGAAAAGCAAGGAAAGCAGCAGCCAGGGAGCAAGGCAGAGGGTGACTGTCGCTAGATCAAAGCGTAGGCCATGCAAAAAAGCCAGGCCCAAAGTACTGTTGCTCAAAGTTTGGAATTGCTGGTAATTGAGGGCAAAAAATAACACTCGCAGTGCGCTGCACAGCAAGATGAGTAACAACAGATTTTTTAGATAAGGGTGCAGTAGCGAAAAGTGTCTGGTAGTGGGCATAGTTAAAATCGTTAATCTAGAAATTGCAAAGGCTGATTGACAGTTAAAATCCAGAGGGATAAAAACTCAGCGGATTATAGAGCAAATGCGCCAGTTTAGATAGCAACGGCTGCACCGTTGAAGGTAAGAAGGTAGTGGCGGATAAGGCTTGCATTAACGGACCTGCTGGTTAGAAAGCTTCAATAGCACTCTTCTTTAACCAGATCTGAAAAGTCTTTGCGCTGTTCCCAGTTCAACCGTTCCAGTTCTGGGTTTTGGTAAAAATAGTCGACGTACCCCAGGCACAGGTAGGCAACTAACTGGTTTTGTTGTGGAGCATTTAAAATCTTTTTTACTTTCTCTGGGTCTATAATGCTGACCCAGCCGAGGCCGATGTTAAGCGCTCTGGCCATCAGCCACATATTTTGCACGGCACAAACTACGCTGTAGCGACCTACTTCTTTCATACTAGTTTGCCCCAGCACCGGGTGATCACTGGGCTTATAAAATACCGCTATGTTGACCGGGGCTTCATGAATACCTTCCAGTTTGAGTTTTTTATAGCTCTGCTGCCTCTTGGGGCAAAAACTGGCCTCGGCCTTAAGGTTTTCCTCTTTGAAGCTGGCTTTAATGGCCTGTTTACGCTCTTTGTCTCTGATTAGAACAAACTCCCAGGGCTGAGAAAACCCAACAGAGGGAGCATTGACGCCCGCATACAAGATTTTGTTGAGCGCTTTTTGTGGAATAGCTTTGTCGAGAAAGCGATTGCCGCGCACATCCCGGCGATGCAAGATGATTTGTTCTAATAGATCACTGTCTGCGCTGTTAAAACTCTTCATAAAGGCTAAGTTTCCGTGCAAGAGAAGCCTGCTATCATCTCTCAGAAACTGCAAATTCGCAAATATTTTAGATAATCCAGGCTATTGAATTTGCGTAAGAAATCATTTTTTTGTATTTAATCTAAATGATAACGATTATGATTTACATAAAGATTTAATTCTTATATGCTGCACATCTCTTTAACTCATTAAAGGATGAGCGCAGTGTTTAGTTTTAATCTTTCTCTCGTTAAAAAAATGCTTGTACCAGTTGCATTAGGTCTGTCCTGTTCGCTGGCTGCAGAAACTATAGAAGTCACAGATATCGCCGGTCGCAAAGTAAGTCTTGACCCTGACAAGATAGAAAATATCGTATTGGGCGAGGGGCGGCTAACTTATACCTTGGCGCTGCTGGATAAAGAAAACCCGCTCTCAAGAGTAGTGGGCTGGAAAGATGACCTAATTAAATACGATCCTGATGCCTATCGTAAATACCTTAAGGCGTTTCCGCAGATCGCAGACATTGAAAATCTCGGTAGCCCTTACGCCGGTGATTACAGTTTAGAAAAAATCATCACTTTAGATACTGACCTGTTTATCCTTAATTTAGGCAACTTGCTTAAAGCTCAGGAGAGCGGCCTGTTAACTAAGCTAGAGAAGGCTGGAATCAAAGTTATATTCGTTGATTTTCGACAGCGTCCAACTGCAAACACAGTGCCCAGTTTACTGATGTTAGGCAAAGTATTAAACAGAGAAAAAGCAGCCAATACCTTTGTCGACTACTACCTGACGCAAATGCGCTCAGTCAGCTCTGTGGTATTGCAAAAGAAAGTGCAAGACCGACCGCTGGTCTTTATTGAACGCGCAGCAGGTTTTCATCCGGATAAGTGCTGCAGTACCTTTGGAGCAGCCAATTTAGGTCGGTTAGTTGATGAGGCAGGTGGTGTTAACTGGGGCAGTCGTAAGTTCCCTGGCTTCTCAGGAAAAGTCAATCCCGAAGCTATTTTTACTGATGATCCGGACATTATCATCGGCACCGGTGCCAACTGGGCAGAGGCAAAACCTAATACTGCTGCAGTGTTGTTTGGTTATGAAGCTACCCAAGAGCAAGCGCAAAAACGCTTGCAAGCACTGGCAGATCGCAAGGGCTGGCCTGCACTGAAATCGGTTAAAGAGGGAGATTTTTACTCAATCTATCACCAGTTTTACAACAGTCCGTACCACTTCATCGCTCTGCAGACCTTCGCTAAGTGGTTCTACCCAAATGATTTTAAAGACTTAGATCCGCAAGCTAATTTTGTTGAGTTGCACGATAAATTCTTGCCGATAGAGCTCAGTGGTGTGTTCTGGCAGAAGTTACAAAAATAGAGTTTGAAAATGTAGCGGCTATCTCCTCTGGAGTGGTCGCATTTATAGACTGGCTAAAGTATTCATTGAAGTCATTGATGCAACTAAATTGGATCTGCTTCAGCGAGTAACTGTCAGCCATGAAAGGTGGTTTTAGTGAATAGTATCAATAAGATACAAGGGTCTGAAGTGCCTGGCAGTGAAGTGCAAAAACAACTGCTCAGTGCATATAATTTTGAAAAAAGAGCGTCGAGAAAGCTACAGCTACTGACTGTGATTGCACTGTTGTTACTGTTTAGTGTGATGTTGGATATATCAATTGGCCCCGGTAATTTTTCGCTGTTGACAGTGCTCGAGGTGCTCTGGGACAAAACATCTCACGGCATTAAGCTAGAAGTGATTATCTGGGATTACCGGATGCCTGTCGCAGTGACGGCTTTGATAGTCGGGGCGATGTTAGGGGTAGCGGGCGCGTTAATGCAAACCTTGCTCAATAACCCACTGGCAGAGCCCTTCACCCTAGGAGTGTCATCAGCGGCCAGTTTTGGCGCCGCACTGGCAATAGTGACGGGGGTGGGTTTGCTGCCTAACGTCGGCTCGCTGTTAGTGACAGTCAACGCCTTTGTGTTTGCCTTGAGTACTTGTATTTTATTGTTGTTGATGATGCGCTTAAAAGGGATCGGCACACAGGCAATTATATTATTTGGCATCGCGATTTTCTTTGCATTTAACGCGCTGCTGGCAATGATGGAATACGGTGCCTCTGAGACTCAATTACAGCGCATTGTTTTTTGGATGCTGGGCTCATTAGGACGTGCTAGTTGGCTGCAAATAGCTTGTGGTACGGCACTGTTGTTAACAGTACTGCCGTTTTGTATGTCCAGAACCTGGCGGTTAACGGCGCTGCGCTTAGGTGATGAAAGTGCTCGTAGCATGGGGGTTGATATCAATAGATTGCGAGTTGAGATATTGATTTGTGTATCGCTGCTGGCCGCTACTGCCGTCGCTTTTGTCGGTACTATAGGTTTTGTCGGTCTGGTGGGGCCGCATATAGCAAGATTGTTGGTCGGTGAAGATCAGCGCTATTTTATACCGTTATCGGCATTGCTTGGTGCTCTGATGCTCAGTGCAACATCTATCGTCAGTAAATCGCTGACGCCCGGTATTATCTACCCAATCGGCATTATCACTGCGCTGCTGGGAGTTCCGGTATTTTTGGCTATCATTATTAAGCATTCAAAGGAGCGTTCAATATGAGTTTGTCAGTGGCGAATTTATCTGTGAGTTACGGCGCCAATCAAGTATTGGATGGTCTGTGCCTTGACCCGCTGGCAAAAGGGAGTTTTACCGGCCTGCTCGGTCCCAATGCCGCCGGAAAATCGACCTTGTTTAAAGCGTTGGCTGGATTGATAAAAATCGATGCTGGTGAGGTGTCTCTGCAGGGGGAGAGCTTGAGCAAATTGTCTCGTTTGCAAAGAGCCAGAAAAATCGCCTATTTGCCGCAGTCGTTTCATACAAATCTGGCATTGTCGGTGTTTGAGTCGATATTGTTGTCATTAAAACAGCAGTCAAGTTGGCGGGTAAAGGCTCAGGATCTGCAGGAAGTTGTTAGCATATTGCAGCTGTTAGGTATTGAGCAGTTAGCCGATAAGGACATTTGCGAGCTCAGCGGCGGACAAAAACAGTTAGTGGCTATGGCGCGCATTTTAGTGGTTAAACCTGAAGTCGTGTTATTGGATGAGCCTACCAGCGCTTTAGATCTGCATCATCAGCTGGCTATATTGAGCGTGGTAAAAAAACTCAGTGCCGACAGAGGGCTGATTACCATCGCCGCGCTGCACGACGTGAATTTAGCCGCTAAATTTTGTGATCATTTAGTGTTGTTAAATAAAGGGGTTATTCAAGTGGCGGGGGGGCCCGCTAAGGTGCTGTCTCTGCCGCTATTGGGGGAGACTTATAAAGTCGCGACCAGTTTACAGACTTCTGAGCAGGGCAGGTTGTATGTGGATGCTCAGCTGCTCGAACCGCATTTGGCCGTGGCCCAGTGTCAGTAATGCGGTCCCGGCTTGTTGCTTGAAATGGTGGCGTTGCAGGGGAGTCAGATATTAGTAGAAAGTCGTAAGTCGTAAGTTGTAAGAAGTGAGTGGGGTCGCTGAGATAAATGCGATTGATACTGCTGAATAACCAAGCAGTATCAATCGCAGTAGTGGCGTGCTCTAGCTGACGCGCATACCTGCTTTGGCGCCCGTGTGTGGCTCAAGTATCCAAATGTCTTCCCCCCCTGGTCCCGCCGCGAGTACCATGCCTTCTGAATCACCAAACTTCATCGTTCGGGTCGCTAAATTAGCTACCATGACTGTGTGTTTGCCTATTAGTTCTTCAGGTTGGTACGCTGATTTTATCCCGGCAAATACGTTTCTGCTTTCACCGTCTAAGTCTAAGGTCAGACGCAGTAGCTTATTGGCGCCTTTGACATGCTCAGCATTGATGATTTTAACCACCCTTAGATCAACTTTGGCAAAGTCTGCAAACTCAATGGTCGGTGCAATAGGTTCTAGTTGCAGAGGAGTCTTAACAGGCTCTTGTATCGCTTGTTGCATCTCCTGCATGTTTTGTTTGCTATCTTCGATGATTGCGTTGACATTGGTTTCGTCTACTCGCTGCATCAGAGGCTTGAATTTATTGATCTTGTGGTTGAGCAGAGGTTGGTTGATTTGCTGCCAGTCGAAGTTCTCTACATTCAGAAATTTCTGTGCGTCTTCAGCTACTTGCGGTAATACTGGTGCCAAGTAAGCACAGATAACTCTGAATAAGTTGATGCCCATAGAGCAGCAGTCCTGAACTTGTTGCTCTTTGCCCTCTTGTTTGGCCAACACCCAAGGTTCAGCATTGTCTATGTATTGGTTTGCCTGGTCAGCGATGGCCATAATTTCACGCATTGCCTTGCCGTATTCACGGGTCTCATAAAACTCGGCAATCTTTTCGCTTTTGTCGATGGCAGATTGAAACAGGGCGGGCTCGCTAAGCTCTGCGGATAGCTGTCCATCAAACTTCTTTTTAATGAAGCCGGCGCAGCGCGAGGCGATATTGATCACTTTGTTAACTAAGTCGGCATTAACTCGCAGGCGAAAATCTTCTAAATTCAAATCGATATCATCGATTCCCGAGTTTAACTTGGCGGCGTAATAGTAGCGCAAGTATTCTGGACGCAAATGTTTAAGGTAGGTCTCGGCCATGATGAAAGTGCCGCGAGACTTGGACATTTTTTTACCGTCAACGGTGACAAAACCGTGGCAGTAAACACCGTTAGGTTTACGTAAGCCCGCGCCCTCGAGCATTGCAGGCCAAAATAGTGAGTGGAAATAGGCGATATCTTTACCGATGAAATGGTACAGCTCAGTGCTTGAATCCGCCTTCCAGTACTCATCGAAGTCGGTGTCATTTTTATCGCACCAATTTTTGAAGCTGGCCATATAACCGACCGGTGCATCTAGCCATACATAAAAATATTTGCCCGGTGCGTCTGGGATTTCAAAGCCCCAGTAAGGTGCATCGCGTGAAATATCCCAGTCCTGTAAGCCGGACTCAAACCACTCGTTAAGTTTGTTTTTCATTTGCTCTTGCACGTGGGTATCTACCCAGTTGCGCAAGAAGTCTTCAAAATCACCTAATTTAAAGAAATAGTGCTCGGAATCTTTTTCAATAGGCTTGGCGCCGGATATTGCCGAGTAAGCATTTTTTAGCTCTGTTGGAGAATAAGTGGCGCCGCATTTCTCACAGGAGTCGCCGTATTGATCTTTTTCATTGCACTTAGGGCAGTCTCCTTTGACAAAACGATCTGGCAGAAACATTTGTTTTTCTGGGTCGAAAGCCTGGGTGATGGTCTTTTTTGCTATGTGCCCGGCATCGCGTAGCTTGTTGTAAATCATCGAAGAAAACTCGCGGTTCTCCTGCGAGTGGGTGGAATAAAAATTGTCAAAACCAACCATAAAAGCACTAAAGTCGCGCTGATGTTCCTCGCTGGATTGGTCGATCAATTGCTGCGGTGTAATACCGAGCTGATCAGCCTTGAGCATTATCGGTGTGCCGTGAGTGTCGTCTGCACAGACGTAAGTACAGCTGTGACCGCGCTGTTTTTGAAAACGTACCCAAATGTCGGTTTGGATGTACTCTAGCATGTGGCCTAGGTGAATCGCGCCATTGGCATAGGGTAGGGCGCTAGTGACTAATATTTTACGGTTGTTGTTTGGCATAATATCCGACTGTAAAGTTGCAACACAAAAGCGCTAGTTTACGGTGAATTTTGCCGTTATTGAACTAAATTTAATGAAAAATTTGAATTATTTGATCTATCTTTAAAAAGGAACTAGTTTTTTGTTTTTTTAATAGTGTAAGATGTGATGCGCTGGAATATCAGCACATACACCATTTAGAATAGAAGTCTGAGTATAAAAATGTCTATAAGCGTAGTTCAGTACATGCAAGCCTTAAAGGATGGTAAGGCTGATTTTGAAGACACAATGGCTGTGATCAGTGAAAACTATAGTTTCACCCCTTGCTCATTTAGAAATGGCAGTGGTGATCTGATGGTTAGTAATGCAGTGGGGCA
This sequence comes from Osedax symbiont Rs2, assembly GCA_000416315.1. Taxonomy (GTDB): domain Bacteria; phylum Pseudomonadota; class Gammaproteobacteria; order Pseudomonadales; family Balneatricaceae; genus Rs1. The sequence continues at coordinate 10,839 of ASZI01000107.1, read as the reverse complement.
GAACGAGGGATCGTTGAAGATCTTTAGTTTTGCCCATTTGAATAGGCTCGACAAAGAGCTGACACTACAATGTTTTGGTCGGTTCTATCAAGATGTTCTTGATACCCCCGATGCAAAAAATCATAAAAACATTCGCAGTTTTATGATTTCTGGTTGGGATGGGATTAAATTTTCCAGCCGAGCGCTGCAACTCAAGTAGTGGATATGGAACTTGTGAGTGCAACCCGGATGATTTTTCTTAAATTGGAAAATTGTCTGGGCTGCTCTTAGTCCCTCTGCTAAAATTTCGCCGTTGTCTGCTACGATCCGCAGGTTTTGATTGCGATCCCAGCTATGATTGATCCTTTATTTGGCCATTGCCCGGTGATGGCAGTTACCAACACTGTAACTATTTCTGCGAATGGGTCCTAATCCCTCGCATTAGTCACTCCTTACCCCTAACCAAAGATACTGTCAGTTCCCCATTGAGGTTTGAATGTCCCTGCCCAATATAGACCCGAGTCAATACTCAGCATTACTGCTGGAAAAACAGCAGCAAATTAGCCAGCAATTTGCTTCCTTTTCAATCCCAGAAGTCGAAGTGTTTGCCTCGCCAACCACTGCATACAGAATGCGGGTTGAATTCAGAGTGTGGCACGACGGTGAGCAACTCGACTATGTGATGTTTGAAAAAGGCAGCAATCATCAGCATTCGAAAGTGACCACTTGTCCTATGGTCAGCGAGATAATTCAGCAGCATATGTTTGCATTGCTGGATTTGATAAGGCCGGTTGAGTTACTGAGAAAAAAATTATTTCAAATTGACTTTTTGAGTACGACTAGTGGCGAGTTACTGATCAGTTTGCTCTATCACAAGGCCATAGGGGATGAGTGGCGTGAGGCAGCTGTACAGTTGCAAAACGAGCTTGCAAAAGTCTCCAGCGTCAATCAAACGGTGGAGTTAATAGGACGTGCCAGAAAAACCAAAATTGCCCTGGGTCGTGAATATGTACTGGAAAAGATGCAGATTGCCGGCACGCAAATGATCTATCAGCAAGTCGAAAATAGTTTCACTCAGCCTAATGCTGAAGTTTGTAAGCACATGCTGAACTGGGCTCTAGACGTTACATCCAATCAAAGTGGCGATCTGGTAGAGCTATATTGTGGTAATGGTAACTTTTCACTGCCTCTGGCGAAAAATTTTAATTCGGTAGTCGCTACCGAGATATCGAAAAGTTCGGTGCATTCTGCTCAGTATAATATCGCCGCCAACGCCGTCGATAATGTGACTATCTTGCGAATGTCCAGTGAGGAGTTTTCCCAAGCGCTACAGGGAGTTAGAGAGTTCAGGCGCCTTAAAGAAAAAAATATCGATCTAAACAGTTATGATTTTAATACGGTGTTAGTGGACCCTCCGCGTTCAGGTTTGGACGATGAGACCATAAAGCAAGTCTCTAAGTATGACAGTATTGTGTATATCTCATGCAACCCTGCAACGTTGCAGTTGAACTTGTTGTCACTTAGTGAAACTCATAGCATTAGCCGCTTTGCCCTATTTGATCAGTTTCCCTACACGGATCATTTAGAAGTAGGTGTGTTTTTACAGAGAAAAGTGTAAATTCAGCACGCTTCAATTAATCTCTTAACTCAGGTGCAACCATGGATATTTCATCAAGCTTACGCTCTGTTATTGGCAGTTATCAAGATCCGTATTTGCAAACAGATTTATTCAGTGCCGGTATTGTTGAGTCCTTTACTGAAAATAATGCTGCGGTGCAATTAAGCTTAGTGTTTCCCTATGTCAATAAAGGTCAGCAAGGGTCAGTCGCCCAGCAGCTTACCCAGTTGTTAATCGGAGCAGGGGCGAAGTCCGTTGATATTAAGCAGCAGGTAGTAATTAAGGCTGGCGAACAAAAATGCCAGGTAGCCAGTGTCGAAAAAGTTAAGAATATCCTGGCGATCTCTTCGGGAAAGGGCGGTGTTGGCAAGTCGACAACAACTGTGAATTTAGCTCTGGCCCTGGTAGCAGAAGGGGCTGTAGTTGGCATATTAGATGCAGACATCTACGGTCCAAGTCAGGGCATGATGCTGGGAATCAAGCCCGGTACTCATCCTCAGCCACTGGCCGATGATAAAATGCTGCCGATCTCTTCACTTGGTGTCGTGTCTATGTCCATCGCCTATATGATAGATGAAACTACTCCGATGGTCTGGCGTGGGCCTATGGCCAGTGGCGCTATCTCGCAAATGGTCAACCAAACCCAGTGGGGCGAGTTGGATTATTTATTGATTGATATGCCGCCAGGTACCGGTGACATACAGTTGACACTGTCACAAAAAGTGCCAGTGACTGCCGCCATTGTTGTGACTACTCCGCAAGATATTGCACTACTGGATGCCAAGCGTGGCATTGAAATGTTCCGCAAAGTTGATATACCCGTCTTGGGGGTTGTCGAGAATATGAGTGTGCACATATGTTCTAATTGCGGCCATCAGGAGCATATTTTTGGTGATGGCGGTGGCGCGCGTATCGCCAGCGATTATCAAAGTGAGTTGTTGGGCGCGCTGCCGCTAGATATAGACATTCGTCAACAAGCTGATTCAGGTCTGCCCACGGTGGCAGCTGATAGTGAAGGCCTTATCGCTGCAAATTTTCGTGATATCGCCCGGCGAGTCAGTGCTCGGCTGGGGCAGTTGAATGCTCAGAGTAACCGCGGGCCACAGTTGTCTATTGTCGAAGATTAAAGAGCGCGAAAAAGCTGCTTTAAATTCTGCTGTTTTTTGCTCAGTGGTACAGATTAAACAATCATTTAATAAATTATATCGTTATAATAACCGATTTTTAGCACTTATTTGGACGGAAACATGGGAATAAAAGCGGATAGTTGGATTCGCCGTATGGCGCAAGAGCATGAAATGATTAGTCCTTTTTCTCCAGGACAAGTTCGAAACGTCGATGGCGAGGCAATCATTTCATACGGAACATCCAGTTACGGGTACGATGTACGCTGTGCCAATGAGTTTAAAATATTTACCAATATCAATTCATCGATAGTCGACCCGAAAAATTTTGATGCCGGTAGCTTTGTCGATATTCAGTCTGATGTTTGCATTATCCCGCCAAATTCTTTTGCTCTGGCGCGCACCGTCGAATATTTTAAAATCCCGCGGGACGTATTAACAGTCTGCTTAGGAAAAAGTACCTATGCTCGCTGTGGTATAATCGTTAACGTCACGCCACTAGAGCCTGAGTGGGAAGGTCATGTAACACTCGAATTTTCCAATACAACTCCACTGCCAGCAAAGATATACGCCAACGAAGGGGTGGCGCAGATGTTGTTTTTAGGTGCCGATGAGATTTGTGAGACCTCTTATGCCGACAGGGCAGGTAAGTACCAGGGACAAACGGGCGTAGTTGTACCACGCACTTAAACGAAAGCAGCAGGGGTGGCCTCTGCTCATCTACATTATAGACAAGGCTTGAGGCAAGTTAATTTCTTATGCAGCATAACGGAAAACAGATAGCAGATTTTTGGCAAGAGCTGGAAATGACCATTGAGCAAGTGCTTGAAAGTCGTGATGATAATCAATTTGACGCCGAAATTCTGCTGGGCGATTATCGTCAGCGACTGCAGAGTATCGATGAGAATTTGACCTTTCATTTCGAGGCTGATGAAGAGGGGCCGATTGAAATGATCTTCGGTTGTGATGGTTATCCTGAGTCCATTCATTCAGTGTTATCTCTGGTCGGAGCCGCTCCTGATGTGCATGGGATAAAATTCAAAGCGTTTAATCATAGGTATGATCCAATCCCCAGTTGTATCAATGTTGCAGGGGAGATGTGCGAGCTATCTGATTATTGGTTTGCGTTGAAAAATAATGATAAAAAACTCCACTTAACAATCTATATGCCGTATGTACCTGAAATATTAGAGACAGATCCTCGAGTAGAAGCTGTGATGATCTTTTTGGATGCATTAATTGGAGAGTATGAGTTGATGACTAAAGTCTGGGCGCTTGATTGGCTGGAAACGCCAGCAGATCCAATCGACTATGCTCTTAAGCCGCTATCCGAATTGCGCGATCACTTTGATCAGTTAAAAGATAAAGTTGCGCCTATCGGTATTACCTTCCATTAATTGTCTTATATTGTTGTCTAACTTACAGCATAGTGTTTTCAGGTGGCTATTATGAGTCAAATCTTGACCGAAATTCTAGATAATATACGCACAGAGTATGTGCAGATATTGGAGCACAGCTCTGGACTAGAGCCCTTTTTAAATGCCGAAAAGCTCTGTCAAAAACAGCTGAGTATAAGCACTGATCAGCTGGCCAGAATCATCAGCGAAGATCCTAATTTGCTGGCGGCAAGGGCCGGTGCTTTGATCAGAGGTATGCACCAGAGCGAAAATCCCAGTGCCGGAAGTATCATATCCGCCAACATCCGCAGCGCGGCGCTGGAGGCATTGTTAGATGCAGCGGTGCACTATGGCTGGTTGCAAGTAAATGAAGAGGGAATGATGCAAATTGGCGAAGACGAGATTGAGGCTGCCGACACTGTGCTGCAAATCAGTGAGGATTATAGCCAGTCAAAAACGGCGTTGCAAAATATTAATAACCCCGGCGTCAGTGTCTTAAATAAACTCATGCATAGTGCCGAGGGTGAATTTGTTAAACAGCTGGATAGCCAGGTATTGGATGCCTATACCCTGGCGATTGAAATAGCCGCTGCGCACAGTGTCTTTACCCCCGAGGAAATAGCACCATTAGTAGTAGAAAACCCTCTTTTATTAGGTTTGCGTGCTGATGATTTAGTGCTCGATGATGTGTTTGAGAGTGATCCGCCAGCAGGTATTATTATTTCCAGTCATATTACACAAATGGTTATAGATCATTTGCTTGAATTGGCTACCGAGCGGGGTGCGCTGGCGCTAGATGGAGAGGGGCAGTTGATTTTGCCGAGCAATGAGGATGAACCACCTATGGTTCACTAGTAGCATCAGTTGATTATAAAAAAGCAGCCGCTAGATTTTCTACTGGCTGCTTTTTTTTACTTAAATTTCGGTCGCAGTCATGATGCTTCCATGAATTGTGCAAGTTCTGCTACGTCGCTATCTGCCACAGAGCCCAGTTGTAAGTTAAGTTGGAAATGTAAACGCAAGTGCTCTAAACGCGCAGTCGCGTAGTTGTTTTCCGCGCTAAACACTGCTTGTTCGGCCTGTAACAAGTCAACAATGTTCCTGGTGCCTACTTTAAAGCCTTCACTTATCGCCGCCAATGCCGCTCTGCTGGAAATGATGCTTTGTTTTCTTGCGTCAATGGCCAGTGAGTTAGTGCGAATGTCACGGGTCAAGCTGCGGATAATCTGTGTCACCGCTCTGATGGTGTCTTGTTGTTGTGACTTGGCAATATCTTCTGCAGAGAGCGCCTGACGTATTTTTGAATTCAAAGAACCGGCGTTGAAAAGCGGCACACTGAGTACCAAAGAGATTCTATTATTGGTGTTTTGCCCGGTGACACTGTGATCAGTGCGCGAATGTGACGCTGTGAGATCAACCGAAGGGTTGGTGTTCGAGCTGGCAATGTTGGTGTCTTCACGGGCAGAGTCGATCGCGTAATTTGCCAGCAGTACTGATTTATTGTTTTCCAGTGCCTGAGTTATCCAATACTGTGTATCAACAGGTGTCAGAGGCTCAGTGGCATAATTATCGCCAAGACTGTCGACTGCAGTGATCGTCTGTCCTGTTAAGCGTTGCAAAGCTTCAAAGCTATTCTGCAGTTTTCCCTCGCTGATAATCAGGTCTACTTTGGTATTATCGTATGATGCTTGGGCTTCGTGTACATCGGTAATCGCTATCACACCTACTTCAAATTCGGCGTTGACAGTATCCAAGCGCTGCTTAATGGCGCGCTCTTGTGCCTTGGCAGTACTGAGGTTGCTTTTGGCTATCATGGAATTTATGTAGGCATCTACAGTGCGGATGATCAGATCTTGCTGGCTCTGTTGGTGTTGCAGTTGAGCTTGAGTGTCAATGATCTTAACTTTTTTGTAGCCTGAAGTGAGTGCCGGTGAATAGATGGGTTGGCGTAAGCTCAGTTCATAGCCTTTGCTGTTATTAGAACTAGCGTTGGAATCATCGTTCCAGCTGCTTTTTAATTCGCCATCGATGGTAGGTAATAATGCTGCCTTGGCCTGTACAATATTCTCTCTGCTGCTTAGTAGTTTCGAGCCCGCCTGCTGTAATAGAGGATCGGAGATGACGGCCAGACGATAGACTTCTTGTAGCGATTGAGCGTGACTGCTCAAAGGAGTCAGCACAGATGCTATGCTGATGCTTAAAATAGTGAGGGTTTTACTGGTTAATTTGTTCATCGAAAAACCTATATATAAGCAATTAAGTGAGATTAATCTCTTCACTAATGTTGCTCCGGGATTGAAAATTATGAATCTGAATTATAGCAAAGCACTATTCCATACAATATCTTGCAAGTGTATGAGGCTATAATTTAATACGTGTGTCGATGGATAGCAATGTTAAATTCGATACCGGGCGGCTGATGTTGAACATCCGCGGTTGGATTGGCAAATAAATACTGGGGGTAAAAATAATTAAAGGAGCATTAGCTCCTTTAATTGTAGATAAAAAAGTTTGTAGCTTAGTGTTAGCTGACCAGAGAGAAGAATTCCGCTCGCGTGGCTGCGCGCTCGCGAAAAGAGCCCAGTAACATGGACGTTTTCATGACACTGTTTTGCTTTTCAACACCACGCATTTTCATGCACATATGTTCCGCTTCAATAACTACACCAACGCCTTCGGCATTGGTCACTTGCATAATCGCCTCGGCGATTTCCTTGCTCATGTTTTCCTGAATTTGTAGCCGTCTGGCAAACATATCAACAATGCGCGCAATTTTAGAAAGCCCTATGACTTTACCTTGGGGTATATAAGCGACATGGGCACGGCCAATAAAGGGCAGCATATGATGTTCGCACAAAGAGTAAAACTCAATGTTAGTGACAACCACCATTTCACTGTTGTCGGAATCAAAAAGGGCGTTGTTAACGACTTCATCTAGTGATTGGGTATAGCCCCGGGTTAAATAAGACATTGCCTTGGCGGCGCGAGCGGGTGTATCGCGAAGGCCGTCGCGGCTTAGGTCTTCACCGATACTGTCTATGATTTTGGCAAATGCTTTTTCCATTGGAAAAGTGTAACTCCGAGGGTTGGAATAAAAACGCTAACTTACTGCAACTCAATCTCAAGGTAAAGTAGATTGTGTGTATATCTGGTAATAGCAAGGGCAAAATGTCGCTGTGTTTACCTTTTTCGCCGCAATAAGACATAAAGGGCACCGGTTCCGCCATCTTTTGCCTGTGCGGAACAGAAAGCCAGTACTTCTGGCAGCTGTCGCAACCAGTCATTGGTGTAAGATTTAAGCAGTGGTTGCTTGCCAGATTGGCTGTAAGCCTTGCCGTGAATAACCAGTACTACATGACACTGCTGATGAAAGCTGCTGCGAATAAACTGACTTAGTTCATCTCTGGCACTGTCAATATTTAAGCCGTGTAAATCTATTCCCTGCTCCCAGGAAATGTGACCCAGTCGCAAGCGCTTGATCACTTTTAGTTGCACTCCCGGGGCTGCGAACAGCAATGCTTGATCTGAGTCTACTATGTCTACAGCTGCTGTCGATAATCCGTCGGTTATCTGTGTAGTGTCGGTAGTCGCCTGCTCGCGATGATAAGATTTATTCTGCTTTTTTCTAATGCTCGCCTTAGTGCGGATATTGGCTTTGTCTTGGTCAAAAGGCTTAATTCCCGCAACAGCTTGGGCAAAAGTATCAGGAGATTTATCGCTGTATTCAGGTTTGGCATCAAAGATTGGTTCGTCAAAATCAGGCATGTCGTTTGGTATTGGTTAAACTGGTAGGCTAAGCATAACTTTGCTGCATTAATTTGGCAAAATCTTTATTGCTTCTTTTGTCATCCAGTTACGGTAAAAGTTAGCGAGTGATAAAAAAGGCACGCTTTGAGCGTGGTTTTTTCTGGCTAATGAGCTGTGACAAGTTTCAGTAAATTCGACGGTTTGCGTATGATTTATATAGGCCAAAGGTTACAATAGCGCCTTTAAATTAATTGTCAGATAAGTTTTTATGATTGAGCAGCAGCAGTGCCTGGAAAGTTTAGAGAGTGTTCGCGATTACATACGTCTGTGTTATTCGCAAATGATGCAGCAGAAAATATATTTTGGACACGGCCATGTGTCCGCAATTGATGAAGCTAAGCAATTAGTATTAGCAGCACTGTACTTGCCCTGGGATGCCGATGATCTAGTGATGGACGCTAAATTGTTAACCGCAGAAAAGCAGCGGGTACTAGCGTTCATGCATAGACGTATCACGCAGCGTGAGCCACTGCCCTATATTATCAACGAAGCTTGGTTTATGCAGATGCCATTTTTTGTCGACAACAGAGTTTTGGTGCCACGCTCTCCCATAGCGCAATTGATAGAAACGCAATTTTCACCATTTTTGCGCACTGGGCCTGTCACCAAAGTGTTGGATATGTGCACAGGTTCCGGGTGCATTGGTATCGCCTGCGCTTATGCCTTTGAAGAGGCACAGGTAGATCTGGCAGATATTTCCACAGACGCTCTAGCCGTCGCCGGTATCAATATCGAGCGCCATCAGATGGCTGAGCAAGTCTCGATCATAGAAAGTGATTTGTTTAGTAACATAGAGAAAAAGTACGATTTAATCGTCAGTAACCCGCCCTATGTCGATAAAAAAGATCTGGAAGAAATGCCCGAAGAGTATCATCACGAGCCTGAAGTGGCTTTGGGCAGTGGCGATGACGGTCTGGCGTTGTGTAAGATGATGCTGGCACAAGCTTGCGACTATTTAACCGACGACGGACTGCTGGTCGTGGAGGTGGGTAATAGCGAAGTCCACTTAATGAAGCAGTTCCCGCAAGTGCCTTTTATTTGGGTTGATTTGGCCGAGGGTGGTAACGGTGTCTTTGTGATAAGCGCAACAGAGCTAAAGCCGTACGCTGGCCTGTTTTAGACAATTTTTTGCAGCCCCAGCAGTGGCTGTGTAGATAATATTTGTAACAAGGATAATAAATAGACATGTCCGGTAATAGTTTTGGTAAATTGTTTACAGTCAGCTCCTTCGGTGAAAGTCACGGGCCGGCGCTAGGCTGCATTATAGATGGTTGTCCTCCAGGGATTGAGCTGTCAGTCGCCGATTTGCAGGTAGATTTGGACAGACGTAAGCCCGGCACTTCCAGGCATACCACTCAGCGTCGAGAAGCTGATGAAGTTGAAATACTCTCCGGTGTCTTTGAGGGTAAAACAACCGGTACTTCTATTGGTCTGTTGATCCGCAATACTGATCAGCGCTCTAAAGACTATGGCAATATCAAAGATACTTTCCGTCCGGCACATGCCGACTATGTGTATTCTCACAAATATGGGTTTCGCGATTACCGCGGTGGCGGACGTGCATCCGCCCGCGAAACAGCGATGCGTGTGGCAGCGGGCGCAGTGGCTAAGAAGTTCCTGGCCAGCAAAGGGGTCACTGTAAAAGGTTATCTATCCCAGTTGGGGCCGCTGAAAATCAACCCAGATAACTTTGACTGGGACTGTATCGAAACTAATCCGTTTTTCTGTCCCGATGCCAGTTTGGTTGAGCCGCTGGAAAATTATATGGATGCGTTGCGCAAAGAAGGTAACTCAATCGGCGCCAAGATCTCAGTGCGTGCAATGGGGGTGCCGGTGGGCTTAGGTGAGCCGATTTTTGATCGCATCGATGCTGAAATAGCCCATGCTCTTATGAGCATTAACGCGGTGAAAGGCGTTGAGATTGGTGATGGCTTCGCCTGTATTGAACAAAAAGGCACCGAGCATCGCGATGAGATCACCGCTGAAGGTTTTCAGTCAAATCACGCCGGTGGCATCTTAGGTGGTATAACCACAGGCCAAGATCTAATCGCTCATATGGCGCTCAAACCTACTTCCAGCTTGCGTTTACCGGGTCGCTCGGTAGATGCCAATGGCAACGAAGTAGAAGTCATCACCAAAGGACGCCACGACCCCTGTGTCGGTATCAGAGCTACGCCTATTGCCGAGGCAATGGTGGCGATAGTATTAACCGATCATTTGCTGCGCCATCGCGGCCAAAATGCCGATGTGAACAGTGGCTTTACTATTCCTACCTAACTGCTGCTAAAACTGACTGATCATCCCTCTGCTGGTCTACCTGGCAGAGGCCGTTCACATAACTGCGAAGTTTAATCTGCGGTGATTAAAATTTCAGCGACTCGCTGCTGTAATACCAATACCACTTCTCTTTCAAATCAAGGATTACGACGCAGCCAGATATTGCTCCTCTGGGTGGGGTAGGGCAGCGGTAGAATCTTGGGCGCAGTCACTGCGCCAGTTGCAGTTGCTGGAGTAACTTGGCTGGCCATTTTTCAACGCATTCTACTCGCGGTGGCAGGTCCCCCAATTTACCTGACTGCTGATAACAAAACCCCATAGCTAGTAGCGCTATCTGTTTCGGGTCATAGAAGGTCTTTGCACATACCCCTAGCATTCACTTAATCTATTGCGGCTGATATCATCAAAAGCTATTCCACAAGAGTGCTATTTAGGAATTCATTGAGCAATGTAATATAAGAGTGCTGCATATTATTTTACCAGGTAAATCCAGGCATAAGCCAACAGTTAGATTGTCAACTTCCAACTTCCAACTTCCAACTTCCAACTTCCAACTTCCAACGTCCAACTTCCAGCCCGCTCTCAAAGCGGCAATATTGAGCCGTGATTCGATTAAGCTCTTTGCCTAGCTGTAGTG
>ASZI01000106.1 GCA_000416315.1 Osedax symbiont Rs2 | reverse complement strand
AAATCAAACCAGGATGGCGCTATTAATACAACAACGGTCTCTGGTCAATTAATGCTCACAGTATTTTTAGCCCATGTCCTGCTTGATAGCCGGCTTATTCAGGAGAGAATCAACGCAGGTTTAGAGAGTGCCTACTAGAGAAATATTTGCGGATGAATCGGCAAAAGCGATTGATGATGCTTAAATAAACTCACTATAGGCAACCGCAAAATTTAGAACCTTACAGCGAAAGAGTCTTAATTGTAAAAGTAGCCCCTACATCAAGGTAATTCGCACTAGTCATTAATGTATAAATAACAGACAAACTAAACTGGTTGACCTGTTGGTACAAAATTGATAACTTCAGTTAGGTTAATTTTTAAAAGCCTGTATTTTATGATGTTATGATTTAAAAATATTCAATAATAAAAACGGATAGTAACTTTATGAAACTTCAATCAACTAGTCAGGTAAGCCTGCATTTCTTTACCTTCAAGGTAAGGCTAGTTGTACAATTATTCATATTATTACCCATGGTGCCGTTTACCCTTCAGCGTTACTTAGTTTTACCCGTCAACAAAACATTACTAGATTTACCTTTCTTTGCATCCGCTTCAATGTGTCTCCCATCTATCTATCTTTACAATCAACAGCAAACCAAACTTTGCGGTTTTGTCATTATCTAAACCCCTCCTTGTCTAATTACTGATCCAGTCTGCAGCTTTAGCCTGTGACTCTTTTCTCGCTCATTTAAGATTTATTATCTGCTGAAAAACTAAGCAATGGAGCACGCTATGTTTGATATGCTTATTCGCAATGCCAATCTGCCAGATGGTCGCCAGGGTATTGATATTGCAATCAAAAACGGAAAAATAATTGAGCTTGCTCGCTCGATTCAAGCACAGGCTGGTACAGAAATAGACGCTAAAGGTTATCTCGTATCACCGCCGTTTGTTGATAGCCATTTCCATATGGATGCGGCCTTAAGCCTAGGTCAACCTCGGCTGAATCAAAGTGGTACTTTGCTCGAGGGGATTGAACTATGGGGCGAGCTCAAACCGCATCTTACGGTCGAGTCGATAAAGCAACGTGCACTTGAAATGTGCCGCTGGTCAATTGCTCGGGGCACGTTGTTTATACGCAGCCATGTTGATATTTGCGATGATCGTCTTTTAGCGGTAGAGGCATTACTCGCAGTAAAAGAAGAGATGAAACCCTACATAGATTTGCAATTGGTGGCTTTCCCACAGGATGGTTTTTTCAGGTATTCGCGCTCGCAAGATAATTTACTGCGTGCATTGGATAAAGGTGTGGATGTGGTGGGTGGTATTCCTCATTTTGAACGTACTATGGATGAGGGAACTAGATCAGTACGTGTGCTTTGTGAAATCGCTGAACGTCGCGGTTTGCAAGTCGATATGCACTGCGATGAAAGTGATGATCCTTTATCAAGACATATAGAAACCTTAACCAGTGAAACTAGAAGGCTAGGCTTAGAGGGGCGAGTCACTGGCTCACATCTAACCTCGATGCACTCGATGGATAACTACTATGTAAGTAAGTTACTGCCTTTAATGCGCGAATCAAATATCCATGTGATTGCCAATCCGCTGATCAATATCACTTTACAGGGCCGTCATGATAGCTACCCAAAACGGCGGGGAATGACTCGAGTGCCTGAGTTGTTGAATGCCGGTATTAATGTGGCTTTCGGTCATGATTGTGTCATGGACCCTTGGTACAGCATGGGGACACACGACATGTTAGAAGTTGCCAATATGGGACTGCATGTCGCACAAATGACCAGTGTAAAGGGCATGCAACAAGCTTTCGATGCTGTCACTTACAATGGGGCTAAGGCAATGGGTCTCAAAGGTTATGGCTTAGAGCCAGGTTGTAATGCCGACCTTGTTATCTTGCAAGCAGCAAACCCAATTGAAGCGATTCAGCTGAAGGCAAACCGCTTATTTGTGATTAAAAAGGGCGAGCTAATTGCCAGATCCTCTGTGCAAGAACATTATCTAAAACTCAGTGATGGTGAAGAGCAACAAGTCAGCTTTTCAAAAGGTCTTTTTTGATTGGGCAAGTGATCAAACCGTTAGTTGAGTTGATTTTTTATCCTTAACTAATAATATTGACATGCTTTGGTGATCATTGCTTTTCCCCTAAGCGTTTATTAACTAAGGGTAAATGGTTTTAGAAAACCGTAGTATTTTATGGGTTTCATTCAACATATTTATGTTGGATGAGTTTTTTGCATAAGTATAAAAAGGAGTTTGTTCGATTGTAACTACAAAGATCTCTGTGCTGTTTGTCTGACGGACATCTTCACTGCAGGTGTTGATTGACGCAAAGATCTTAAAAATAATATAGCGCAACTAAAAGGTGAAATATGAAAAAAATTATAAAAAACGTATTTAAAAAAACAGCGGTGGTGTGCGTGGCACTATTATCGTTTGGCGCGGTTTCAGCTGTATCGGCTGAAACAATCAAGGTCGCGGGCATTTATACTCAGCCGATTCAGCAAAAATGGGACGCCCGTCTTCACACTGCACTGTTAAAAGCCCAAAAAGCAGGAGAGGTCGAATATGTCTTCTCTGAAAAGGTGTCGAATGCAGATTACGCTCGTGTCATGCGACAGTACGCTGAAAACGGTGTCGACCTTATTATAGGAGAAGCTTTTGGTATCGGTCGTGAAGCACGTAAGGTTGCTAAAGCCTATCCTGAAGTCGCTTTTTTAATGGGTGACCCGTTCAAAGCTGATCTTGAAAACTACTCCGTATTTGACAACTATATTCATGAACCTTGCTATCTAATGGGCATGATTGCAGGATCTTTAACCAAAACCAATAAAATTGGCATGGTCGGTGGCTACCCTATTGGCGAAGTAAACCGTTTGTTTAACGCCTTTATGGCGGGGGCAAAAACTGTCAACTCAGAGGGAGAGGTCAAGGTTAACTTTATCGGTTCTTGGTACGATCCACCAAAAGCAAAAGAAGCGAGCTTCGCCCAGATAGAATCAGGTGTTGATATTCTTTTCGCAGAACGTGCAGGTGTGGTAGATGCAGCGCGTGAAAAAGGTATTCTGGCATTTGGTAACGTCAACGACATGAATATTGAAGAGAAAGGTCAAGGGGTTGTGGTGACTTCTGCGCTTTGGAATATGGACAACGCCATTGCACATGCAGTAAAGCGTGTGAAAGAGAAAAGCTTTAAAGGTGAAGATTATCGTGCCTGGACCATGATGGCTAAAGGCGGAGCAATGCTCGCCCCCTATCATGATATGGAGACTATTGTTTCCGCTGAAATGAAGTCGAAAGTGAATGCAAAATCGGCAGCTATTCTCGCCGGTGATTATACGGTTGAGATTAACGATAAAAAACCAGAATCTTCATTCTGATCGAGGCCTGCTATGAACTCAGCTTTGCATATTAAAGGTGTGACCAAGCGCTTTGGATCCTTTGTTGCCAATGACAATATCAGCTTGGAATTGCAACAAGGGGAAGTACTGGCGCTGTTGGGCGAAAACGGTGCGGGTAAAACCACTCTGATGAATATCATCTTCGGTCACTATGTTGCAGAGGAAGGCTCCGTTGAAGTAATGGGGCAAACTTTACAGCCTGGTGATCCAAAATCGGCGATTAAAGCGGGCATAGGAATGGTGCACCAGCACTTTACCTTGGCCGAGAATCTAACCGTGATTGAAAACATTATGTTAGGTAGTGAAAGTTTGTGGTCATTGACCACCGACAAAGTCGCTGCCTGTAATAAAGTTTTAAAGATGTCAGAAGATTTTGGTCTTCAAGTGTCTCCTGATGCAAAGGTGAGTTCGCTCTCTGTGGGTGAAAAGCAACGAGTAGAAATACTCAAAGCGTTATACGGCGATGCCAAGGTGTTGATACTTGACGAACCGACAGCCGTATTAACACCACAAGAGTCTGAAAGCTTATTTGAAACACTGCGATTGCTAGTGGCTAAAGGGCTATCAATCATCTTTATCTCACATAAATTGCACGAAATTCTCGCGGTCAGTCATCGGGTATTGGTACTTCGCCACGGTACTTTAGTGGATGAAATGCAAACCTCTGATGCTGATAAAGACCGTCTTGTTTCTTCTATGGTTGGTAAAAATATAGCTCAACCTATGGCTGAAAAACTGCCCGTAGGCAAAGTAATATTCAGTTTAACTGATGTTTGTGTCAAAAGCGCAAAAGCAAGCTCGCGCTTAGAGCGCATTAATTTGAGCGCACGACGCTCTGAAATTTTAGGCATCACCGGGGTCTCTGGAAACGGGCAAAGTGCATTGGCTAATCTGCTATCTGGCATGCTCAAACCCGACTCAGGTGAAGTGCATTTGAATACCGAGCGAATTAGCTATTTTTCCTCTGCCCGTTTTGTCGATAACCAAATAGGACGTGTGCCAGAAGATCGCATTAGAGAAGGTGTTATTGGCGAGATGAGCTTGTGGGAGAACGCCATCAGTGAAATCTACCGCAAAATTAGCCGTTTTGGCTTTATTGATTTCAAAAAAGCAAAGCAGTTTAGCCACGATTTGATCAAAGACTACGACATTCGCTGTGATGGCATAGATCAAGAGGCGCGGCTGCTCTCTGGTGGCAATATGCAAAAGCTAATACTGGGCCGGGTACTGTCGCAAAATCCAGAATTAATTATCGCTAATCAGCCGATCCGTGGTTTAGATGTGGGTGCCATTGCTAACGTGCATGCGCGGTTGCTAGAAGCTCGAGGCACAGGTGCCTGCGTTATTTTGATTACTGAAGACCTGGATGAACTGTTGAGTATCTCCGATCGGGTGGCGGTGATGTGTCACGGTGAACTCAGCCCTATTTACAGCGCAGATCAGATCACTAAAACAGAGCTTGGCAGCTTGATGAGTGGTGCATCTATCAAAAATAAAAACAAATCTGATCCCCAGGAGGAGGTATGCGCTTAGAAGTTCGCGAAAATGTGCCTATATGGATACAGGGATTGGCTCCGATATTGGCCATCCTTATCTCACTAGTATTATGTAGTTTGTTAATCATATGGGCTGGTAAACCGGTATTAGAATCATACGCACTGCTGGTAAATGGTGCCTTAGGTAGCTCTTTTGCGCTATCTGAAACACTTACTCGTGCAACGCCATTGATTTTTACAGGCCTGGCAGCTGCCATCGCATTTAAAGCTAAACTTTGGAATATAGGAGGTGAGGGGCAACTGTATGTAGGCGCTGTGTTCGCCACTGTTTTAGGTTCAGGTTTAGTCACCTTACATCCCATTCTAATGATCCCCTTTCTAGTGGTGACAGGTGCGTTAGCGGCGGGGGGATTGCTGCTTTTTTCGACACTGCTAAAAAACTATTTACGTGTTGATGAAGTGGTTGTCACTTTGTTGCTCAACTTTATCGTATTGCTGTTTGTTAACTACCTGTTAGAGGGCCCTATACAAGACCCTATGTCAATGGGCTGGCCTCAGGGACGACCGATTATTGATGAGGGTCAGTTAATCCCGATTATGGAAAAATCGCGTTTGCATTTGGGTTTTATCTTAGCGCTGGTTGCGGCGTTCGGCTGCTGGATCTTCATGAAATTCACTCTTTGGGGATATGAAATCAGATCAGTGGGACTTAATCCCGAGGCGGCAAAATTTTCAGGAATCAATATCAATAGAACGCTGATTATCACCGCGCTACTTAGTGGTGGTATGGCGGGGATTGCCGGGGGAAGGGAAGTTGCGGGGCTTTAAGGGTATTTAACTTTAGATATGTCACCCGGCTTTGGTTATGCCGGTATCGCTGTAGCAATGTTGGCGATGCTGCATCCGCTGGGCGTGGTTGCATCAGCCATTTTCTTTGCAGGTATCTATGTCGGTGCAGATTCGATGAGCCAGGGAATGGGTATCCCCTCGTACATTGCCGATGTGATGGTGGCCGTCTCAATTTTGATGGTATTGATCAGCATGCTGCTGGTTCGATATCGGATAATTAAGGGGTAAGTTATGGATTACATTTCAATTTTCTTTGAAGTTGGCTTTTGGGTTGCAACCATACGCATTGCCACCTCACTCATTTTTGGCACCTTAGGTGAGCTTGTCTGTGAACGCGCAGGTGTACTTAATCTAGGTATTGAAGGAATCATGACTCTGGGCGCTATGGGCGGCTGGATGTGGGTATATATGGGCGGAGGACTATGGAGTGCGGTTTTATTTGTCGCTTTTCTCGGGGCAATGGCCGGCTTAGTGCACAGCGGTTTTACCGTTTATCTTGGGCTTTCCCAGCACGTTACCGGTATTGCGCTGACCATGTTTGCATCTTCCATTAGCTACTTCTCTTTCAGAATGATGCTGCCAGATGTCACCACACCGCCTAAAATCGATGCCTTCAACAATTATGCGGTACCGCTACTTTCTGACATACCGGTTGTCGGCGAAATCTTATTTGTGCAATCACCCTTAACCTATCTATCACTGTTGATGGTCGCGGTGGTGATTTATGTCATGTATAAGACACCCTTTGGTCTGGCAATGCGCATGGTCGGTGAAAACCCGATTGCCGCAGAAGCTCAAGGGATTAATGTGCACCTGGTGAGAACTATTTCGGTGATGATGGGCAGCAGCTTAATGGCGATTGGCGGTGCTTTCCTAACTATTTCAGCCTTTGATGCTTTCTTCTTTGGCATGATTAACGGGCGTGGGTGGATTTGTGTCGCACTGGTAATTTTTGCCTCTTGGGATCCAAAGAAAGCGTTATTCGGCGCACTACTGTTTGCCGGTATCGATGCCTACCAAGTACGTTTACAACAGGTATCTGGCATTGATATACCCTACCAGTTCTTCTTGATGGCCCCTTATGTGCTGAGCATTATCGCTTTGACTTTACTGGCGCGCAAAGCGGTTTACCCTAAAGCATTATTGATACCTTTTCGCCGCGGCGAGCGTCATTAAAAGGAAGTATGAGCGACTAAGTTATAACTAGAAATAGAGCGCAATAAAAGATGCTGTTTTACGGTAGTTATTACTTAGGAGCCTGATTGGATTCAGTTTGATCCAGTGCAACTTACTTTGATGTGGTAACAGCATCGACAAAAAACCATTGATAGAGCGTGATACACCCCTGTTTTC
>ASZI01000105.1 GCA_000416315.1 Osedax symbiont Rs2 | reverse complement strand
TTAGCTTTGATGTTGTTAAGCAGAGCATTAGATCCGTGAGTAAAACACACTCCAACAATGAAAAATATTGATCACGGGCTAAATAATAACCCATTTATTAATGACTTAAATACTTATATATAGCAAAGCAGGGAAATCTACTATGCCAGTTACAAGTTCAACCAATCAGAGCATCGTCGATGATTTTGTGGCGCCAGTGTGTAATGATTTTGTGCGAATTTTGTATCAAGATGCCGATATTTTATTGATCAACAAGCCCAGTGGCCTGCTCAGTTTGTCGGGAAAAAACCCGCTCAACTGGGATTCCCTGCACTACCGCTTAGTAAATGGTCAAGAGGGGATTAGTCCCGCTTTTCCTGAGGCAAAGTTGGTACATCGATTAGATTTTGGAACTTCAGGGATTATGGTGGTGGGGCTCAATGCACTATCGACTCGACAGCTGAACAAACAATTTCAAGAGGGTAAGGTCAAAAAGCATTATCTGGCTATGCTAGAGGGATGGCTTGACCAGGATCAGGGGCAAATAACAGCGCCCATAGCCAAAGATAAATTGCTTTTTCCCAAAGTGAAAATTTGCCCAGCTACCGGTAAGGCAGCCATCAGTGAATACCAAGTAATAAAGCGTCTGGAGCAGCCTAGTCGCAGCTTGATAAGATTTACGCCAGTCACAGGTCGCACGCATCAGTTACGGATTCATAGTAGGGAGATAGGCCACCCAATTCTTGGCTGTGACTTGTATAAAAATGATCACAGTGAACAGATGGCAAATCGATTGTTATTACACGCCAGTGACTTGTTTTTGCAGCATCCAACGAGTACTGAACCGGTCCATGGGCAGTGTCCCTGCCCATTTTAATTTGACGATCAAAGCAGGGGACAGCTAAAGATAGATTTTATGGCCACGATGGACAGACAGTTTGTGCCCTGAATACTATTTAAAAACCCGCTTCGCTGGAACATTACTGTTGCCAAGCCACTGTGAGTTAGGGGTATAGCAATTAAGCCAATTAGGCACATCCTGTGCGGGCATAGGCCGGGCAATGCCATAACCTTGAGCTGCGTTGCAGCCCATGTCCAGCAACATCAAACCGTGTTCAGTAGTCTCAACGCCTTCGGCAATAACCTTACGGTCAAAAGACCTCGCTAACGCAAGTACTCCATCGACAATGGCATAATCATTGGGGTCATTGAGCATGTTTATGACAAAACTTTGGTCAATTTTGATTGTGCCAGCAGGTAAGTTTCGCAAGTGTGTCAGTGAGGAGTAGCCCGTTCCAAAATCATCCAGAGCAACATTAACACCCAATTCATCCCGGCAAGTATTGAGAATACTACGAATTGCGTTTAGATCCCCCAGTGCACTACTTTCTAATATTTCTAGTTGCAAATATTTGGCATTAAGATCGGGGTGACTTTCTAGACTCTTTTCAAGGGCGGACAAAAAAGAGGGAGTGCGCAAATGAAAGGACGATATATTGACACTGACTTCAAAAAATATGCCCTGTTTTTGCCATTCAATTATTTGTTTAAGTGCTTGATTAATTACCCAGTCGCCGATGATGATTTCAAGCTCAGTGCCTTCGATAACCGGTAAGAATTCTATCGGCGGAATCAACCCTTTTTTTGGATGGCGTCTGCGGATCAAAGCTTCAGCGCCAAATACTTCTCCGCTTTTCATATCGACTTTAGGTTGGTAGTAGAGGACAAATTCGTTATTTGTAAAAGCTTGTTGTATCTCTTCGAGTTGGTGATGTCTTTGAATGATTTTCTGATCTTGCTCCGGGTTAAAGAACTGCGAGCGATCTTTACCTGCCAGTTTCGCCTGATACATAGAATAGTCTGCGTGGCGCAACAAGGTATCTAAATCGGCATTATCATCCGGGTATATAGTTACTCCAATAGAAACACTGATATTAAATGTATGTCCGCAGATCTGGTAGGGTTGGGCAAGAGTATAATGAATCTGATGCAATTGCTCGTCACAGTGTTGCGCTGATTGTATATCACCCAGGAGCAATACAAATTCATCGCCACCTTGACGAGAAGCGGTATCTTGGTCTGGGATAATAGTTTTGATTCGCTGCGCTACTGCGATGAGTAACTGGTCGCCAATTTCATGACCATAGCTATCATTGACCGGTTTAAAATTGTCCATATCAAGAAAACAAACCGCCAGTAGCGTGTCGGTTTTTTTGCTGTGAGCAATGGCTGAGGCAAAACGCTCGGCGAGCAAAGTACGATTTGGCAACTGGGTAAGCACATCATAGTGTGCCATTAACTCTAGCCTTTGCTGTTGTTGCTTGCTCTGGGTTACATCAGAGAAAATACAAACGTATTGCAGTGTGACACCATCATCATTGGTGAGTGTTGACATCGAGAGACGGGCGGCAAAGTGTTGGCCGTCTTTCTTTGTGCCCCAGATTTCGCCCTGCCAGTGGCCTTGCTCTATGAGCTGCAGCCACATAGCTTCAAAGAAAACAGCTGTGTTTTTGTCAGATCTGAGAATGCTGGTCTGCTGGCCTAATACTTCACTGCGGTTGTATCCGGTGAGGCTTTCGAAAGCGGGATTAACATCAATAAAAACCCTTGTTACATCAGTGATATAGATGCCTTCATTGGTATGGCTGAATACTCGCGAAGAAAGGCGTTGTTTTTCATCTGCAAGGTATCGCTCAATGGCTATTACACTGAGTTGAACGGCAAATTCTAATAGCTTGAAGTCGTCTTCTGTTGGGGTACTAGGTTTGCGCTGGTATATTGCAAAGGTGCCAAGTAGTTGATTTTGTGAGCCAATAATAGGTTCTGACCAACAGGCGGCCAATTGAGCTTTGGCGGCTAGGCCTTTGGCCCTCTGCCAATAGGGGTGGGTTTGAATATTCTCAACAATCACTCTTTTCTTGGTAAAAGCAGCGGTTCCGCAGCTTCCGACACCCTCGCCAATTTTGGTGCCATCTATGGCTTTGATGAAATAATCAGGCAGCGTTAATGAAACGCCCGAATGCAATTTTGTGCCTTGAGCATTAGCCAGTAAAATACTGCATAACGCGCCGGGTTTTTCCTGCTCGATGAATGTTGCTATTTGTTGCAGAAGATCTCGTAAGCTTGTTCCTCTTAAGAGGCTCTCTAGTACTGCATTACGCGCATGGTCGCGAAACTCTATGCGTTTTCGTTGAGATATGTCGGTATGAATTCCCGTGCAGTGGATAGGGTTATTATGTTTATCCCAATTAATAAACTCACCTACAGAATGTAGCCATATCCAATTTTCATCGGCTGTCTTTATCTTGTATTCGAGCTCAAACGTCGAGCCTGTTACCAGGCATTCTTTATACAAATTAAAGACAGATTTTCGGTCATTGGGGTGGATGCTTTGTAGCCACTTTTTTAGGTTTGTTGCATGGCTGGAGGGATCATAGCCCAACAGTTTGACGAAACCATCGCTAATCAGCAATTCCCCGGAGAGGGTGTTTAGCTCAAACCAACCTTGCCTGGCTGAACCTAGGGCCAAATTTAAGCGTTTTAGATTACTGTCCAATGATTCAATACGATCAGATATCTGGGATTTATGCGATTGTGGGTTGCCTTTGATACGCAATAATAATATTGCGCTAAAGGTTGCCAAAGTAATTATAACAACCCCGATAAGAGACATTAAGATAATCGAGATGTCATTAAGCCAGGTGTGTACGGGGGACATTGTCAATGTCCAAGTGCTGTTGGCTACCCGTACTTCTCGCGTTACAACATTTTCTGATATCGACTCAGCCGATTTTGAAAATATTTGAATCTCACCGCTCTCTGGTTGTATTCGCGATAATTGATAGGCGAATCCAGCCTTAGAAAGAGCTGGCATTTTTAGCGATTCTAATACTTGTGGGAAACGTATTGAGACTGTGACAAAGCCCCAAAAATTTTCATCTCCACTGGGCGGATGTAAATATACAGGCAGTCTGCCGATGGCTGCATAGCCATCCTGGGCCAGGTCAAAAGGGCCTGCCAGGGTTAACTTGCCGCTATTTCGCGCAGCAAAAGCTTCTTTGTTGAGATAGGGGGAGGAGAGTAAGTTGTGTCCAATAACATCTTCATGGCCTGCTGCGGGTACTACGTATTGGATTATTCCATCGGGGGCAAGTTGCAGCGCTGTAACTCCAGGATACGAAACCAACAGATCAGTAGCGAGTTGGCTAAATCCTGCGGTTCTACCTTGTTGGGTGCGGATCAGAGAAGCCAGTGGTAATGTGACGGACAATGCCTGATTGATACGACTGCGAATCAAATGGGCATAACTGCCTGAAATTTTTTCAACGGCTAAAAGACGCTGCTGCTGTTGGTAGTGATGTACATAGCCAATAGTGATAATAGAAACAGCAATTGAGAATATGAAAACAAGTTGTATGGCTAGAGATTTTTTTAATTCTTTTAGCATGCAAATTCCCAAGGTTATACAGCAGAGTTCAACCTTTTACTCTGGAAAAATATAATCACTCTTTCAAAGTATTTTGTCTAGTGTATTGCATTAATATTCCCTCAATATAAACATAAAATAACTAAAAATATTTAGTGTCTCGATCAATTAACAAAATAATTAACATCCAATGACCCTGAATTAACAGATGCACTGATTTCGAATTGATTAGAAAATTCGCCGTTACTTATGCCGTTTGTCTGCATTGTATTTCTGAAATCCAAGACATACTCTTTAGTTTTAAAGTGATTAGATAAATTTACTAAGTATCGCTACTGTCTCGTGACTAATTTAACTATGCGACTACACTGTAAATAACAGTGTTGATAGGGTTAATGGGGAGCTGAATAAGGCCGAGAATTCATGCATTGGAATACCTGTACAGCCGATTTGACTCAGTCATTTTCTGAGCTGCTTAAGCGATCATCTATTATTGGCGTATGGGTACTGCTAGGGGACACAACAAGACCCGCTAACTTTGTCAGTCAACTCGAAAAACTGTCTGCTTAAATGATCATCTATAGTTGGGCATGTATGTTGCTCGGGGGCACAACAAGACCCGCTTGCCCTATCAATCAACTTGCAGAGGACTGACTATTTCGCGGCGTTGACTTGTGCATTGATGATGCTGTTTTGCCCGCAGATAAGATTGTTGAATTATCGGTATGTTAGTTAAATTACTTGCTCACAAGACAATTCATAAAGTGCTGTTTGGGTTGTTCCAAGGAGGCATTCACAGAGAGTATAAACTGCACAAACAATGGCTAGAGTACAGTTGATTACACAAAATTACCTACTAGGATTTTGAATATGAAGACGTTTATATCTTTGCTCTGCGCTATGCTATTTAGCACTGCGATAATACTAACTGACGCAGTTGCCGGCGATGGTCTAGCCGCTGTATATGGAGGGTACAACAGTAAACCTAGCAATAACAAAATGTACCTGTTTGATGGAAAAGATTATGTTCGCTGGCACTCGGCGAATGCACAGATGGATCAGGGCTACCCGCGAGATATTAGCGCATGGCAAGTACTTCCGCACAATATTGATGCGGGTGTCTACGCTGGATACAGTAAGGGAGCGTTCAACAACAAGCTGTACATTTTCAAAGATTCCTATTATTGGCGTTGGAATATCGAAAAAGGCAAGGTAGATAAAGGCTATCCTAAATTAATCAGCAAGGGCTGGCCAGGTCTTCCGGACAATCTTGATGCTGCGGTATATGGTGGCTACAGTAAAAGCTCAAGAAATAATAAGCTGTATTTTTTTAAAGACGCTTATTATTATCGCTGGGATATAGAAAAAGATATCTTAGATGCCGGTTATCCAAAACTGATCCGAAACGGTTGGCCTGGCCTGCCCGATAATTTGCAGATGGCTGTCTACGCGGGCTATAGCTCTTTAGAGCGCAGCAATAAGCTGTATTTTTTTAAGGGCAATAGCTATTGGCGCTGGAATATAAGCAATGATCGAGCCGATGCAAACTATCCTCTATCAGTTTCTGGTAATTGGCCGGGATTGCGCTGAACGCTAAAATGGGCAATATATTACTAGAATATAGGCAAATATGGCATAGCACTTAGAGACCAGAGCCAAACGGGCAGTTTGCATATTTAATATCGACAGAGCCGTGCAGGTTGAAATAGGCAGCGCAAAATCTTTTTTTTGTCGCTGACGACTTCGATTGCAAGGTTCTGCTGGAGCGGTTTAACCCTCGACTCTATGGCCGCGCTGCTTCATGCACGAAATCAGAATGTATTTACTTTAGTCACGGGTTTCCAATGCACTAGAACCGCCACCGATAAACCTTCCTCCAAGCGCACACCGACCCTCTCAGCGCTGTCTGCTGCTGACCCTGCTAGTAGCTCCGCAGTTCTTGCACTTAACGCACTGGTTATAACGTCAGCATTGAGATAATCTCGCTGGCGCGCCAGGCCGTTATCCAACTTAAGAGTAGTTTTACCCTCAACAATCGCTTGGTAGTTATCCGCAGAGTTAGCGCAGCCCACGAGTGAGGCCAGTGTGACTTTA
>ASZI01000104.1 GCA_000416315.1 Osedax symbiont Rs2 | reverse complement strand
ACAAAGGCTGATCAAAAGGAAATTGCCGGATATATTAGCGCTGGTCATTAGTAAGTCAGGACAAGGTCAAATCGGTCGTCCGCACTTTGCTAAGGTGCTTTGTGATTTAAAGATAGTTACCACCGAAGCTGAGGCCTTTAAAAAATACCTAGGCGCGGGAAAGCCGGCCAATGTTAAAGTAGCTTGGCCAGAGTTAGAAACAGTGTTACAGATGATATCGCTGTGTGGCGGAGTGTCGATTTTAGCGCATCCGACTAAATATAATTTAACGATGAGTAAATTAAGAAGAATAATAGCGGCTTTTAAAATACTAGGCGGTACTGGAATTGAAATTAGCTACCCAGGTATTAATCGCGAACAGCAAAATATTTTACAATATGAAGTGGAAAAAAATCAATTGCTAGTATCTGCCGGCAGCGATTTTCATACCTCAAAAAATAAATGGACTGTTTTGGGGCGGTATCCTATATTGCCAGCAGGTTTGCCACATGTGTTATCTAAATGTTTAAACTTAAGTGTCTAGTATCAATTTGATATTAGTACAATAAAAATTTATTCCAGAGTGAATTAAATATTACCAACTTACTCAAGAGGTTTTATGAGTCAATTATTTCAAATACACCCTGATAATCCTCAAAAGCGATTAATTCAACAGGCGGTGGCAATAATTCGCAAGGGAGGTTTGGTTATATATCCAACCGATTGTGCCTATGCAATAGGTTGTCATCTTGGGGATAAAAATGCGGTGGATCGAATAAAGCGTATCAGGAAATTAGATGATAAACACAATTTCACTTTAGTTTGTCAAGATTTAAGCGAGATAGGCACCTATGCGAAAGTCAACAACCAGCAGTATCGAATCCTTAAAGCTTACACTCCTGGCGCTTATACTTTTATATTAAGGGCGACATCAGAAGTGCCGAGAAGGTTGTTGCACCCCAAGCGAAAAACCATTGGCTTGAGGATTCCCGATAGCAACATAGCTCTAGAATTAATGAGAGAACTTGGAGAGCCGATCATGAGTACTTCTTTAATTCTTCCCAATGAAACAGATCCACTAACTGACCCCTATGAAATTAGAGATATATTGCAGCACCAAGTCGATTTAGTTATTGATGGAGGTTATTGTGGGATGGAGGCAACCAGTGTTATTAATTTAGTAGAAGATGTTCCGCAAATAATTAGAACCGGTGCCGGAGATGTTAATAACTTTTAGTAACTGTTATTAATTATAATAAATAATATCGATTGTTTTTATCTTGATATCTGTTTATATGTGAGTTAAATTGCCACTACTAAGATATTAACTGGAAATAGTGATGACTGATTTTGTAAGAATACTAACGCGTAGAAACTCGCTCCGTAAACAGTGCCAAGAATTATCAATTGATGAATTAAGTAAAGTTATTGCTGATTTGACAAATATTTTAAAAGAGCATCAATTACAAGATAAAAAACTGATTGAGGAAAAGCAGGCGAAAATAAAAAAAATAGCGACAATTCGCCAGGCAATGTTAGATTCTGGTGTTGATTTTGAAGACCTTGTAGATATCATTCCAATGGTGGTCAAGAAAAAAGTAAAGGCTAAATATCGAGTGGTGGTTGATGATATCACTCATGAATGGTCGGGTCGCGGTCGTACCCCAGTGGTTTTTCAGCAGTATTTTGATGCCAATAATGCAACAAAAGAAAGCTGCTTAATTACATAAATACTGTACAATAGAAAAAACCTAGAAGCTCTCTGAATGATCAGGGGGCTTTTTTTTTAACTTTTTAGAGGATGCGTCATAAATGAGTGATGAAAAATTACAAAAAGTACTGGCGCGCTCCGGATATGGTTCACGTCGTGAGATGGAGCGCTGGATAGATCAAGGTAGATTTTCTATCAATGGTGATAAGGCAAAATTAGGGGATCGGGTGACGCGCAGAGATGTGATTCAGCTGGACGGTCGTAAAATTGAATTAGTGTCTGAAGTTGACTGCCCTAGAAGGGTGCTGATCTACAACAAGCCTGTCGGCGAAGTGTCGACCCGACATGACCCTGAAGGACGGCCAACAGTATATGATCACTTGCCTCCTTTAAAGAATAGTCGCTGGATAGCAATCGGCCGTTTAGATATAAATACCTCTGGATTATTGATTTTTACCAGTGATGGTGAGCTGGCTAATAAAATGATGCACCCGTCGGCAAATATTGACCGTGAATATGCGGTTCGTGTGTTAGGCAATATAGATGATGAGATGATCGCTCGATTGAAAGAGGGTGTTTTGTTGGAAGATGGCATGGCAAAATTCACCGATGTTCAGTTCTTTGATGGTGATGGTGCGAATAAGTGGTATCACTGTGTAGTGATGGAAGGGCGCAACAGAGAGGTGCGTAGACTCTGGGAGTCTCAGGGGATTAAAGTCAGCCGGTTGAAGCGGGTTCGCTATGGGACAATCTTTATGCCAAGTGATGTTAAAATCGGAACTTGGAAAGAGTTAGATATCAAAGATGTTAAAGTGTTGGCAAAAAAGCTGGAGCTTGGAGATAAAAAACCACTAAAAATGAAGCCTGCTGAAAAAGCTGGATTCGAGCGACGTTATAAAAATCAACGAGTGCGTCAAGAAGTAGGTAGAAAGCGCCCAAGTTAAACGTGCTAAGGAGCTGTATCTCCTCTCGGGAAAGCTGCTAAGAGCAGCTTTTGACGGTGGTTAAAGTTTTTATATATCAATATCACAGAGCGTATCGAGAGATTAGTGCGCTCTGTTCCGTGTTTTACTGATGCTACTAGTCATTCAGGCTCTGTCTTGAATGAACTATGCTGATTGTGAGTGCATCAGGGGTTTCTTATAATAGTTCCAGTGCGTGTGAGCTCGCGTAACACAAATGTCTGCATCTTTCGCGAATGAAGTTGGAAATTGGTTGCTCGTGCATATCTAAATAGATGGCTGCGATAGGTTGATTAACTCTAAAAATTGAAATAATCATAAACTCACTACTAAATATAGCCAAAGTTGCAGGCTTTATCTTTTTTGATAGTTTGTGCTCGGTATTTTCATCAAATATATAATAACACTGGCGGCTGCAAAGATCGGCGAATAAAGCATCTTCAGTATAAGTGTTTTTGAAGTGCTTGATTGCGTCCTCTTCTGCAAAACCAATCGTTTGTATCGTTTGCAAAGTCTGATTTTTTTTGCTGATAGACATTAAAGCAAGTCGCTCTATGCCCAATCCTTTTTCTAAACCTTGTAATAATGCGAGCAATACCTGAGTTGGTTTTTCGAACTTGGATTTTTTTTCGTTGGCCGTTAAATGCTTATCGATTAACTGATAAAAATTTATATTTAAATAGAGATGATCGCTAGCTGCCAGATCAATATTTTTGATCATAGGCACTTCTGGTTTCGGGTGTTGAAGTTGGTTCGCTGCTAATTCTTTAGTGCCCATTTTGTAATGAGGTTTTATAGGCGAGGGGATGAAGAGCAATTGGCAGGCTGGAGATGCAATACCAGGGGCGAAGTAATCTCTCGAAGAATTTCCACAGTAACGGTGAATGAGTGCAATGGTTTGTTCTTTTGAAAGGTTTAAATAATCACTGACTAAGTCAATGTTTCGCATCGTACTCTGTGAATACCAGCTTCTTGAGGCATGTAAAGCGAGCCAGTTAGCTAGCTTTATCGGAAAGTGCTTTTGCTGGGTGATATGGTTTAATTCTCTAAGCTCTAGTCCGCTAATGTTCGGATCTTTTAAGGCTCTTTTATGAAGTTTGGTTAATGTTTCGAAAGATGGAGAGGTGCTGTGATCTTGAGAAAGTTGAGTTAATTCAGAAAGTTGCCATGTCTTTGCTAGGTTTTTAGAAATCATCTGCATGCTACAGCCCAGTATTTCGCTCTCCGCTTCCACGGGGTCGTGGTTCTGTTCGTGGATCCGCATTTGGATTTGCTGCATATGTAAAGGTGCATGTAGCCATAGCGACCAAAAACCTATGCTATAAAAAAGCGCCGCTAGATATGACTCGTCTATTAAAGGCAAGTTTTTCAGATGCATCCAGGCCTGTAGTTGGTGTGCAGCATGATGACTGGTGGCTATCGCGTGTAAGAAACGTTTTTGTTGGACGTTCCTGGGGTTTAAAGACATCGGCTTGATATCTTTGACTATTGTATCTATGCCTTCATAGCCAAGTGAAGTAACCGCATGTAATATAGTTGTTACCGCTGAATTTTTAGCGTTATGCTTCAGCTGGGCTTCCCTAACGACGTAAAGTGTTAGTACTGGATCTTTTCTTATAACAGCTTCAACTTGTTGGATAGTTGATTTATCACTACAGATTAAATGGTGGAGACGCTTTAAACTACTGGCCCTTGCGGGTAAACTCTTATCGCCTAAAAACTCAGTCCAAGCATCTAAGCCATATAAAATATGCTCGTCTTCGCCTTCCAAATTAGTTATTATTTCCTCGGTCATAAAGCTTCCAGAGTTAGGTTAGAGAGTTGTTTTAACTAAGTTAAATTTACAAGGGGGCTAGGATTTATGATTTCATAAATTGTAGCGTATTTTACTCTAATATGTTGATAGTGATGGAAGTTAAATAAATATAGCCTCCCTGAGAGTATTACCTATCTAACGGAGCCTTGCAAATAAGTTGTTTTATGTGTGTTGGACGCTAATTTTCTTTTGCTACTATTACCTGAATCTGTGGCTTCACTGCACCAGATAGCGCCAGTTCTTGATTATATAGCGGTTAGAAAAATACTCACTGAACCTAGCGGCTTTATGTATGGATGCATTTATTTAGCGAATGCCGGACGCATATAGGCATGCAGCTAAGATTTTTCAATTCCACTGTAGAACCAATATCTTACACTCTGTATTCACTTTGAAGTCACGGATTCAGGTATATGATTGGCCTAAGTTCAATGAAATAATCTCGCTGCAGATTACTGCTAGTCTTACTTTTTTCATACTAAAGATAGGGCTGTGCAGGCTGATGAATTGCAGTGGGATAACAGGATATCTGCACCGAAAATTGGCTATTCGCGGGCGCGGGCATTTGCACTCTCCAGCTCAGGGAAGATGCTCTCTGCTTTAAAGCTGAATCAGTGACTCCCAAGCGCCGCTTAATCTAAGGACACTCTGAAAATTAAGAATTCTGCTATAAGCTCAGTGAAATCACGGATTCAGGTCAGAGTTAATGCAGTTAATAATGATTCGCATCAATTATTTCATCTCAAAGTTAAGTTATTATGAATACTGCTAAATAAATTTAAATTATTCATTTTCGTGGTTAGCTGCACAAAATTTTAATTATTTGTGCGAACTTTTGTTGGCTTAACTATCGAATCAGACATTATAGAGAGGTTAGTTATGAGTACATGCTGTGGCGGTTGTGGTGGTCAAGATACCGATAAACCTAAAGCCGAAGAAAAACCTACCGAGCAACAACCGGATAAACCAAAGAAGGAAAAATCTTAATATTACCTGAGTCGGTGACTTCACTGCACCACAT